>CAIXGU010000272.1 GCA_903919045.1 uncultured Eubacteriales bacterium | reverse complement strand
ATCCGCGTCCAGCGCGGGCTGATCCAGGAGCTCGGCCGGGAACCGGAAGCCGACGAGCTGGCCAAGGAGATGGGCATGACCGTCGACAAGGTCCGGGAGATCATGAAGATCTCCCAGGAGCCCGTCTCCCTCGAGAAGCCGATCGGAGAGGAGGAGGACAGCCACCTCGGCGACTTCATCCCCGACGAGGACGCGCCGTCGCCGGCCGACCAGGCCGCCTTCACGCTCCTCAAGGAGCAGCTCATGGAGGTCCTGAAGGGCCTCACGACCCGCGAGGAGAAGGTCCTGCGGCTCCGCTTCGGCCTCGACGACGGCCGCGCCCGGACGCTCGAGGAAGTCGGCCGCGAGTTCAACGTCACGCGCGAGCGCATCCGCCAGATCGAGGCGAAGGCGCTGCGCAAGATGCGCCACCCCAGCCGCAGCAAGAAGCTGAAGGACTACCTGGACTAGCCCGGAGCGGATCGCCGTGGGCGTCCCCTCGCTGCCGCCCCGCCTCCGCGCCGTCGCGGACCTCGTGCCGGCCTGCGGCCGCGTGGTCGACGTCGGGACGGACCACGCGCTGCTGCCGATCGCGCTCGTCGCCGAGGGTCGCTGCGCGCGCGCCCTGGCGCGGGACCTGCGCGAGGGGCCGGTCGCCGTCGCCCGCCGCAACGTCGGCCGCGCGCGCCTGTCCGACCGGATCGCGATCGAATGCGCCGACGGCCTCGACGGCCTCGTTCCGGAGGCCGGCGACGTCGTGGTCGTGGCGGGGCTCGGCGGAGCGGAGACGGCCGCGATCCTCCGCCGCGGCGAAGCGTCCGCCCGCGCCGCCGCCGCGCTCGTGCTGCAGCCGATGCGCGGCCTCGCCGAGCTCCGCGCCTTCCTCGACGGGGCGGGCTACCTCATCGGACGCGAGGCGCTCGCGCAGGACGGAGGCCGCCTGTACGCCGTCCTGCAGGTCCGCTCCCTGCGCCCCGGGGATCCGCCGCCTCCGCCGCTCGACCTGCTCGAGCGCTGGCTGGGCCGCGACCTCCTCGCCCGGCGTCCCGACGGATTCCGCGCGTACGCCGCCGCGCTGCGGCGCCGGCTCGAGAAGGAGGCGCGCGGGCTCTCGGCGTCCCCGGACCCCGAGGACGCCGCGGCGGCCGCGGAACGGAGGGCGCTGATTGACCGCATCGATGGGCTGCATTATGCTGATTAGGCTTTCCGAGCGGACCGGACAGCCGCGGGCGGAGCGCCGAAAGGCCCCGCGCGAGGAAAGTCCGGGCTCCATAGGGCGAAGGTGCCGGGCAGTTCCCGGTGAAGGCGACTTCAAGGAGAGTGCAACAGAGAGATACCGCCGGCCGGAAGGCCGGCAAGGGTGGAAAGGCGAGGCAAGAGCTCACCAGCGGCGCGGCGACGCGTCGGCTATGCAAACCCCACCTGGAGCAACACCGCGGAGGGACAAGGGTGGCCCGCCCGTCCCGGGGAGGTGGCTGGAGCCGGTCGGTGACGGCCGGCGTAGACAGATGGCTGTCCAAGACAGAACCCGGCTTACAGGTCCGCTCGGAAAGCGGCCTTCCGCCGGAAGGGACGGCGGGGAGGAAGGATGACGGACGAGGCCTATCTGCGCCGGGGCGTGTCCCCGACGAAGGACGACGTCAAGAAAGCGGTGGAGGGGCAGCCGCAGGGCCTGTCCCCCGGCGCCTTCTGCAAGGTGGTGGAGGATCTCGCGGGGGATCCGGCCTGGTGCGCGGCGGTGCACGCCGATGGCGCCGGCACGAAGTCCTCCGCCGCTTACCTGATGTATCGCGAGACGGGAGACCCGGCCTGGTTCGCGGGCCTCGCGCAGGACTCCGTCGTGATGAACACGGACGACCTCGCCTGCATCGGCGCCGTCGGCGGCTTCCGGCTCTCCAACACGATCGGGCGCAATTCCCACCGCATCGACGGCGCCTGCGTCGCGGCCGTGATCGACGGCTACCGCCGCACGATCGCCCGCCTGCAGGACCTCGGGATCGACGTCGAGATGACGGGCGGGGAGACCGCCGACGTCGGCGACCTCGTGCGGACCCTGATCGTCGATTCCACGATCGTCGTGCGGATGAGACGGCAGGATGTCATTGCCGCTTCGCGCATCCGCCCGGGCGACGCGATCGTCGGCCTCTCCTCGACCGGGAAGGCCCATTACGAAGACAAGGCGAACTCGGGGATGGGCTCGAACGGCCTCACGGCCGCGCGGCACCTGCTCCTGCGGCGCGAGTACCTGGAGAAGTACCCGGAGAGCGTCTCCGAGACGCTCGCTCCCGGGGACGCCTACTGCGGGCGCTTCCGCCTCGAGGACCGGCTGCCCGGATCGGACCTGTCCGTCGGCGAGGCGATCCTGTCGCCCACGCGGACCTACCTCCCGGTCGTGCGCGACGTCCTGCGCGCCCTGCCCGGCGCGGTGCACGGACTGGTCCACTGCACGGGCGGCGGCCAGCAGAAGTGCCGCGACTTCGGCGAGGGGCTGATTTACGTGAAGGACGCGCTGTTCCCCAGGCCGCCGCTCTTCGAGGCGATCCGCGCGTCGGGCGGCATCTCGGAGGCCGAGCTGTACAAGGTCTTCAACATGGGGCACCGCCTGGAGGCGTACTGCGACCCCGCCGACGCCTCCGCGGTGATCGACGCCGCCGCGCGGCACGGGATCGAGGCGAAGCGCGTCGGCCGGGTCGAACGCTCCCCGGACGGCCGGAACCGCGTGGTCGTCCGCGACCGCGGCGGGGAGCACGTCTACGGCTGACGTGCCCTGCGCATTTGCAAAAGCCGCATCCGTGTGATAGATTGCGTTGTTGGAACGCCACCGACCCGGTCCGTGGAACGTCCGACCACCCACGGGGTCGATGGTCCGAGAGAGAAAAGGAGATAGGACAAGCATGGACAAGTCCGAGACGATCCAGAAGTACGCGCTGCACGAAGGCGACACCGGCTCCCCCGAGGTCCAGATCGCGCTCCTGACCGAGCGGATCAACCACCTCACGGACCACCTCAAGGACCACAAGAAGGACTTCCACTCCCAGCGCGGCATGCTGATGCTCGTCGGCCAGCGCCGCGGCCTCCTGAACTACCTGCAGCGCATCGACATGGACCGCTACCGCGCGATCATCGAGAAGCTGAACCTCCGCAAGTGAGACCCGCCGGGAAGGCGGCGGACCGGACGTCCGCCGCCTTTTCCGGGTCCCCCGAATCCCGCCTTCCGCGACCGGCGGAAAGCAGATCGTAGATTGCACGCCCGGCCCGCACGCGAGGGGCCGTCCGGACGCGGAATCTACAAGCTGCTTCCTTCCGGGTCCGGAACTCCGAACGACCCTCAAGAAGGAGGTCTATTCATGCACCGCAAGTTCGAGTACACCCTCGCCGGCCGTCCGCTCACGATCGAGACCGGCCGCCTCGCCCAGTTCGCGAACGGCTCCTGCCTCGTGCGCTACGGCGACACCGTCGTCCTCTCCTCCGCCACCGCCTCCGCGAAGCCGCGCGACGGCATCGACTTCTTCCCCCTCAGCGTCGAGTACGAAGAGAAGCTCTACTCGGTCGGCAAGATCCCCGGCGGCTTCATCAAGCGCGAGAGCCGTCCGTCCGAGAACGCCGTCCTCACGTCCCGCAACATCGACCGCCCGATCCGTCCGCTGTTCCCGAAGGACCTGCGCAACGACGTCGTCTGCGTGAACCTGGTCCTGTCGGTCGACCAGGACTGCTCGCCCGAGATCGCCGCGATGATCGGCACCTCGGTCGCGGTCGCCACCTCCGACATCCCGTGGAACGGGCCGATCGGCGGCGTGATCCTGGGCCTGGTCGACGGCAAGGTCGTGATCAACCCGACCGAGGCCGAGCGCGAGGCCAGCGACATGTACGTGACCCTCGCCGCCACCGCGTCGAAGGTCGTCATGATCGAGGCCGGCGCGAAGGAAGTCGACGAGAAGACGATGCTCGACGCGATCATCGAGGGCCACAAGGCGATCCAGGACCTCGTGGCGTTCATCGACGGCATCGTGCGCGAGATCGGCAAGCCGAAGTTCGCCTACACGTCCATGGACGTCCCCGCCGAGCTCTTCGACGCCGTGAAGGCGTTCGCCTACGGCCGCATGCGCGAGGCCGTCCTTTCCGACGACAAGAGCGTCCGCGACGCCAACGTCGCGAAGCTCACCGCCGAAGCGCTCGAGCACGTCAAGTCGATCGACCCCGACTGGGCGGGCCGCGTCGGCGACGCGATCTACAAGCTCGAGAAGAAGGTCGTCCGCGAGTACCTCTTCAAGGAGCACCGCCGCGTCGACGGCCGCGCGATCGACCAGATCCGCCCGCTGACCGCCGCCGTCGGCCTGCTGCCCCGCGTGCACGGCTCCGGCCTCTTCGAGCGCGGCCAGACGCAGGTCATGACGTCCGTCACCCTCGGCCCGCTCTCCAACGTGCAGCGCCTCGACGGCCTCGACTCGATCGAGGAGAAGCGCTACATGCACCACTACAACTTTCCGGGTTACAGCGTCGGCGAAGCCAAGGCGCCGCGCTCCCCCGGACGCCGCGAAATCGGCCACGGCGCGCTCGCCGAGCGCTCGCTCGTGCCGGTGATCCCGTCCGAGGAGGAGTTCCCGTACGCGATCCGCCTCGTCTCCGAGATCCTGATGTCCAACGGCTCCACGTCGCAGGGCTCCGTGTGCGCGAGCACCCTCGCCCTGATGGACGCCGGCGTGCCGATCAAGTCGCCCGTCGCGGGCATCTCCTCCGGCCTGATCGTGAACGAGGAGAACCCGGACGACTTCCTGGTGTTCATGGACATCCAGGGCATCGAGGACTTCTTCGGCGACATGGACTTCAAGGTCGCCGGCACCGAGAAGGGCATCACCGCGATCCAGATGGACATCAAGGTCGACGGGCTCTCCTACGAGATCGTCCGCCAGGCCTTCGAGATGACCCGAAAGGGCCGCCTCCAGATCCTGAACGAGGTGATCCTGCCCTGCATCCCCGCACCGCGCGCCGAGCTGTCGCAGTACGCGCCGAAGATCGTCCAGATCCAGATCCCGGTCGACAAGATCCGCGAGGTCATCGGCCCCGGCGGCAAGGTGATCAACCGCATCATCGCCGACACCGGCGTGCAGATCGACATCGAGGAGGACGGCCGCGTGTTCGTCGCGACGCCGGACGCCGAGGCGTCGAAGCGCGCGATCGCGATCATCGAGGGCATCGCCAACGACCCGCAGGTCGGCCAGGTCTTCATGGGCAAGGTCACCCGCCTGATGGCGTTCGGCGCCTTCGTCGAGTTCCTCCCGGGCAAGGAAGGCCTCGTGCACGTGTCGAAGCTCGACTGGAAGCGCGTCGAGCGCGTCGAGGACTTCGTGCAGGTCGGAGACCCGCTCGAGGTGAAGGTCGTCGAGATCGACAGCCAGGGCCGCATCAACCTGTCGCACCGCGACTGCCTGCCGAAGCCGGAAGGCTACGTGGAGCGCCCCGACGAGGGCCGCCCCCCGCGCCGCGACGGCCCCGGCGGCGGACGTCCCTTCGGCGACCGCCCGCGCGGCGACCGTCCGGGCGGCGGACGCCCCTACGGCGACCGTACGCATGGGGATCGCCCGCACGGCGACCGTCCCCACGGCGACCGCCCGCACGAGCGTCCCTACGGGGATCGTCCCCAGGGCGACCGACCCCAGGGGGACCGCCCCAGCCGTCCCGAGACCCACGGGGACGACCTCTAGACCGGTTTGCAAATCCTCCGCGGGTATGATAAATTCATGCCCGCCCGTCGGGGTGTAGCTCAGGTGGCTAGAGTGCTTGCTTGGGGTGCAAGAGGTCGCACGTTCAAGTCGTGTCACTCCGACCAGACCGTTCCGCTCGAAAGGGCGGGACGGTCTTTCTTTCCTGGGTTCGAACGGGCGGGGAAGGGTCGGCGTGGAAGGGGAAAAGGGAAGGGGCCGTCCCGCGGAAAGCGGAACGGCCCCTTCTTCGGATCTGGCAGGGGAGACAGGACTTGAACCCGCAGCAAACGGTTTTGGAGACCGCTACTCTACCATTGAGCTACTCCCCTCCGGGCAGATGAAGTATACCCCGACCGTTTGCGCGGTGTCAACATCGATGCTACTATGGTTGCATGCGTTGAAACGCGCTGAATGCAGGCCTTTCGGGCCTGCGCGGGAGGTCTTCGGATGGTCGTCGCCTTCATCGGGATCGGCAACATGGGCTCCGCCCTCGCGAAGGGGCATCTCGCGCGCCGCCCCGAGGCCGCCGCGTCCGTCCGCGTCTTCGACGTGGACGCGGCGAAGGCCGCCCGGTTCTGCGAGGCGAACGGCGGAACGGCCTGCCGGACCGTCGAGGAAGCGGTGCAGGGGGCGGACTCCGTCGTGCTGGCCATGAAGCCGCAGGGACTGCCGGACGCCCTCGCGCGCCTCTCGCCGCTCCTCGGGAAGGGGACGGCGCTGGTCTCCATCGCCGCCGGAATCCCGCTCGCGCGCCTCCGCGCCCTCGCCGGACCCGCTCCGGCGATCGCCCGCGCGATGCCCAACCTCTGCGCGCTCGTCGAACGGTCCGTGACGGCCGTCGCCTTCGACGGCGCCGATGCGCAGGTCCGCGGGGAGGTCCTCCGCTTCTTCGAAGGCGTCGGGCTGGCGCTCGCCGTCGACGAAGGGCAGATGGACGCCGTGACGGGCCTGTCGGGCAGCGGCCCGGCCTACGCGTTCGTGCTGATCGAGGCGTTCGCCGACGCCGGCGTGCGGCTCGGGCTGCCGCGGGACGCCGCGATCCGCATGGCGGCGGCGACGCTCGAGGGCGCCGGGAGGATGGTCCTCGAGACCGGCCTCCACCCCGCGGCCCTGAAGGATCAGGTGTGCTCGCCGGGCGGCACGACGATCGAAGGCGTCCGCGCGCTCGAGGAAGCCGGCTTCCGCGCCGCCGCGATCGCCGCGGTGTCCGCCTCCGCGGCGCGGGCGAAGGAACTGGCGGGGAAGGGCTGACCGGCCGATGCCGGACGACCGCTCCAGGATCCCCGGCGGCGCGGCGGCGCCCCGCGGCCGTCCCGTCGACGTCTTCACGGACGGCGCCTGTTCCGGGAATCCCGGACCCGGCGGCTGGGCGTACCTCCTCCGCTACGGGGAGATCGAGAAGGCGGAGGCCGGCGGGACCGCCTCCACCACGAACAACCGGATGGAGCTCACGGCCGCGGTCGAGGCGCTGCGCGCGCTGACCCGCCCCTGCGCGGTCCGGCTCCACAGCGACAGCGCCTATCTCGTCAACGCCTTCCGGGAGGACTGGCTCGGCCGCTGGAAGCGCAACGGGTGGCGGAACGCGGGCGGGGACCCCGTGAGCAACGCCGACCTGTGGACCGAGCTCGACCGCCTCGCCGGCGTCCACCGGATCGAGTGGATCAAGGTGAAGGGGCATTCGGACCACGTCGAGAACGAGCGCTGCGACCGGATGGCGGTCGAGGCGATGCGCCGGTACAAGCCGGCGGACGACGGGAACGGGAAAGGGAACGGATAGGACGATGCCGGAGAGGCACCACGAAGCGCTGCTGTCCCGGGAGACCCGATACGACGGGCGCGTCTTCCGCATCGAATCGCTGACGGTCCGCCTGCCGAACGGGAGGACCGCCGGTCGCGACGTGCTCCGCCACAGCGGCGGCGCATGCGTCGTCCCGGTCGACGCGGAGGGCGACGTGCACCTGGTCCGCCAGTACCGCGTCGCGATCGCGCAGGAGACCCTCGAGATCCCGGCCGGCAAGCTCGAGCCGGGCGAGGACCCGCTCGCCTGCGCGGTGCGCGAGCTCCGCGAGGAGACCGGCCTGTCGGCCGACCGCATCGAGAAGCTGGCGGCGATCCACACGACCCCCGGCTACAGCGACGAGGTCCTGCACATCTATCTCGCGACCGGCCTCACGAAGCGCGAGGCCTGCCCGGACCCGGACGAGTTCGTGACCGCGGTGGCGCATCCGCTGGACGAGTGCCTGCGGTTCGTCGAGGACGGCACGGTCACCGACTCGAAGACGGTCGTGGGGATCCTGGCCGCGGCGCGCCGGCTCCGCGGACGGTAGGGGGGATCGGCATGGCGGAGGAGAAGCGCGCGTTCGACAAGGGCCGCGAGGTCGTCGGGGTCTTCTATCTCGTCGCGGCGCTGATCCTCGCCGTCTCCTACTACTTCCCCGGCTCGACCGGCCCCTTCGGCGCGGCGCTGCTGACCGTGGGCCGCGGCTTCCTCGGCGTCACCGCCTACGCGGTGCCTGCGATCCTGCTCTACATGGCGATGGACCACTTCCTCGAGCGCGAGGAGGTCCGGACCCGCCTGCGCTTCGTGCACGTGACCGTCCTCCTGACCGCCGCCTCGGCGCTGGTGCACCTCCTGTCGATGCCCGCGGGCGCGCTCGAGGAGCTCTCGAAGAGCGCCTCGGACAGCCTGCAGCAGCTCTGGCGCCTCGGCGCGGAGCCGGCCTACGCCGCCTCCGTCCTCGCGCGCGGCGCGCTGCCCGGCGGGCTCGGCGGCGGCCTGCTGGCCGAGGGCCTTCTCGCCGTGGTGGGACGCACCGGAGCGGGGATCCTGCTCGTCGGCGCGATGCTCGCGGAGATCGTGATCCTGTTCAACATCTCGCTGGCCAAGGCGTTCGACGCCACCCGGAAGAAGGTCGGCGATGCGATCGCCCAGGGCACCGCCGCGGTCCGCACCGCGAAACGGGCCGACGGCGCGAACTACGACATGGTCGTCGGCAAGGAGTCCGGCGCGAAGCGGAAGGAGGCGGCCCCCGCCGCTCAGGAGGCGGATGCGCCGCCGTTCGACGTGCCGCCGTTCCTCGCGGGCGCCCCGGACGCTTCGTCCAAGGCCGGCGCACCCGCCGCGCCCGCCGCGTCGGACCGCGAACCCTACGAAGAGGACGACGAGGGCGAACCCGTCGAGCCGGTGCCGGGCGGAATCCGTCCGGTCCGCATCGATGCGGGCGCCGGGAGGCCGAGCGGCAGCCGGATGAGCCACGGGAACGCTCCTTCGGGGGCCCCGTCCGGAGCCGGCGACGCATCGGGGACCGGCGAGGGTGCCGGGGGAGCAACCACCGTCCCGCCGCGTCCGTACGTCTTCCCGCCGCTCGAGCTGCTCGCCGTCGAACCGCCCCGCGCCGCGCGCACGGCGCCCGGCGCGATCGAGGCGATGTCCCGCAAGCTCGAGGACACGCTCGCGAGCTTCGGCCTCGAGGCGAAGGTCGTGAACGTCACGACCGGACCCGCGATCACCCGCTTCGAGCTCGCGCCCGGCGCCGGCGTCAAGATCAGCCGCATCGTGAGCCTCCAGGACGACATCGCGCTGAACCTCGCCGCGCTCGGCGTCCGCATCGAGGCGCCGATCCCCGGGAAGGCCGCGATCGGCATCGAGGTCCCGAACCGCGAGACCGCACCCGTGCTGCTCCGCCGCATGCTCGAGACGAACGAGTTCCGCGCCGCTCCGTCGCCGCTCACCGTCGCGCTCGGACGCGACATCCCCGGCGCCGCGGTCGTCGCCGACATCGCGCGCATGCCGCACCTGCTGATCGCAGGCGCCACCGGCTCGGGCAAGTCGGTGTGCATCAACTCGATGATCCTCGCGATCCTGTACAAGGCGAAGCCCTCCGACGTCCGGATGCTGATGATCGACCCGAAGGTCGTCGAGCTTTCGGTCTACAACGGCATCCCGCACCTCCTCGCGCCGGTCGTCACCGACCCGAAGAAGGCCGCGGGCGCCCTGCTCTGGGCCGTCGCCGAGATGACCCGCCGCTACAACGCGTTCGCCGAGCGCAGCGTGCGCGACATCGTCTCGCACAACGCGCAGGCCGAGGCGCAGGGCTTCGAGAAGCTGCCCCTGATCCTCGTCGTGATCGACGAGCTGTCCGACCTGATGGTCACGTCGCCCGCCGAGGTCGAGGACGCGATCGCCCGCCTCACCGCGATGGCCCGCGCCGCCGGGATCCATCTGGTCGTCGCCACGCAGCGCCCCTCGGTCGATGTCGTGACCGGCGTGATCAAGGCGAACATCCCGTCGCGCCTCGCGTTCGCGGTGTCGTCGCAGGTCGACTCCCGCACGATCCTCGACATGGGCGGCGCCGAGAAGCTGCTCGGCCGCGGCGACATGCTGTATTTCCCGGTCGGCGCCTCGAAGCCCGTGCGCGCGCAGGGCGCCTTCGTCTCCGAGAAGGAGGTCGAGCGCGTCGTCGCGTTTCTGAAGCAGCAGGGCGCCGGCGGGTACGACGAAGCGACCGCGGAGGCGATCGGCACGACCGCCGCAGCCGTGGGAAGCACCGACGACCCCGACCAGGACGAGCTCCTCCCCCAGGCCGTGCAGATCGTGATCGAGGCCGGCTACGCCTCGGTCTCGCTCCTCCAGCGCAGGATGAACGTCGGGTACCCCCGCGCCGCGCGCCTGGTCGACCGGATGCAGGAGAAGGGGTTCGTCGGGCCGTTCGAGGGCAGCAAGCCGCGCAAGGTCCTCGTCTCGATGTCCCAGTGGCTCGAGTACAAGCAGAGGGAAGGGCTGTAGGATGCCGTTCCTTCCGGTCTCGCGGGCGGACATGGACGCGCGGGGGTGGGACGCCCTCGACTTCCTGTTCGTCTCCGGCGACGCGTATGTGGACCATCCCTCGTTCGGCGCCGCGGTCGTCGCGCGCACGCTCGAGGCGCAGGGCTACCGCGTCGGGATGCTGCCGCAGCCGGACGTCCGGGTGAAGGACTGCATGCTTGCTATGGGCGTGCCGCGCCTCGCGGTGCTCGTCTCGTCGGGCGTCGTCGACTCCATGGTCGACAACTACACCGCCGCGAAGCGCCGCCGCAGCGACGACCGCTACTCGCCGGGCGGACGCGCCGGGCGCCGGCCCGACCGCGCGCTGGCCCGCTACTGCGCCTGCGTGCGCGCCCAGATGGGCGACGTCCCGCTCGTGGTCGGCGGCGTCGAGGCGAGCCTGCGCCGGTTCGCGCACTACGATTATTGGGACGACGCTGTGCGGCGCAGCGTCCTGCAGGACAGCCAGGCCGACCTGCTCGTCTACGGGATGGGAGAGCGCCCGATCGTCGAGATCGCCGCGCTGCTCCGCAAGGGCGTGCCCGTCCGCCGGATCGTGGGGATCCGCGGGACCGCCGTCCTCCTCCGGCCCGAGGCGATGCCGAAGGAGCTCGCCGCGTTCGTCGCCGCGCACGAGGGGTTCCGCCTCGACGCCGGGCGCCGCACGAAGAAGGAGCTGCTCGGCCCCTGCCTGCCGGACGACGGGCGGCACCTGCTGCTGCCTTCCTTCGACGAGACGGCCGCCGACCCGCTCGCGGATGCGGTCGCCTTCCGGTTCCAGTTCTACGAGCAGGACCCGCTCGAGGGGCGGACGCTGGTCCAGGCGCACGGCGCCCGGTACGTCGTGCAGAACCCGCCGGCCCTTCCGATGTCGCCGAAGGAGCTCGACACCGTCGCCGAGCTGCCCTACGAGCGGCGCGCGCACCCGATGTACGGACCCGGCGGCGTGCCCTCGCTCGAGGAGGTGCGCTTCAGCATCGCGTCGCACCGCGGCTGCTACGGCGGCTGCTCGTTCTGCGCGATCGCCCTGCACCAGGGGCGCCTCGTGCAGCGCCGCACGGCCGACAGCGTCGTCCGCGAGGCCGGGACGATCGCCCGCGACCCCGAGTTCAAGGGCTACATCCACGACGTCGGCGGACCCACGGCGAACTTCCGCGCCTCCCCCTGCGAGCGGCAGGAGCGGGGCGGCGTCTGCCGCACCCGGCGCTGCCTGTCGCCGAAGCCGTGCCCGAAGCTGCGCGCGGACCATTCCGAATACGTCGCGCTCCTCCGCCGCGTGCGCGCGGTCCCGGGCGTCAAGAAGGCGTTCATCCGCTCGGGCATCCGCTACGACTACCTCCAGATGGACCGGGAGACCGACTTCCTGCGCGAGCTCGTGGAGCACCACGTGAGCGGCCAGCTGAAGGTCGCCCCCGAGCACGTCTCGCCGCGCGTCCTCGCGCTCATGGGCAAGCCCGGTCCCGCGTCGTACGAGCGGTTCCGCCGCGACTACGCCGAGATGAACCGCGCGCTCGGGAAGGACCAGTACCTGGTTCCTTATCTGATCTCGGGCCATCCCGGCAGCACGCTCGCCGACGCCGTCCTCCTCGCGGAGACGCTGCATGGGTGGGGTGCGAGCCCGGAGCAGGTGCAGGACTTCTACCCGACGCCCGGCACCGCGTCCACGAGCATGCACCGCACCGGCCTCGACCCTTTCACCCTCGAGCCCGTCCACGTGCCCGGCGAGCGGGAGAAGATCCTGCAGCGCGCCCTCCTCCAGTACGACAAGCCCGCGAACCGGGCGCTCGTCGAGGAGGCGCTGCGGCGCGCGGGACGCGAGGACCTCATCGGATACGGCCCGCAGTGCCTGGTCCGCCCAGGCCGCAGCGAAAGGAGCGCAACCGAGCATGTCCGCACTGGTGATCCGAGGCAAGGAGACCGCGGAGGCGATCCGCGGCGAGATCCGGGTGGAAGTGGAGGCGCTGGCCGCCGCGTCGGAGGGGCGCGTCCCGGGACTCGCCGTGATCCTCGTCGGCGATGACCCCGGCTCCGCGATCTACGTCAGGAACAAGAAGAAGGCGACCGTCGAGTGCGGCATGAAGTCGTTCGGATACGAGCTGCCCGCCGACGTTCCCGAGGCCGAGCTGCTCGGCCTGATCGACGCCCTGAACGCCGACCCGAACGTGCATGGGATCCTCTGCCAGCTCCCGCTCCCGAAGCACCTCGACGAATTCAAGGTCACCTGCCGCATCGACCCCGCCAAGGACGTCGACGGGCTGCACCCGATGAACGTCGGGCTGCTGTCGATGGGCCGCGAGGGTCCGGTGTCCTGCACGCCGGCGGGCGTGATGGTCATGCTGCACCGCGCCGGGATCGAGGTCGCCGGCAAGGAGTGCGTGGTGATCGGCCGCAGCAACATCGTCGGCAAGCCCGTGGCCCAGCTCCTGCTCAAGGAGAACGGCACCGTCACGGTCTGCCACTCCCGGACGAAGGACCTGAAGGCGGTCGTGCGGCGCGCGGACGTCGTCGTCGTCGCGATCGGGCGGGCGAAGATGGTCACGGGCGACTGGATCAAGCCGGGCGCGGTGGTCGTGGACGTCGGCATCAACCGGAACGCGGAAGGGAAGGTCGTCGGCGACGTCGACTTCGACAGCGTGGCCGAGGTCGCGGGCGCCGTGACGCCGGTGCCGAACGGCGTCGGGCCGATGACGATCGCGATGCTGCTGCGCAACACGCTCGACGCGTTCAAGCGGGCCGAGAAGGCCCGGGCGGCGGCCCGTTGAGCGCACCCTTCCGCTCGTGCGAGATCCTGACCGTGGGGACGGAACTCCTCATGGGCCAGATCGTCAACACCAACGCGGCCTACCTGGCCCGTCGCCTCGCCGAGCTCGGCATCCCGGCCTACTGGCAGACCGTGGTCGGCGACAACCCCGACCGCCTCGACGCGGCGATCCGGACGGCCGTCGCGCGCTCGGGCTGCGTGCTGCTGACGGGCGGGCTCGGGCCGACGGCCGACGACATCACCATGGCGGGCGCGGCGCGGGCCGCGGGCGTGCCGCTGGTCCTCCACGAGGAGAGCCTGAAGGCGATCGGCGGCTACTTCTCGTCGATGCACCGTCCGATGACCGCCAACAACCGCAAGCAGGCGCTGATGCCCGAAGGCGGCATCGTCATGCCGAACGCGTGCGGGACGGCGCCCGGCTGCATCGTCGAGCTCCCGGACTCTCCGGCGGGTCCGGCGGCCCTGCTCCTGTTCCCCGGACCGCCGAAGGAGATGACGGCGATGTTCGAGGCCTCCGGGGCGCCGTACCTCGCGGCCCGCGCCCCGTTCCGGCTCCGCTCGACGTACGTGCGGATGATCGGCATCGGGGAATCGGCGGCCGAGAGCCGCCTCGCGGACCTCGTGGAGCGCCAGGAGAACCCGACGATCGCGCCGTACTGCTCCGACGGCGAGGTGATGTTCCGCATCACGCAGCGCGTCTCGTCGGACGCCGACCCCGACCTCGTCCCGCCGCTGCTGGACGAGGTGCGCGCGCGGCTCGGCGAGTACATCTACGAGACCGGTCCGCGGGCGATGCACGAGGTGGTCGTCGCGCTCGCCCTGGAGAAGGGGAGGACGGTCGCCTTCGCGGAATCCTGCACGGCGGGGCTGACCGCCGCGACGTTCGCGTCGGTGCCCGGCGCGAGCGGCGCCCTGCGGGGCGGCGTCGTCGCCTATGCGGACGACGTGAAGCGGTCGCTGCTGGACGTGCCTCCGGAGATCCTCGAACGGCACGGCGCCGTGAGCGCGGAGTGCGCGGAGGCGATGGCCCTCGGCGCCCGCCGCCGGTTCGGTTCGGACTTCGCGGTCGCCGTCACGGGAATCGCGGGGCCGGGCGGGGGGACCGCGGAGAAGCCGGTCGGCCTCGTGCACCTCGCGGTCGCCGGCCCCGGCGGCGTCGAGAAGCGCGAGCTCCGCCTGCGCGGCACGCGCGAGCGCATCCGGCAGGTCGCCGCCCTGAACGCCCTCGACCTCCTCCGCCGGAGCCTGCTGCCGTGATCCGCGGACGGCCGTCGTCCGACCCCCCGGCGAAGCCCGACGGCCCCGCCGCGCCCGCGGCGTCCTCTCCGCCTGCCTCCGCGCGGCACAACATCGCCAGCGCGGCGACGCTCCTCATGGTCGCCCTGATCCTCAGCCGGCTGACCGGCTACTTCCGGCAGATGCTGATCCCGATGCGCTTCGGCGTCGGGGACCTCTCCGACGCCTACTTCCTGGGATTCCAGATCCCGGACCTGATGTACCAGCTGCTGATCGGCGGCTCGATCCAGGCCGCGCTCACGCCCTTCCTGGCCGGCAGCCTCGAGAAGGGCGAAGAATCGAAGGGCTGGCGCAGCCTCAGCATCTTCATGAACTACACGCTGATCCTGATGGGCGTCGCCGTCGCAGTCGGTGAGATCTGCGTCGGCTGGCTCCTGCCGCTGATCGCCGGCCCGCGCTCGGCGCTCGTCGTCACGCTCTCGACCGAGGTCGCCCGCGTGCTGTTCCCGTCCGTGATGTTCATCATGCTCGCGGGCCTGTGCATCGGGATCCTGAACGCGTACCGCCGGTTCGGCGCCTCCGCCTGGGGCCCGACCGCGTACAACCTCGGCTGCATCGCGAGCCTGGCGCTCCTGGGGAGCCCATCCGCCCCGGCCGTCGTCCGCACCGCCGGCGGCATCCTCCTCGCCGCCCTCGGCTACTTCGCGCTCCAGTTCCTCCTCGCGCGCCGCGAGCTCGCCCATTACGTGCCGTCGCTCGACGCCCGCGACGAGGGGTTCCGGCGCATCGTGCGCACGGCGCTCCCGACGATCGTCTCCGCGTCGATCATCCAGGTGAACCTGATCGTCCTGTCCGCCTTCGCGGCCCGCTTCGACGCGGGGTCGGTCAGCGCGATGAACCTCGCGATCACGGTCTGGCAGCTCCCGTACGGCGTCTTCGCCGTCGCGGTCGGCAGCGCGATGCTCCCGTCGCTGGCGGCGAAGCACGCCGCGGGCGACCGAGCCGAGTTCCGGCGCATGCTCACCGCGAGCCTGCGCGGCGCCCTGTTCCTGACGATCCCCTCGGCAGCGCTGATCCTGCCGATGCGGACCGACATCGTCCGCGCGCTCTTCCAGTGGAACGCGGGGATGTCGGACGAGGCGGTGATGCGGACGGGGGCCGTGCTCGCGTTCTACTGCATCGCCATCGTCAGCCACACGTTCGTGTTCCTGCTCAACATGGCCTTCTATGCGATGGGACGGACCCGCGTGCCGCTCCTCGCCGGCCTCGTGTCGCTGGTCGCGAATCCGCTCCTGTGCCTGCTCCTGACCACGGCCACGGGGCTCGGCGTCGCCGGGATGGCCCTCGCATACGCGCTCTCGAGCGTGCTCTCGGCCCTGTTCCTGTTCTTCTGGCTGCGCCGGAAGCATCCCGACCACGCGCCGTTCGTCCTGACCCCGTTCCTCGTGAAGTCCGGCGTCGCGGCGCTCGCTGCCCTCGGGGCCGTCCTGCTCCTCGGCCTCGTGCCGGTTCCTGCAGTGGGGAAGGCCGTCCGGTTCCTGTGGATCGGGGCGCGCGCCGCCGTCGCCGGCGGCCTCTACCTCGGGGTCTCCGCGGGGCTCGGCCTCCCCGAGGTCCGTGCCTCGTACGAACGCATCCGGAAGCGCTTTGCCGGGGGTCCGCGGAAAACCGCGGCGCCTGCCGGACGGAACCCCATCGCGCCCGGTTGACGCTCCGGAAGGGCTTCCGTATAATCCAATGAGAACATATGTTCGATAGGAGGACGCGCACATGGCAGCATACAACCGGTCCCAGTCCGACAAGAAGCCGGAGAAGGCGGCCCCCGAGCTCTCCAAGGTCGCCGCGGACCGCGCGAAGGCCTTGGAGATCGCGCTCGGCCAGATCGAGAAGCAGTTCGGGAAGGGCGCCGCGATGAAGCTCGGCGAGCGTCCCGACCAGACGATCGAGGTCGTGCGCACGGGCGCCCTGTCGCTCGACATCGCGCTCGGCGTGGGCGGCGTCCCGCGCGGCCGCATCGTCGAGATCTTCGGTCCCGAGGCATCGGGCAAGACGACCGTCGCCCTCCATATCGTCGCCGAGGCGCAGCGCGCCGGCGGCACCGCGGCCTTCATCGACGCCGAGCACGCGCTCGACCCGGCCTACGCCGGCCGCCTCGGCGTCGACATCGACAACCTGATCATCTCCCAGCCCGATACCGGCGAGCAGGCGCTCGAGATCACGGAGGCCCTCGTCCGCAGCGGCGCGATCGACGTGATCGTGATCGACTCGGTCGCGGCCCTCGTCCCGAAGGCCGAGATCGACGGCGAGATGGGCGACGCCCACGTCGGCCTGCAGGCGCGACTCATGTCGCAGGCGCTGCGCAAGCTCGCCGGCATCATCAGCAAGTCCAACACGGTCGCGATCTTCATCAACCAGCTCCGCGAGAAGGTCGGCGTGATGTTCGGCAACCCGGAGACGACGCCCGGCGGCCGCGCCCTCAAGTTCTACTCGTCGGTCCGCCTCGACGTCCGCCGCACCGAGACCCTGCGGAACGGCACCGACGTCGTCGGCAGCCGCACGCGCGTGAAGGTCGTGAAGAACAAGGTCGCGCCTCCGTTCAAGGAGGCCGAGTTCGACATCATCTACGGCGAGGGCATCTCGAAGGAAGGCTGCCTGATCGACCTGGGGGTGAACCTCGACATCATCAACAAGAGCGGCGCCTGGTTCTCCTACAAAGGCCAGCGCGTCGGCCAGGGCAAGGACAACGTCCGCCTGTTCCTGAAGGCGAATCCCGAGGTCGCCGAGGAAATCGAGGGCCGCGTGCGCGAGGCCTTCAAGAAGAGCACCGCCGGCGGCGGTCCCGTCTCGGAGGACGAAGGGACCGAAGAGGACGTCCTCGGCCTCGGGGACGCCTGATGCCCGATTCCCCGGAACGCGCCGGCAACCTGCGGCAGGCCCGCGAGGCGGCGGTCGCCTTCATCGGCGTCTCCATCCGCACGTCGGGCGCCGTCGCAGGGAAGCTCCTCCGCGCCGGCTTCCCGCAGGACGTGGTCGAGGAGACCGTCGCCATGCTCGCCGAGGACGGCTACCTGAAGGATGACGCGGTCGCGCGGTCGGTGGTCGCGAACGCCTCCGGCAAGTCGGCGGAATCCCGCGACGCGCTCCGCGCACGGCTGCACCGGCGCGGCGTCGACCGGGAGGCCGCCGAGCGCGCGATGGGGAAGGCGCCCGACGACCTCGCGTCGGCACGGACCCTGCTCGCGGAGCGCTTCGGCAAGGAGATCGACGCCTTGTCCACGGAGGAGGAGGCCTTCCGGCTCGGGATGCGGATGGCCCGCTTCCTCGCGTCGCGCGGCTACGGAGAGGACGACGCCGAGGAGGCGGTCGGCCTCGCGCTCGGAGGACGGCATGGACCCGGCTAGGCCCGACATCGCCCTCGTCTCGCTCGGCTGCCCGAAGAACCTCGTCGATTCGGAATGCATGTCCGGCATCCTGGAAGGGGAGGGCTACCGGCTCGTCCCCGACCCGGACGACGCCGACGTGATCGTCGTCAACACCTGCGGCTTCATCGAGAGCGCCAAGCGGGAGGCGATCGACACGATCCTCGCGATGGCCGACCGGAAGGCGCCGGCCGGACGGTGCCGGTTCCTGGTCGTCGCCGGCTGCCTCGCGCAGCGGTATCCGCAGGAGATCCTCGACGACCTCCCCGAGGTCGACGCCGTGCTCGGCACGTCGGCCTACGGCCGGATCGCGGAGGCCGTGCGGCGGCTCGAGGCCGACCCGACCCGATTCTCCGACTGCGGGCGCGGCGACGCGACGGCGCACCTCGGCGCGCGGCGGCGGGCCTCGACGGGCGGCTACGCGTACCTCAAGGTCGCGGAAGGCTGCTCCAACCGCTGCGCCTACTGCGCGATCCCCGACATCCGCGGTCCCTTCGTCTCGCGTCCCATCGACGAACTCCTCTCGGAAGCGCGACGTCTCGTCGCGGACGGGTCGGACGAGCTCGTGCTCGTCGCGCAGGACACGACGCGCTACGGGCTCGATCTCTCCGGGATACGCCTCCTGCCGGACCTGATCCGGGCGCTCGCCGCGATCGACGGCGTCCGGCTGCTGCGCATCCTCTACGCCTATCCCGACGGAGTGGACGACGTGCTGCTCGACGAGATGGCCCGGAACCCGAAGGTCGCGCGGTATCTCGACATCCCGGTCCAGCACGCGTCCGACGACGTGCTCCGGCGGATGAACCGGCGCGGCGGCCGCGCGGAAATCCTCGCGACGCTCGACGCCCTGCGCGCCCGCGTCCCGGGCATCGTGCTGCGCTCCACGCTGCTCGTCGGTTTCCCCGGCGAGACCGAGGAGGACTACGAGGAGCTGCTGTCCTTCGTGGACGCCGCGCGGTTCGACCGGCTCGGCGCCTTCGTCTTCTCGCCCGAGGAGGGGACGCCGGCGGCGACGATGAAGCCGAAGGTCCCGAAGCGCACCGCCGAGCGTCGCCTCCGCGGCGTGATGGAGCGGCAGCTCCGGGTCTCGCGCGAGAAGGGGAGGGAGGCGCTCGGAACGGAGCGTCTCGTCCGCATTGAATCGGTCGACGAGGATGGTGTATTCTACTTGGGTCGAAGCGAGGGCGAGGCGCCCGAGATCGACCCGCCGATCCACGTCGTGGGCACCGCGGGACCGCTGGCCTTCGGGCAGCTCGTCCGGGTCCGGATCGTCGACGCCGGGGATCACGAACTGACGGGAGCGACTGTGGAGTGAACCTGCCGAACCGGCTCACGCTGTCCCGCATCCTGCTCGTGCCCTTCATCCTCGTCTTCGTCCTGCCGATTCCGTCCTCCTTCGTCCGGTTCCTCGACGACGCCGGGTGGCACTCCGTGGCTGCGGCGCTCTGGCGCTTCATGGTCTTCGTCAGCGGCCCCGGCCTCTACGTCGCGGCCGCGCTCTTCCTCGTCGCCGCCCTCACCGACACGCTGGACGGGTCGATCGCGCGCCGGCGCGGCCTCGTCACGAACCTGGGGAAGTTCCTCGACCCGATCGCGGACAAGGTGCTCGTCGCCTCCGTGCTCGTCGCGCTCGTCGCGATCGGCCGCGTCGGCGCGCTCGCCGTGATCGTGATCCTCCTCCGGGAGTTCGTCGTGAGCGCGCTCCGGATGGTCGCCTCCGACAAGGGCGTGGTGATCGCCGCGAGCTGGCTCGGGAAGACCAAGACCGTCACCCAGATCGTCGCGATCCTGGCCGTGCTGCTCGAGGGCGTCTACCCGCCGGTCCTCGTGCCCGCCGGGCAGTTCCTGATGCTGGTCGCCGTGGCCCTGACGATCTGGTCCGGCATCGATTACGTGGTCGCGCACGCCGGCGCCCTGCGCGATTCCGGCGCGTCCGCCTAGATAGTTTGATAGTCTTGACATTTTCCGGGCTTTCATATACAAACGGATTGACGCAGCCCTTACGGAGGTAGAAAGATGTCCACTGACGCCATTTTCGAGTCGGTCAAGAACATTCTCGTCGAACAGCTCGGAGTCGAAGCGGACGCCGTGACGATGGAGAGCAGCTTCATCGACGACCTGAATGCGGATTCCCTCGACATCGTCGAGCTGGTCATGGCGATGGAGCAGGAGTTCAGCATCTCCATCCCGGACGAGGAAGCCGAGAAGATCAAGACGGTCGGAGACGCGGTCGAGTTCATCCGGGCCAACACCTGACCGGACCGAATCCAGGACTTCGGGAAGCCCCTCTCGCGAGGGGCTTCTTGCATCGAGGGAGCGAAAGGGGGAGCGTCGCCATGGCGGACGCGGACACGTCCCGGACCGGACCGCTGCAGGAACTGGAGCGGGCCCTCGGCTACGTCTTCCGCGACCCGGCGCTCCTGCGCACGGCCCTCGTGCACCCCACCTTCGCGTACGAGAATCCGTCCGAGGCCGCCGAGGACAACGAGCGCCTGGAGTTCCTCGGCGACGCCGTTTTCTCCCTGACGGTCGCGAAGACCCTCCAGTCCTGGCCGGATCGCCTTCCGGAAGGCGAGATGACCCGCATCCGGGCGCTGCTCGTCAGCGAGCGCACCCAGGCCGCGCTCGCCCGTCGGATCGGGCTCGGCGCGCTCCTGCGTTTCGGCCGCGGCGAAGAGGGCACGGGAGGCCGTGACCGCGTCTCCAACCTCTCGAACGCCCTGGAGGCGGTCCTGGGCGCCGTCTTCCTCGACGGGGGCTTCGAGGCCGCCGAAGCCGTCGTGCTCCGGCTCTACGGGGATCGGATCGCCGGAGCGGTGCGCGACCGCCACGCACTCGACGCCAAGAGCCGCCTCCTCGAGATCGTCCAGGCCGGCACGGTCCGCCGGAAAGCCTCGTTCCGGATCGTCCGGGAGGAGGGCCCGGCCCATGCCCGCCGGTATGCGGCCGAAGCGCTCGTCGACGGCGCCGTCGTCGGAGCGGGAGAGGGCGCAAGCAAGCAGGAAGCCGAGCAGGAGGCCGCCTCGGCAGCGGTCGCGGCGCTCGCCGCAGGGAATGGCGCCGCGCAGGCGGAACCGGACCGTATGCTATAATCCGAGACAGCAACGACCCGGGGAGACCGCATGTATCTGAAGTCGCTCGAGATCCAGGGGTTCAAGTCCTTCCCTGAGAAGACCGTCATCGAGTTCCACAACGGCATCACCTCCATCGTCGGACCGAACGGAAGCGGCAAGTCGAACATCACCGACGCCATCCGCTGGGTCCTGGGCGAGACGAGCGTGCGGACGCTGCGCGGATCCCGCATGGAGGACGTGATCTTCACGGGCACCCAGACGCGCCGCGCCCTGGGGTTCGCCGAAGTCACCATCGTGATCGACAACTCCGACGGCCGCCTGCCGGTGGAATACACCGAGATCCAGGTGACGCGCCGCCTCTACCGCTCCGGTGAGAGCGAATACCTCATCAACAAGGTCACGTGCCGCCTCAAGGACATCACGATGCTCTTCATGGACACCGGGCTCGGCCGCGACGGATACTCGATCGTCGGCCAGGGCCGGGTCGACGAGATCCTGAGCAGCCGCTCGGAGGACCGCCGCCGCGTCTTCGAGGAAGCCTCGGGCATCATGAAGTTCAAGACGCGGAAGGACGAATCGGAGCGCAAGCTCCTCGCGACCGAGCAGAACCTCGTCCGCATCGACGACCTGCTGGCCGAGCTCGACCGGCGCGTCGAACCCCTGGCCGTGGCCGCCGAGACCGCGAAGCGCTACCTGCTCCTCCGCGATGAGCTGAAGGGGACCGAGGTCGCGCTCTTCCTCGAGACGATCGACGGGCTCCTCGTGCGCCTCCGCGAGACCGCGGAGGAGATGACGACGGCGCGCCAGGATCTCGACGAGGAGAACGGACGCCTCGAAGAGGCGAAGTCGCGCCACCGCGAATCCTTCGAGACGCAGAAATCGCTCGAGGCGGAGATCGAGGAGGAGCGCACCGCGTTCGCGGGACTGCGCACGCAGATGACCGAGGTCGAGGGCCGCATCGTCCTCGACCGAGAGCGCATCGTCCAGATCGAGGAGCGCGCGCGGCGCGGCGAGGGCGAGGAGAAGGACGCCGCCGCGGCGATCGAGCGCCTCGACGCCGAGCTCGCCGGCCGCCGCCAGAAGGAGGCGCAGCTCGCCGCCCAGCTCCAGGGGTACGCCGCGAAGCTCTCCAGCTACGAGGAGGAGATGCGCGGCATCCTCGAGAGCCTGTCGGCCTCCGAGCGCGAGAGCGAGGGCTTGCGGAGCCGACTCGAGCAGCTCCAGGAGACGCTGTTCGAGAAGAAGTCCCAGGCGCAGCAGACGCGCGGCCAGACGCCGCTCGTCGACCAGCGCCGCCGCGCGATCGCCGCCGAGATCGCCGCCCTCGTGAGCGACGGGGACCGCCTGTCCCTCCAGAGGGAGGACGCCCAGGCGCTCGTCGACGCCGCGACCGCGGGCCTCAACCAGCGCGCCGGTGCGCTGTCCGCCGAACGGGAGACGCTCGAGGGGCTGAAGAAGGAGTGCACGCAGACGGCGCTCGCACTCGAGAACCGCAGGCTCGACGTGCAGAACCGTCAGTACCGCATCCGCACGCTGACCGAGCTCGAGCGCGCGCACGAGGGCTACAGCGAGCCCGTCCGGTCGATCCTGAAGAAGGCGGAGGCGGAGACGCCGTTCGCGGAGGGAATCCGCGGGACGCTCGGCGATCTCGTGCGCGTGCCGTCGGAGTACGAGACGGCCCTCGAGATCGCCCTCGGCCCCGCCGTCCAGAACATCGTCGTCGACACCGAGCCGACGGCCTCGCGCCTGATCTCCTTCCTCAAGGAGACCCGCGCCGGCCGCGCCACGTTCCTGCCGATCTCGTCGATCTCCGCACGCTCCCTCGAACCCGAGCACCTGCGCAAGCTGGCCGGGCGCAAGGGCTACGTGGGCATCGCCTCGGACCTCGTCGGCATCGACGCCGATCTGCGCCCGATCCTCGCGAACCTCCTCGGGCGCACGGCGGTCGCGACCGACCTCGAAGCGGCGATCGGGCTCGCGCGCCTATGCGGCTACGCGTTCCGGATCGTCACGCTCGACGGCGACGTGGTCGGCGCCGGCGGCCCGATCACCGGCGGCTACGCGCGGCAGGCCGTGAGCGGCCTCCTCGGCCGCGCCCGCGAGATCGAGTCCTTGAAGGCCGAGGTCGCCGCGATGGAAGGCGAGATCCGCGGCCTCGAGCAGGCGCTGCCCGGCAAGGAGTCGGCGCTCGCCGAGTGCGCGCGGCGCATCGGCGTGCTCGAGAAGGAGTCGACCGACCTCACGCACGAGCGGATCCGCGAGGAGTCCCGCCTGGCGCGCATCGACGCCGACATCCAGCGCGACGGCTCCCGCTCGGCGATGCTGAAGGCCGAGGACGAGCAGCTCGCGGCGACGAAGGACGGCATCCTGAAGGAAGCGACGGCGCTCGACGCCGACGCGGAGGCGATCTCGAAGGAGATCGCGGGCATCCGCGAGCGCCTGGGCGCGTCGGAGGGGAAGAGCCGGCAGGAACAGGAACGCCGCGACGACCTGCGAGAGACGATCTCCGGGCTCCGCATCTCCGTCGGGTCCGTCGAGGAGAGCCTCGCCTCCGCGAAGGAGATGTCCGCGCGCATCGAAGGCGAGAAGACGGCCCACGCGGCCGGCATCCAGCGCCGCACCGAGGAGCGCGCCAGCGGCGTCGCCGAATCGGCCCGCCTCTCCGAGGGCATCCTCGCCCTCGAGAAGGAGCTGCTCGCGGCGAAGGAGGCCTCCGAGGCCTCCGCCGAGCGGGTCCGGACGCTCCAGGCCCGCAAGGAGGCGCAGGACGCCGCCGAGCGCGACTACACGGACCGCCTCGAGGCGATGACCGCGCGGCTGGCCCTGCTCCAGGGCGAGATGGCCCGCATCGAGGTCAGGAAGCAGCGCTTCGAGGGCTCCCTCGACGACGTCCGCAACCGGCTCTGGGAGGAGTACGAGCTCACCGCCGAGACCGCCGCGCCGTGGCGCCGGGAGATCCAGAGCGTGCAGGCCGCGCAGCGGCAGACGAACGAGCTCCGCCAGCGGATGCGCGACCTCGGCGACGTCAACGTCGGCGCGATCGAGGAGTACGAGCAGGTCCGCACCCGCCTCGAGTTCACCCGCGCCCAGCGCGACGACATCGAGGAGGCGCGCGGCAAGCTCCGCAAGGTGATCGCGGAGATCACCGAGGAGATGAAGACCCTCTTCCTCGACCACTTCAAGGCCATCAACGCGAACTTCAACATCGTCTTCTCGGAGCTGTTCGGCGGCGGCGCAGCCGAGCTCGCCCTCGAGGACGAGGAGAACCTCCTGGAGTGCGGCATCGAGATCAAGGCGCAGCCGCCCGGCAAGAAGCTCCAGAACATGATGCTGCTGTCCGGCGGGGAGCGCTGCCTCACGGCGATCGCGCTGCTCTTCGCGATCCTGAAGCTCCGCCCGACGCCGTTCTGCGTGCTCGACGAGATCGAGGCGGCGCTCGACGACAGCAACGTCTTCCGTTTCACGGAGTACATCCACCGCTACTCCGCCGATTCGCAGTTCATCCTCGTGACGCACCGGAAGGGCACCATGGAGGCGTCCGACCGCCTCTACGGCGTCACGATGCAGGAGCGCGGCGTCTCGCGGGTGCTCTCGATGCACCTCGGCGATTGACGCCGAAGGGGAGGGGCGGAATGGGCCTGTTCGATTCGTTCCGGCGCGGCCTCGAGAAGACGCGCACGTCGCTGTCCGAGGGATTCGGCCGCCTCGCGGCGGGCCTCGGCTGGTTCGACGAGGGGATGCTCGACGAGCTCGAGATGCTCCTCGTCGCCGCCGACGTCGGGGTGCCCGCGACGACGCGCGCGCTCGACGCCCTACGCGACCGCATGAAGGAGACCGGCCGGCTCGGCCGCGCGCAGGCCGTCGCGATGCTCCGCGTCGAGCTGCGGAAGCTCCTGGGCGAAGACCGGCGCCTTGCGCTCGACGACGGGCGGCTCACCATCGTGCTCCTCGTCGGCGTGAACGGCACGGGCAAGACCACCACCGCCGGAAAGCTCTGCGCGCGCTTCTCGGCGGAGGGCCGCTCCTGCGTGCTCGCGGCCGCGGACACCTTCCGCGCGGCGGCGATCGAGCAGCTCGAGCACTGGGCGAAGGCGTCCGGCGCGACCCTGATCCGCCAGTCCGAGGGCTCCGACCCCGCCGCCGTGGTCTTCGACGCGGTGCAGGCGGCGAAGGCGCGCCGCGCCGGCGTGCTGATCGTCGACACCGCGGGTCGGCTGCACAACAAGCAGAACCTGATGGACGAGCTCGCGAAGATCCGCCGCGTGATCGCCCGCGAGGCTCCGGACGCCCGGTGCACGACCTTGCTCGTGATCGACGCCACGACCGGCCAGAACGCGGTCGTCCAGGCGAAGCTCTTCCGAGAGGCGGCTGCGGTGGACGGCATCTGCCTCACGAAGCTCGACGGGAACGCGAAGGGCGGCGTCGCCCTCGCCGTCGCGTCCGAGACGAAGGTCCCGATCCTCCTCGCCGGGCTCGGCGAGCGGCTCGAGGACCTCGTGGACTTCGACGCCGACGCCTTCCTGGAGGGCCTCCTGCCGGAAGCCTAGGGAAGGGCGGACCCGCACCGCCGACCCCGTCAAGGAAAACGTCTTGACAGCCCTTCCGTCGCCCTGTATCCTTGTCCCATGACCGTCGGCATCCCTTCCGTCGACCGCAGCGTCGAAGCCTGCCTCCTGCTGGACTTCTACGGCAGCCTCCTCACGGAGCGCGTCCGCCGCCTGCTGTCGCTGCACTACGAAGAGGACCTCTCGTACGGCGAGATCGCCGAACAGACGGGCACCAGCCGCCAGGCGGTGCACGACGGCGTGTCGCGCGGCCTGTCGCAGCTCCTCGCCTACGAGGCGAAGCTCGGGCTCGCCGCCCGGTTCGGCGCCCAGCGCGCGCAGGTCGAGGCGGCGCTCCGCGCGATCGCGGAAGGACGCGCGGACGAAGCGGCCGCGGAGCTCCGCAGGCTCCTCGACGCGCTCGAAGGATGACGGAAGGATAGGGGACAGCGACGATGGCCTTCTTCTCCAGCCTCTCGGACAAGCTCCAGGCCGCAGCCGCCCGCATGAAGGGCAAGGCGCGCGTCACCGAGCAGGATATCCGCGACATGATGCGCGAGATCCGACTCGCGCTGCTCGAGGCCGACGTCCACTACCAGGTCGTGAAGCAGTTCGTCGACGAGGTGACCGAGCAGTGCCGCGGCGCGGCCGTGATGGAGAGCCTCACGCCGGGCCAGCAGATCGTGGGGATCGTCCAC
This sequence comes from uncultured Eubacteriales bacterium, assembly GCA_903919045.1. Lineage (GTDB taxonomy): Bacteria > Bacillota > Clostridia > Saccharofermentanales > UBA5734 > CAILLO01. Next base: position 49,303 of record CAIXGU010000272.1, on the reverse strand, counting down.
GCCGCCCTCTCCGGGATGCTCGGCGCGACCGCCAGCCGGCTCGCCGTCTCCCCGACGGGCTTCACCGTGATCCTCCTCTGCGGCCTCCAGGGCGCCGGCAAGACGACGACCGCCGGCAAGCTCGGCCTCTACCTCAAGAAGAAGGGCAAGAAGCCGATGCTCGCCTCCTGCGACGTGCACCGCCCCGCGGCGGCGCGCCAGCTCGAGGTCCTGGCGGGCCAGGTCGCCCTCCCGTGCTTCATCCAGCCCGACGCGACCGACGCCGTCGCCCTCGCGAAGAAGGCCGTCGAGCGAGCGAAGTACCTGTTCCAGGACACGCTGATCCTCGACACCGCCGGCCGGATGACCGTCGACCCGGACCTGATGGAGGAGCTCCGCCGGATCCGCGACGCCGTGAAGCCGAGCGAGACCCTGCTCGTCGTCGACGCGATGATCGGGCAGGAGGCGGTCGCGGTCGCGCAGGCCTTCGACAAGGAGATCGGCGTCGACGGCTTCGTGATGTCCAAGCTCGACGGCGACGCCCGCGGCGGCGCGGCCCTGTCGATCCGCCGGATGACGGGCAAGCCGATCAAGTTCGCCGGCGTCGGAGAGAAGGTCGACGGGTTCGAGGAGTTCGTCCCCGACCGGATGGCCTCGCGCATCCTCGGCATGGGCGACGTGCTGGGCCTGATCGAGAAGGCGACCGCCGCCCTCGACGAGAAGAAGGCGCGCGAGTCGCTCGAGAACCTTCGGAAGAACCGCTTCTCCCTCCAGGACATGCTGTCCCAGATGGAGGAGGTCGAGAAGATGGGGTCCATGAAGGACGTGCTCGAGATGATTCCGGGCGCGAACAAGGCGAAGCTGGGCGACGCCCAGATCGACGAGCGCCAAGTGAAGCGGACGATCGCGATCCTGCGGTCGATGACCGTGCGCGAGCGCCTCAACCCGGACCTCCTCAACGCCAGCCGCCGCAAGCGCATCGCCGCCGGGTCCGGGACGCAGGTGCAGGACGTGAACCGCGTCGTGCGCCAGTACGAGGACACCGCGAAGATGATGAAGCAATTCCAGTCGATGTCGAAGGGACGCGGACGGATGCCCGGGATGCCCGGCTTCCCGTTCTGACCCCTGCGCATAGAGAAGAAGGAATCAAGGAGGAAACGAACATGGCAGTCAAGATCCGTCTCAAGAAGATCGGCATGAAGAAGTCCCCCTTCTACCGGGTGGTCGTGGCGGATTCCCGCTACCCGCGCGACGGGCGCTTCATCGAGGAGATCGGCACGTACGACCCGAAGACCGACCCGGCGACCGTCAAGGTGGACGTCGAGAAGGCGAAGAAGTGGGTCGCGAACGGCGCCCAGCCGACCGACACGGTGCGTGCGCTCCTGAAGAAGGCGGGCGTCCTGTAGGGAGGGATCCGACATGAAGGATCTTCTGGTTTCGATCGTCCGGTCCCTCGTCAACGACCCGGACGCCGTGACCGTGGACCGGTACGACCAGGGGGACCTCGTGGTCCTCGAGCTGCGCGTCGCGCCGGACGACATGGGCAAGGTGATCGGCAAGCAGGGCCGCATCGCGCAGGCGATCCGAGCCCTCATGAAGGCCCGCGCGGCGCGCGACGGCCGCCGCGTCGACGTCAAGATCGTCTGACGGAGGCACGGCATGCTCGCCCCGCATCTCCAGGTCGGACGCATCGTCGGCGCCCACGGGATCCGCGGGGAGCTGCGCGTGCAGCTTCTCTCGGACGACCCGCGGCGCCTCGACCGGCTGAAGGACTGCCTGCTCGAAGGGGAGGCCGGCCAGCCGCCGTCGCCCTGCCGCATCGCCGGCGTCCGGCACCAGCCGGGCCTGGTCCTCGTGCGCCTCGCCGGCGTCGAGGACCGCGACGCGGCCGAGCGGCTGTGCGGCCGGCACCTGCTGGTCGCCCGCGAGGACGCGATCCGGCTGCCGCCGGGCTCGTGGTTCGTCTGCGACCTGATCGGCTGCCGCGTCGAGACCGAGGACGGCGAGGACCTGGGCACGCTCGAGGACGTCCTCGAGACCGGCAGCAACGACGTCTATCTCGTCCGCAAGGCCGGGGCGAAGGACCTGCTGGTCCCCGCCCTGAAGACGGTGGTGCGGTCCGTCGACATCGACGGCCGGCTCGTGCGGGTCGTCCTGCCGGACGGCCTGCGGGATTGAGGCCGCTCTCCGCTCCGGTGGAGAAGGCAGAGAAGGGAAGGAGGGAGCGGCCGTGCGGTTCGTCGTCCTCACCCTGTTCCCGTCGCTGATCCGGGCGGTCGCCGGAGAGAGCATCCTCGGCCGTGCCTGCGCGGCGGGCCTCCTCTCCGTGGACGCGATCGACATCCGCGACTACGCCGGCAACGCCTACGGCAAGGTCGACGACGCCCCGTACGGGGGCGGCCGCGGCATGCTGCTGCAGTGCGGACCGGTCTTCGACGCCTGGCGCGCGACCGGGGAGCGCCTCGGGACGGAACGCCCGCACACGGTGTTCCTCAGCCCCCAGGGGCGGCCCTTCGACCAGCGCAAGGCCGAGGAGCTCGCGGGGCGCGGCGAGATCGTGCTGCTGTGCGGACATTACGAAGGCGTCGACCAGCGCGTGCTCGACGAGATCGTCGACGAGGAGATCTCGCTCGGCGACTTCGTGCTGACGGGCGGGGAGCTCCCGGCGCTCGCGGTGATCGACGCCGTCGCGCGGCTCGTCCCCGGCGTCCTGCCGGACGAGAGCGCCTACCGCGAGGAGTCCCACGGCGACGGGCTCCTGGAGCATCCGCACTACACGCGGCCCGCCGAGTGGCATGGCCGCACCGTGCCGGACGTCCTGCTGTCCGGACATCACGAGCGGATCGTCGCCTGGCGGAGGAAGATGTCCCTCGTCGCGACGTTGAAGAAGCGCCCCGACCTCTTCGGCCGGATCCGGCTGGAGAAAGGCGAGGGAGAGGCGCTCGCGGAATTTCTTTCGCAGGACGATTGAATCCCGGACCGGGGATATGGTAAACTAGCGTGCGATTACGGACGGTCCGCTGCCGGTTGCGTGCACGAACGTCCTGGAAGGGAAGGAGGAACGCATCATGGACATGATCAAGGCACTCGAGCAGGAACAGCTCAAGAGCGACCTTCCCAGCCTCGACATCGGCGACTACGTCAAGGTCCACCTCAAGGTCAAGGAAGGCAACCGCGAACGGATCCAGGTCTTCGAAGGCACCGTGATCGCCCGCAAGGGCAAGGGCCTCAGCGAGACCTTCACCGTGCGCCGCATTTCGTACGGCGTCGGCGTGGAACGGATCCTGCCTGTCCATTCGCCGCGCATCGACCACGTCGAGACCGTCCGCAAGGGCAAGGTCCGGCGCGCCAAGCTCTACTATCTGAGAGACCGGGTCGGCAAGTCGGCCAAGGTCAAGGAAAAGCTGGTGAAGCCCACGTAGGGAACGCCGGAGAGAGGACCGCACCGGTCCTCTTTCCTTTTTCCGCGGATTCCGTCGGTTCCGCGGCGGGCACGCGGAGGCGGAGGCGGATCCTTGGGGATCCGGGAGGGTCGGGGATGGACGTCAAGGACCTCAGCTGGTTCCCCGGACACATGGCGAAGACGCTGCGCAGCATCGCGGAGCGCCTGCCGCAGGTCGACGTCGTCCTCGAGACCTGCGACGCGCGCATCCCCCATTCCAGCCGCAATCCGGAACTCGACCGCATCCTCGGGACGAAACCACGCGTCGTCGTCCTCAACAAGGCCGACCTCGCCGAGGAGACCTGGACGCGCGCCTGGGTGCGCGCCCTCGAGACGTCCTCCTGTGCGGCGATCCCGGTCGACAGCCTTCACCGCAGCGGTCTCGACCGCGTCCGGAACGCCGCCGCCGACCTCTGCGCCGGCCGGATCGAGCGCGCCGCCGAGCGCGGCCGGATCTTCCGTCCCGTGCGCGCGATGGTCGTCGGCATCCCGAATTCCGGGAAGTCCACGCTGATCAACGCGCTGTCCGGCCGCAAGGCGGCCCGCACCGAAGACCGGCCCGGCGTGACCCGCGGCGCCCAGTGGATCCGCGGGGAGGGCCCGCTCGAGCTGATGGACATGCCCGGCGTGCTCTGGCCGAACCTCGGCAGCGACTTCCGACGTCTGCGCCTCGCGGCGACGGGCGCGGTGCGGGACGAGGTCGTCTCGACGGAGGACCTCGCCGAGGGCCTCGTCGGCCTGCTCGCCGCCCGCTACCCCGACCGCCTCCGCGCGCGCTACAAGCTCGAGGACCTCTCGCTGCCGGCGTTCGAACTCCTCGAGGCGGCCGCACGCAAACGGGGCTGCCTCCTCCCGGGGAACCGCGCCGACCTGTCGCGGTTCTGCGCGATCCTGCTGGACGAGTTCCGCGGCGGCGTGCTCGGCCGGATGACCCTCGAGACGCCGGACGACATCGGGGCGGACCGCATCGCGCCGGCCGTCCTCCCGGAAGCGGGGGACTGACGGCCGTGCCGCGCCCCTCTCGCGAATCCCTCGAGCGCAAGTACGAGGCGATGCTCGTCTACGAGCGCCGCTGCCTCCTGGAAGGGCACGTCCGCATCGGCGGCGTCGACGAGGCGGGCCGCGGACCGCTGGCCGGCCCCGTCGTCGCGGCATGCTGCGTCCTCGACCCGGACCGCCGGATCCTCGGCCTCGACGACTCGAAGAAGCTGTCTTCGGAACGCCGGGAGGTCCTCTTCGACGAGATCGTCGCGCACAGCCTCGCCTACGCGATCGCGGAGGTCGATGCGGCCGAGATCGACCGCGTGAACATCCTGAACGCCACGAAGCGCGCGATGGCCGAGGCCGTCGCAGCGCTCGCCGTCCCGCCCGACGTCCTCCTGATCGACGCCGTGGACCTCCGCGGGACCGGCATCCCCGTCGTCCCGATCGTGAAGGGGGACGCCCTCAGCGTCTCGATCGCCGCGGCCTCGATCCTCGCGAAGGTCCGCCGCGACCGCCTCATGGCCGAGTGGGACCGCTCCTATCCGGCCTACGGGTTCGCGCAGCACAAGGGCTACGGCACCGAGGCGCACTATGCGGCGATCCGCGCGCACGGCCTCTGCCCGCTGCACCGGCGGTCCTTCACGCGCGGCCTGCCCGAAGCCGACGGCGGAGCCGAGTAGATGGAACGCGGGAACGCCGCGCTCGGACGGCGCGCCGAGGACGCGGTCGCCGCGGAGCTGGTCCGGCGCGGGATGGCGTTGCTCGCCCGGCGCTGGCGGTACCGCCGGCTCGGCGAGATCGACCTCGTGGCCGCCGACCGCGGCGCGGTCTGCTTCGTGGAGGTGAAGGCGCGCACGTCCGGCCGCTTCGGGATCCCGGCCGAGGCCGTGACGCCGGCCAAGACGCGCCGGATCCGGCAGGTCGCGTCGCTGTACCTGCAGGAGAAGGGGTGGGAGGATCGCGAGGTCCGGCTGCTCGCGGCGTCTGTGCAATGTGAATCGGACGGCTGCATATCCTGCATCGAAATTCTCCCCATCGAATGAGGGGCGAACGGCTCCGGGACCGTTGAAAGGCCTCCGGAGCATCCATATAATAGGAGCGTCCGCCCCAGAACAAGCGGACGGACCCCCGCCGCGATGCAAGGAGGGAAGACGATGCCTTCATTTTCGACGATGGACCGGATCGCGCTCCAGCAGGAGGCCGAGGCCCAGCGGGCCCGGCTCGACGCGATCGCCGCGCGGAAGCTCTCCCTCAACATGGCCCGCGGCAAGCCCTGCAAGGCGCAGCTCGACCTGGCCGACGCGATGCTCGCCTTGATCGGGCCCGACGGCACGAAGGCGTCCGACGGCAGCGACGCCCGCAACTACGGGCTCCTCGAGGGCATCCCCGAGGCGCGCGCGCTCTTCGCGGACCTGATGGGCGTCCCTGCGGCGCAGGTGATCGTCGGCGGCAACTCGAGCCTCAACCTGATGTACGACGCCGTCGCGCGGGCGATGCTCACCGCCGTGCCCGGCGCGGCCCGCCCCTGGTCGAAGGAGCCGGTCGTCCGGTTCCTCTGCCCGTCGCCCGGCTACGACCGGCACTTCGCGATCTGCCGCGAGCTCGGCATCGAGATGCTGCCCGTGGCGATGCGCGCCGACGGCCCGGACATGGACGAGGTCGAGCGCCTGTGCGCCGCCGACGATTCCATCAAGGGCATCTGGTGCGTGCCCGTCTACAGCAACCCCGACGGGATCACGTATTCCGCCGACGTCTGCCGCCGACTCGCTTCGATGGAGGCGGCTCCGGACTTCCGCATCCTCTGGGACAACGCCTATTTCCTGCACCATCTGTACGACGACCGGAAGGACGCCGTGCCCGAGATGCTCGGCCTGTGCGCCGCGGCGGGCCATTCCGACCGCGTGTACGAATTCTGCTCCACGTCGAAGGTGACCTACGCCGGCGCGGGCGTGGCCGCTCTCGCCGCGAGCCCGGCCAACGTCGACCACATCCGGCGCAACCTCGGCATCCAGACCATCGGCCACGACAAGGTGAACCAGCTGCGCCACGTGGCCTTCCTCAAGGACCGCGCGGGCGTCGAGGCGCACATGCGGAAGCACGCCGCGATCCTGCGGCCGAAGTTCGAGACCGTCCTGCGGATCCTCGACGCCGAGCTCGGCGGGAAGGGCATCGCCGAGTGGAACGCGCCGCGCGGCGGCTATTTCGTGAGCCTGTTCGTCGAGGACGGCCTCGCGAAGGAGGTCGTCGCCCTCGCGAAGTCGGTGGGCGTGGAGCTCACGCCGGCCGGCGCCGCCTACCCGTACGGCAAGGACCCCCGCGACCGCAACATCCGCATCGCGCCGTCGTTCCCGCCGGTCGCCGAGCTCGAGGCCGCGATCGAGGCGCTCTGCGTCTGCGTGCGGCTCCTGTCGGCCCGGAGGCGGCTGGCCTAGGAGCGCCGCCGCGCGCGTCCCGGACGCTCCGTAGGGTATAATCGAAGGGGAGGACGAGACGCCATGGGATCCACGTACGAAAGCCCCCTGAACAGCCGCTACGCCAGCCGCGAGATGCAGGCCCTTTTCTCGCCCGACCGGAAGTTCCGGTCGTGGCGCAGGCTCTGGATCGCCCTCGCCGAGGCGGAGCGCGAACTCGGCCTCGACATCTCCGAGGCGCAGATCCAGGAGATGCGCGCGCACGCGGATGAGATCGACTACGCGGCGGCGGACCGGCACGAGGCCGCGGTGCGGCACGACGTGATGGCCCACGTGCTCGCGTACGGCGACCTGTGCCCGCTCGCGAAGCCGATCATCCACCTCGGCGCGACCTCCTGCTACGTCGGGGACAACACGGACCTGATGCTGATGGCGGAGGGGCTCGACCTCCTGCGGAAGCGCCTGCTCGCGGTCGTCTCCGCGCTCGCCGACTTCGCGTCCCGGAACCGCGCCGTCCCGACCCTCGGCTTCACGCACTTCCAGGCGGCGCAGCCCGTGACGGTCGGGAAGCGCGCGACCCTCTGGATCGCCGACCTGCTGCAGGACCTCGAGGACCTGGACTTCGTCCGATCCGGGATCCGGCTGCTCGGGAGCAAGGGGACGACGGGCACGCAGGCGAGCTTCCTCGAGCTGTTCGACGGGGACCACGCCAAGGTCCGCGAGCTCGACCGGCGGATCGCCCGGAAGATGGGCTATCCCGGCGTCGTCGCGGTCTCCGGCCAGACCTACTCGCGCAAGACCGACTTCCGGGTGCTTTCGGTCCTCTCCGGCATCGCGCAGAGCGCGCACAAGTTCAGCAGCGACCTGCGCCTGCTCCAGCACCTGAAGGAGATCGAGGAGCCGTTCGAGGAGAAGCAGATCGGCTCGAGCGCGATGGCCTACAAGCGCAACCCGATGCGCTGCGAGCGGATGGCCTCGCTGTCCCGCTACGTGATCGCCGACCTGATGAACCCGGCGATGACCGCCGCGAACCAGTGGTTCGAGCGCACGCTCGACGACTCGGCGAACAAGCGGATCTCCGTGCCCGAGGCGTTCCTCGCGGTCGACGCGGTGCTCGCGATCTACCGGAACGTCGCCTCCGGCCTCGTCGTGCATTACGGCGTCGTCCGCAAGCACCTGAACGACGAGCTGCCGTTCATGGCGACGGAGCGAATCCTCATGCAGGCCGTGAAGCGGGGAGGGGACCGGCAGGACCTCCACGAGCGCATCCGCGTCCATTCGATGGAGGCCGGCGCGGCGGTGAAGGAGAACGGGCTCCCCAACGATCTGCTCGAGCGGATCGCGGCCGACCCCGCCTTCCGCACGACCCTCGCCGAGCTCGAGGAGACGCTCGATCCTGCCCTCTTCGTCGGCCGCTGCCCCGAGCAGGTGGACGAATACCTGGCGGAGGTCGTCCGGCCGCTGCTCGAGCGGAACGCAGACGCGATGGGCGGTGCCGCGCCCGAACTTAGGGTCTAGGGAACCGAACGGCGCCTTCCGACGTACAAAGAGCGGAAACCGTCCGCGGGACCTGGCTCCCGTCGTCGAAGGAGGCATTCAAGATGAAACGTAGGCTATTCCTGGTCGTCGCGACGTTCGTCGCCCTCGCGCTCGTGCTCGCATCCTGCGCCGCACCGGCCGCGAATCCGCAGAAGACCCTCAAGGCAGGCGAGATCAAGCACTACTCGACCTACGCCGCGATCGCCGCGCTCCTCAAGCAGGCCGGACGCAACGGTCCGTTCTTCATGCGCGACCTCGCCGGCGCGCCCGAGGCGGCGCTCGACTCCAAGTCCGGCAACGACTACTCGACCACCAACGTCCAGGTCGCCGGCGTGGACGAGGCGGACGTCGTCAAGACCGACGGCAGCTTCCTCTACCTGATCGCGAACGGGCGCTTCCTCGTCGTGGACGTCCGCGACCCCGCGGCGATGAAGGTCGTCTCGGAGATCAAGTACGCGAGCGACGCCGTGAACGAGTACCCGGTCGAGATGTTCCTCGACGTCGAGAACCAGCGGGCGACCGTGATCACGGGCTCCTACCGCGAGCTTCCGGCGCCGACCGGCGCCGCGGAGACCCCGGGCGCCGTCGAGCCCGCGAAGGACAAGGCGGCGGACGCGATGATCCGTCCCGGCATCTGGTACGGCTACGGCATGAGCACGACGGCGGCCCGCGTCTACGACATCTCCGACCCGACGGCTCCGCAGCTCGTCCGCTCCTTCGAGCAGGACGGCAGCTACCTCTCCTCGCGCCGCATCGGCTCCGCGGTCTATCTGATCACCAACCGCTACACCTGGTACGATGGGGCGGCGCCCACCGAGAACCTGATCCCCGCCGTCCGCAGCGGTTCCGGGGACTTCGCGCCGATTCCGGCCGGCTCCATCGGCATCGTCAAGTCGAACGACTACTCCAGCTTCCTCGTCGTGAGCGGCGTCGACACGGTCGATGCATCGCGCCAAGCCGATACGAAGGCCCTGCTGGGCGCCGGGAACGTCCTGTACGCTTCCGAGAGCGCGATCTACGTCGCGGTGCAGCGCTGGGAGCAGCAGGAAGTGACGCCGGCGGCCGTGACCGACGTGCTGGTCGCCACGAAGGAGCTTCCTCCGCCCGAGACGACCGGTTCCGCGACGGAGCCGAACCAGGGCGACGGTACCGGGACGGACGGCACGACGCCCGTCGACCCCGTCCTTTCGCCTCCCGAGACCCGACCGACCGACCCGGCCTCCGTCGAGGAGAAGCCGACGAGCGCCCCTGTCGAGACCAAGGGCCCCGACGCCCCGGTCGCATCCGATTCGAAGGACGTCTTCACCGTGATGCCGATGCCCGTCGTCGAAACCTACACCGACATCTTCCGCTTCTCGATCGCTAACGCGAAGGTCTCCGAGGACGGGGCCGGAACGGTCCCGGGCTACGTGCTGAACCAGTTCGCGATGGACGAGAAGGACGGCTTCCTGAGGGTCGCGACCACGGTCGGCGATTCCTGGCGGACCGACGAATACACCTCGCTCAACAACCTCTACGTGCTCGACGGCTCCCTGAAGATCGTCGGCAAAGTCGAGGGCCTCGCCTCCCGCGAGACGATCAAGTCCGTGCGCTTCCTCGGCGACCGGGCCTACCTGGTGACCTTCCGCACGACCGACCCGCTGTTCGTCCTCGACCTCGCATCGCCGACCGCCCCGAAGGTCCTCGGCGAGCTGAAGATCCCGGGCTACAGCGAATACCTGCATCCCTACGCGGACGGCCTGCTCCTCGGCTTCGGGAAGGACGCGATCGTCCAGGGCGACATGGCCTACTACCTCGGCATGAAGTTCTCGATGTTCGACGTGTCCGATGCGACGGCCCCGACGGAGATCGCGAAGCTTTCGATCGGCGACCGCGGCACCTATTCGGAGATCAGCTACAACCACAAGGCGCTGCTGTTCTCCAAGGACCGCGACCTGATCGGCATCCCGATCACGATCAACCGGGTCCCGAAGGACCAGAAGGCCGACCCGATCGCCTACGGCCAGCCCGTGTGGCAGGGCTTCCTGATCCTGGGCTACGACGCGGAGAAGGGCCTGTACGTCCGCGGCATGGTGACCAACTCCAACAAGGACCTCGACTGGACGCAGCCCTTCGCCTCCTATGAGGACATCGCCGGCAAGGCCGACCAGGAAGCGCTCTACGGCCCGCGGACCATCACCCGCGGCGTCCAGGTGGGCGACGTGCTCTACACGATCTCCGGCGGCCTCGTGAAGGCCTCGACGCTCTCCGACTTCTCCGCCCTCGGCACGGTCGAGCTCCCGGGCTTCGGCGAGTACTACGGCGGCAGGGTCATGATCGACTGACCCTGTCGGGCCCCGTCGGAATCCGTCCCGACGAAGGGCGGCCGCACCCCGCGGCCGCCCTTCCTGCGTCCCCGCCGTGGTAGAATGGTCCTGTCAGCATGTATGGACGGGAGGGACGGGCCATGAGGATCCGGATCGACAAGCACAGCAGCGTTCCGCTCTACGCGCAGCTCAAGGACGAGCTCGCGGCGGGCATCCGGGACGGACGCTTCGGCGCGGACGGGCGGATCCCCTCCGAGCACGAGATCTGCGCGATGACCGGGCTCAGTCGCCCGACCGTCCGCCAGGCGATCTCGGACCTTGCCGCCGAGGGGCTGCTCGTGAAGGTGAAGGGGAAGGGGACCTTCCTCGCCGCCGCCCCCGAGCGCGTCGAGCTGAAGGGGTTCAACGGCTTCGCCTTCTCGGTCCTCGGCAGCGACGCCCAGGAGGCGCGGGAATACGCCTCGATCGAGCGGGTGGACGGCGACGCGGCCGAGCTCGACCGCATCTTCGGCCAGATGCCGCTCTCGGCCGACCGCGCGTACGCCCGGATGGCCTGGACGCTCTGCGACAAGGACGGCGTGCCGTACGTCCATTGCCTCTCGCACGTGCCGCTGTGGATGTTCCCGAACCTCGTCGACGACTTCCTCGCGGGGCGGCGCATGCTCGACATCACGGCCAACAAGTACGCCTACCTGCCGACGCGCGCGCATCTCCGCATCGAGGTGCGCCCCTGCCTGCCCCGCGAAGCCGAGGAACTCGACGTCGCGCGCGGGACCGCCGTGCTCGTGGCGACCTCGGACCTCTCGTCGCGCTCCGGCAACCTCTGCGAGCACGTCGTCGCCGTCCTGCGGACCGACCGCTGCGCCCTCGCGCAGGACGCGGGCCGCGCCTGACGGGCACGGGATGGTCTACTTCGACAATGCCGCCACCGCCCCGCCGTACCCCGAGACGATCGACGCCGTCGCGGAGGCGATGCGGACGGTCGTCGGCAATCCCGCGTCGCTCCACCGCGCCGGACTCGTGGCCGAGGATTCCCTGAAGGCCTCGAAGGCGGCCGTGGCTTGCGCGTTCGGCGTCGCTCCCGAGGAGCTCGTCCTCACGTCCGGCGGCACCGAATCGATCGCGACCGCGTTCGCCGGGTTCCCGGCCGCGAATCCGCGCCAGCCCCGACGGGTCGTCTCGACCGCCGCGGAGCACCCGGCCGTCCTGCGCACCCTCGAGCGCCTCGAGAGCCAGGGCTTCGAGGTCGTGCGCGTTCCGGTGGACGGGAGCGGACGGATCCGGCTCGAGGCTCTCGAGGCCGCGCTGTCGGTCCCGACGGGAATGGTGAGCCTCCTGCACGTGAACAACGAGACCGGGGCGGTCCAGCCGATGGACGAGGTCGCCGCGGTCCTGCGCGCGAAGGCGCCCGACGCGGCGCTGCACCTCGACGCCGTGCAGACCTTCGGCAAGGCGCCGCTCGCCCTGCGCCGCTGGGGCGTGCGGCTCGCGTCCTTCTCCGCGCACAAGTTCCACGGGCCGAAGGGGATCGGCGTCCTGTACGTCGCCAAGGGAACGCGCATCGCGCCGCTCCTCGTGGGCGGCGGCCAGCAGGGCGGGCTGCGGAGCGGGACCGAGAACCCGCCGCTCGCCGCCGGGCTCGCCGCGGCCGCGGATGGAACCGTGCGACGGACCGCCGCGCGAGAGGAGACCGTCCGCCGCCTCCGCGCGCGCATCCTGGCGGGCCTCGACGGGCTTCCGGGCGGCCCGGCGCGGATCCTGTCGCCGGACGACGGCACGCCCGCCATCCTGAACCTCGCCTTCCCGGGCGTGAAGCCGGAGCCGCTCGTGAACGCCCTCTCGCAGCGCGGGATCTGCATCTCCACGGTCTCCGCCTGCGCCGCCCGCAGCCGCCGCACGAGCCATGTCCTCCTGGCCATGGGCGTCCCTGAATCCGTCGCGTCCTGCGCGATCCGCATCTCCACGTCCGTCCTCAATCGGGAGGAGGAGGCGGACGCGTTCCTCGCGGCGCTCTCCGAGGCGCTTGCCTTGCTCCTGCCGAAACGGTAGGATGGCACGGAAGGAGCCGACGATGCCGCTCGCCCACGACCTGGTCCTCATCGCCCGCATCGGGGAGATCTCCCTGAAGGGGCTGAACCGCGGGGATTTCGAAGGACGACTCGCCGCCAACCTGCAGCGCCGCCTCAAGGGCCTCGGCGAGGTCCGCGTGGTGCGCTCGCAATCCGTCGTGCGCGTCGAGCCGGTCGACCCCGCCGCCTTCGATTACGAGGAGGCGATCCATCGCGCCACCTGCATCTTCGGGATCGTGGCGGTGAACCTCGCGCGCAGCTTCCCGGTCGGCTTCCCGGAGATCCTCGCCCAGGCGGAGGACCACGTCCGGGGGATCCTCGCCGACGGCCGCCCGCGCACGTTCAAGGTCGAGGCGCGCCGCTCCGACAAGTCGTTCCCGCTCGATTCCCCGGCGATCTGCCGAGAGGTCGGCGCGCACCTGCTGGAAGCCTTCCCCGGCCTCCTCACGGTCGACGTGCACCGCCCGTCGTTCGTCCTCCACGTCGAGGTCCGCGACACCGTCCTGCTGTACGACCGCGTCGAGAGAGGCCACCGCGGCCTCCCGGTCGGCACGGCGGGCAAGGCGATGCTGCTCCTGTCGGGCGGCATCGACAGCCCGGTGGCGGGCTACATGATGGCCAGCCGCGGCCTCGAGATCGAGGCGGTGCATTTCCAGAGCATCCCCTTCACGAGCGAGCGGGCCCTCCGGAAGGTCGAGGCCCTCGCCGGGCTGCTCGCCCGGTATGCGGGCCGCGTGGCGCTCCACGTCGTCCCCTTCGCGGAGATCCAGACGATGCTCCGCGACGGCGTGCCCGAGGACATGATGACGATCTGCATGCGGCGCGCGATGATGCGCATCGCCGAGCGGATCGCGGTCCGGCGCGGCTGCCGCGCGCTGATCACCGGCGAGAGCCTGGGCCAGGTGGCGAGCCAGACGATGCCCGCGCTGGCGACGACGGGCGCCGTCGTCTCCCTGCCGGTGTTCCGGCCGCTGATCGGGCTCGACAAGGACGCCACGATCGAGATCGCCCGGAGGATCGGCACGTTCGAGACGTCGATCCAGCCGTACGAAGACTGCTGCACGGTCTTCGTCGCGAAGCACCCGAAGACGAAGCCCGACGCGTCCGCGACGCAGCGGCTCGAGGACCGGCTCCCGCTCGAGGACGCGATCCGGCGGGCGATCGACGCGGCCGAAGTGAAGACGGCGGGGTGGGATGCATGAGGATCGGGAAGCTGTCCGACGCCGACCTGCGCCGCCTCGTGCTGGACCGCCTCCCGAAAAGCGGCGCACGCACCGTCACCGGTCCCGGGACCGGCCTCGACTGCGCGGTCGTCCGCACCGGGGATGGGGAGGGGCTCGCGGTCCTGACCTGCGACCCGATCACCGGCGCCGACGCCGGCCTCGGCCGTCTCGCCGTGAACGTGGCCTGCAACGACGTCGCGGCGACCGGCCTTTCGCCGCGCTGCCTGCTGCTGTCGATCATCGCGCCCCCGGACGCGGAGCCGGAGCGCATCGCCGGAATCGTCGACGAGGCGTCCGCCGCCGCGTCCGCGCTCGGCGTCGACATCGTCGGCGGCCACACCGAGGTCAGCGACGCGGTCACGCGCTTCGTCCTGCACGCCACCGCCGTCGGCTTCTCGGAAGGCCGGCCGACCCTCTCCGCCGCGGGCGCGAAGCCCGGCGACGCGCTCCTCATGACCCGCACGGCCGGCATCGAGGGCACCGCGATCCTGGCCGTCGACCGCGCGGAGGCCCTCGCGACGGCCCTCTCGCCCGAGGAGCTCCGGACGGCCGCCGCCTTCGCGGACCGGCTCTCCGTCGTCGCAGACGGCCCCGCCGCCGCCGCGGCGGGCGCGCATGCGATGCACGACGCCACCGAAGGCGGCGTGCTCGGCGCCGCCTGGGAGATGGCCCGCGCCGCGGGCCTCGGCCTCGCCGTCGAGGCGGACGCGATCCCCGTCGAGCCGCTCACGTCCCGCATCTGCGCCGTGCTTTCCGTCGACCCCCTGCGCTTGATCGCCAGCGGGTCGATGCTCGTCGCGACCGACCGGCCCGACGCCGTCGCCGCCGCGCTCGCCGCGGCCGGCGTCCCGTCCGCGCGGATCGGGACCTTCGCGGCGGACCCGAAGCGCGTCCTCCGCCGGAACGGCGCGGAAAGCCCGCTCGAGGCGCCCGGACCGGACGAATTGTTCGCCGCGCTGTGCTAGAATGGCCCATATCCCGCACTCCGAGAACCCGCACCGCCTGAGGAGGAACCCATGGACTACCGCACCCTGCAGCGCACCGACCCCGACGTCTACGCCGCCGTATCCGCGGAGATCGGACGCCAGCGGTCCAAGATCGAGCTGATCGCGTCGGAGAACTTCGTCAGCGAGGCCGTCCTCGAGGCCGTCGGGACGCCGCTGACCAACAAGTACGCGGAAGGGTACCCGCACAAGCGCTACTACGGCGGATGCGAGCACGTGGACGTCGTCGAGGACCTCGCGATCGCCCGCGCCAAGGAGCTCTTCGGCGCCGAGCACGCCAACGTGCAGCCGCATTCCGGCGCACAGGCCAACACGGCCGTCTTCTTCGCCGCGCTCGAGCCCGGCGACGCGTTCCTCGGGATGGACCTCGCCCACGGCGGGCACCTCTCGCACGGCATGGCGAAGAACATCTCCGGCCGCTATTTCCGGCCGGTCCCGTACGGCGTCGACCGCGAGACCGAGCGGATCGACTACGACCGCCTGCAGGCCCTCGCCCTCGAGCACCGGCCGAAGCTGATCCTCGCCGGCGCGTCCGCGTACCCCCGCACGATCGACTTCGCCCGCTTCCGCGGGATCGCGGATTCCGTCGGCGCCCTGCTGTTCGTCGACATGGCCCACATCGCCGGCCTCGTCGCCGCGAAGCTGCACCCCGACCCGGTCCCGTTCGCGGACTTCGTCACGACCACCACCCACAAGACCCTCCGCGGGCCCCGCGGCGGCCTGATCCTCTGCAGGAAGGAGTGGGCGCAGCGCATCGACTCCGCCGTCTTCCCGGGCACGCAGGGCGGCCCGCTGATGCACGTGATCGCCGGCAAGGCCGTCGCGTTCGGCGAAGCCCTCCGTCCCGAGTTCCGCGACTACGCGCGCCGCATCGTCGAGAACGCCCGCGCGCTCGCGGAGGCGCTGACCGCACAGGGCTTCCGGCTCGTCTCCGGCGGCACCGACACGCATCTGATGCTCGTCGACCTCACCGGCACCGGAGCGTCCGGCAAGGATATGCAGCTCCGCCTCGACGCCTGCGACATCACCTGCAACAAGAACGGCATCCCGTTCGACACGCAGTCGCCCTTCGTCACGAGCGGCATCCGCCTCGGCACGCCCGCGGTCACGAGCCGGGGGATGGGCCCCGCCGACATGCGCGAGATCGCGGCGCTGGTCCGCCTCGCCCTCGACGACTTCGAGGGGCGGCAGGCGGAGATCCGCACGCGGGTGGCCGCGCTCCTCGCGCAGCATCCGCTGTACCCCGGCCTGGCCTGACTCCAGGCGCGCGAGGCGCCGGCGCGTCCGGCGGAAAGGAGGACCCCGTGGACGAGAGGACGGACCGCAAGGAGCCGCTCGCGTACCGCATGGTCCCCCGCACGCTGGACGAGTACGTCGGGCAGGAGCACATCCTCGGTCCCGGCCGCATGCTGCGGCGCATGATCGAGGCCGACCGCCTGAGCTCGATCCTCCTCTTCGGCCCTCCGGGCACGGGCAAGACCGCCCTCGCGCGGGTGATCGCCCGCACGACGAAGTCGGGATTCCAGAAGCTGAACGCCGTGACCTCCGGCGTCGCCGACATCAAGCGGGTGATCGCCGACGCGCAGAACCTGCTCATGAACCCCTCGGGCCGCACGGTCCTGTTCATCGACGAGATCCACCGCTTCAACAAGGCGCAGCAGGACGCGCTCCTCCCGCACGTCGAGGACGGCACGCTGATCCTGGTCGGCGCGACGACCGAGAACCCGTTCTTCGAGGTCAACAAGGCCCTGATCTCCCGCTCGACCGTCTTCCAGCTCCTCCCGCTCAAGAAGGAGGAGATCCTGCGCATCCTGCGGTTCGCCCTCGCCGACGCCGAGCGCGGCCTCGGGACCTACCCGCTCGACTTCGAGCCGGCGGCGCTCGACTTCCTGTGCGACCGCTGCAACGGGGACGCGCGCATCGCCCTGAACGGCCTCGAGCTCGCCGCCGTGACGACGTCCGCGTCGGCGGACGGCCGCATCCGCGTCGACGTGCCGGTCCTCGAGGACTGCCTGCAGAAGCGCTCGATCGCGTTCGACCACGACGGCGAGAGCCACTACGACAACATCAGCGCCTTCATCAAGTCGATGCGCGGCAGCGACCCCGACGCCGCGGTCTTCTACCTCGCGCGCGCCCTGCACGGCGGCGAGGACATCGAGTTCCTCGCCCGCCGCATCACGATCTGCGCCGCCGAGGACGTCGGGATGGCCAACCCGTCCGCGCTCCAGGTCGCGATGGCGGCCTACCAGGCGATCATGGCCGTCGGCATGCCCGAGGCGCGGATCATCCTCGCCGAGGCCGCCGTCATGGTCGCGACCAGCCCGAAGTCGAACGCCTCCTACCTCGCGATCGAGAAGGCCCTCTCCGACGTCGCGTCGCGCCGGACCGGCGAGGTCCCGATGCACCTGCGCAACGCGCCCGCGAAGGGCATGGAGGCGCTCGGGTATTCCAAGGGCTACCAGTACGCGCATGACTTCCCGGGACACATCGTCGACCTCGAATACCTGCCGGCCGAGATCGCCGGCACGGTCTACTACGAGCCCACGGCGAACGGCTACGAAGCGCGCGTCCAGGAATGGCTCGGAAAGCTCCGGGAGGCGAAGGCGAAGGGCCGCGCCGCGGACGGGACGCCGCCGGGCGATCGGAAAGGGCAGGGGAGGGCGGAATGAAGCGGACCTTCACGATCGGCTACGGCAAGGGGACGAGGTCGTTCGAACTGGACGAGCGGGACCTCCTGCTCGACCTGAAGGCGAATCCCGCCCCCGAAGGCCCGACCGGTCTCGCGGAAGTCCTGCGCGCGATGCGGGAACCGATCGGCGCCCCGCGCCTGCGCGACGCCGTGCGTCCCGGCGAGACCGTCTGCATCGTCACCTCCGACGTCACGCGCCCCATGCCGACCGCGCTCGTGCTGCCGGCCGTCCTCGACGAGCTCGCTGCCGGCGGGATCCGGCGCGAGGACGTCGTCGTCGCGTTCGGCCTCGGCTCCCACCGCGCCCACACCGAGGAGGAGAAGCGCCGGCTCCTCGGACCGGACGTCCACGGCACGGTGTGTGCCCTCGATCCGGACCCCTCCGACATAGTCCGGCTCGGCACGACCGCGCGCGGGACGCCCGTCGACCTCTTCGGGCCGGTGGTCCGCGCCGACCGCCGCGTCCTGCTCGGCAACATCGAGATGCACTACTTCGCCGGGTACAGCGGCGGCCTGAAGGCGCTGCTGCCGGGCGTCTCCACGCGCGAGGCGATCCAGGCGAACCACCGCTGGATGACCGACCCCGCGGCGGGGGCGGGCCGCCTCGAGGGCAATCCGGTGCGCGAGGACATCGAGGAAGGCGCGTCCCTGCTCGGCGCCGATTGGATCCTCAACGTCGTCCTCGACGAGGACAAGCGGGTCGTGAAGGCGGTCGCCGGGGACGCAACCGCCGCGCACCGCGCAGGCTGCCGGTTCCTCGACGCGATGTACAAGGTCCCGATCCCCCGTCGGGCCGACGTCGTCGTCGCGACGCCCGGGGGGTACCCCAAGGACCTGAACCTCTACCAGGCGCAGAAGGCCCTCGACAACGCCCAGCACGCCGTGCGCGACGGCGGCTGCATCGTCCTCGCCGCCTCCTGCGCCGAAGGCCTCGGAGAGCACGTCTTCGAGAACTGGCTGCGCGAGGCCTGCACCCCCGACGACCTCGTCGATCGCGTTCGCCGGGACTTCCGCCTCGGCGGCCACAAGGCCGCGGCAATCGCCCTGGTCCGGAAGAAGGCGCGCATCCTGATCGTGTCCGACCTGCCGGCCGGCGCGGCCTGCCACAAGCTGATGGAGCCGCGCGACGACCTGCAGGCCGCCGTCGACGAGGCCCTGCGCGACCATGCCACGGGCGCCGGCTGCATCGTGATGGCCCACGCCGGCTCCACGCTCCCGACGCTCGCCGGGCCCGCTTCCGGGGCCGTGTAACGCGAGTTACTCCGGCTTCCCCCCCCAAACGGTACATTCATCACGGAAAGGAAGGCGCGGAGGGCCCGACGCGGGCGCCAACCGCGCAGGAACGCGCATGGAACCTCGTCCCGACCGGATCGTCTATCTGGACAACGCCGCCACCACTCGGGTCCGCCCCGAGGTGCTGGAGGCGATGCTGCCCTATTTCACCGAGCACTACGGCAATCCCTCGTCGCTCTACGGCATCGGCCGCGACGCGAAGAAAGCCGTCGAGACCGCGCGCGAGCGCATCGCGAAGGCGATCGGCTCCGAGCCGATAGAGGTCTTCTTCACCGGCAGCGGCACCGAGGCCGACAACTGGGCCCTCAAGGGCGTGGCGCAGGCCTACGAGAAGAAGGGCCGCCACCTCGTCACGTCGGCGATCGAGCACCACGCCGTCCTGCACAGCTGCGAGGCCCTGCAGAAGCGCGGCTGGGTGGTCACGTACCTGCCGGTCGACGCCGACGGGCTCGTCGACCCCGCGGAAGTCGAGAAGGCGCTCCGCCCCGACACCGTCCTCTGCTCGATCATGTTCGCGAACAACGAGATCGGGACGATCCAGCCGATCGAGGAGATCGGGCGGATCTGCCGGGCGAGGGGCGTGCTCTTCCACACCGACGCCGTCCAGGCCGCGGGCGCGGTCGCGATCGACATGAAGACGCTGCCCGTCGACCTCTGCTCGTTCTCCGCGCACAAGATCGGCGGCCCCAAGGGCGTCGGAGCCCTCTACGTCCGCCGCGGCGTTCGCCTGCCGAGCCTGCTCGACGGCGGAGCCCAGGAGCGAAAGCGCCGCGCCGGCACCGAGAACGTCCCCGGCATCGTGGGCTTCGGCCGCGCCTTCGAGCTCGCCGCCGCGGAGCAGGCCGAGAGCGCCGCGCGCCTCGCCGCGATCCGCGACGCCGCGATCGCCCGCGTGCTCGGCGGCATCCCGCACGTCCGCCTCAACGGCCACCCCACGAAGCGCCTGCCGGGCAACGCGAACTTCTCGTTCCGCTTCATCGAGGGCGAGTCGCTCCTGCTGCTCCTCGACATGCACGGCTTCGCCTGCTCCTCGGGCTCCGCGTGCACGTCCGGGTCGCTCGACCCGTCGCACGTGCTCCTCGCGATCGGCCTGCCCCACGAGATCGCCCACGGCTCGCTCCGCGTCTCCTTCGGCAAGGAGAACTCCCTCGACGACGTCGAGCCCCTGTTCCAGGCGCTCGTGCAGGTCGTGGCGCGGCTGCGCGAGATGTCCCCGCTCTACGACGAATACCTGAAGACGGAAGGGAAGAAATAGACATGTACAGCGAGAAGGTCATGGACCACTTCATGCACCCCCGGAACATGGGGGAGATCGAGAACGCGGACGCCGTCGGCACCGTCGGCAACGCCAAGTGCGGCGACATCATGCGCATCTTCCTGAAGATCGAGAACGGGATCGTCGTCGACGCGAAGTTCAAGACGTTCGGATGCGGCTCGGCGATCGCGACGTCGAGCATGGCGACCGAGATGATCATCGGCCGCACGATCGACGAGGTCCTGCAGCTCTCCAACAAGGCCGTCGCCGAAGCGCTCGACGGGCTGCCGCCGCAGAAGATGCACTGCTCGCTCCTCGCCGAGCAGGCGGTGAAGGCCGCGCTGAAGGAATACTACGAGAAGAACGGGCTGATCAACGACGAGAATCGGCATATCTTTGCCGAAACGGAAGACCATGACCACGATGGCGAGTGAACGATATCGTTAACTGTGACGTTATGGAATTTCAAAGTGTCCGAATCGGAGCGATAAGTAAAACGCTAGGGAATAGTCCAACGAATCGCCAGGTCGTTCCTCAGAAGGGGACGACCTGCGCTTTTCTGCCGAAGAACACGGCGATTCCGGGGAAGCCGAGCCCTTCGAGGAAGGCGGCGTACTCCGGGAGGCAGCGGCCGACCGTCTCCGCCTGGTGCGCGTCGGACCCGAGCGCCACGAGCTCGCCGCCGAGCTCGCGGTAACGGCGCAGCACGGCCGGGTCGGGGAGCCAGTCGGAGACGCCTTCGTCCAGGAGCCGGTAGCCGGTGCGCGTGTTCAGCTCGAGGGCGCGTCCGCTCTCGACGAGCAGCCGGAAGATCTCGTCGAATTCGTCCGGCGCGTCGGCGTAGGCCATGCGCTTCGACGGCCAGGGCGCGTAGCGGGAGACGTAGTCGTAGTGCCCGAGGACGTCGAAGGAGCGGCTGGCGCGCAGCATCCGGGCCATCGAGGCGAGGAAGGCGCCGTAGACGGCCTTGCGGCCGGGGTCGTAGATCGTGCGGGTGAAGTAGGGATCGACGCGCTCGAGCATATGGACCGAGGAGATCAGGACGTCGAAGCCGCCGGTCGCGGCGAGCGCGTCCAGCTCGGGGCCGAGGTGGTCCTGCCAGCCGAATTCGACGCCGCGCAGCAGGCGGGGACCGCCGGCGGCGGACCGGTCGGCCTCCCGCAGGGCCGCCAGGTACTCGCCGACGTCGAACAGGTTCGCATAGCGGGGGTCCGGGTAGTCCGGCTCGTAGTGGTCCGTCGCCGCCACGCCGGCGAGGCCCAGCGCCGCGGCGCGGTCCAGGAGGACGTCGACGGGGAGCTTGGAGTCGGCCGAGAAGCGGTCCGTGTGGGTGTGCGTGTCGAAGCGCATCGGGCGTCCTCCCTTGTCCATGACCTTGAAAATACCCTATAATGGACCCGCGTGCAAACCGCCCCGGAAGGCCCTTGGAAAGGCGCCGGACGGGGATTTGGATCATCAAGGAGGAGAAGCGATGGCGACCCCGAAGAACCCGAGGACCCCGAAGGCCGCGAAGGCCCCGAAGAGCCCCAGGACGGCCGCGGCGAAGCCGGACGGCAAGGACGCGGCGAAGGAAGCCGCGAAGGCCCTCAAGGAGAAGCTGTTCAAGGAATATCCGAACCTGTGGGACGTGGCGAGCGCCGATGACCGCTCCGCGGCCTTCGAGTTCGCCGAGGAGTACATGAAGATGCTCGACCTCGGCAAGACCGAGCGCGAGTTCACGATCGCCGCCGTCGAGACCGTCGAATCGCTCGGCTACGTGGACCTCGAGAAGGCGCCGAAGGTCCTGAAGCCGGGCGCGAAGGTCTACCGCAACCTGAAGGGCAAGGCCTTCCTGTGCGCGGTCGTCGGGCGCAAGCCGGCGACGGCGGGGTTCAACCTCCTCGGCGCGCACATCGACTCGCCGCGCATCGACCTGAAGCCCGTGCCGGTCTACGAGGACGCGGACATGGTCTTCCTGAAGACGCACTACTACGGCGGCATCAAGAAGTACCAGTGGGCGTCGATGCCGCTCTCTCTCCACGGCGTCGTGGTGAAGGCGGACGGCTCCAAGGTGGCGGTCTCCGTCGGCGAGAAGCCGGGCGACCCCGTCTTCACGATCACCGACCTCCTGCCGCACCTCGGCCAGGAGCAGATGGCCCGCAAGGCGAGCGAGACGCTGAAGGGCGAGGAGCTGAACCTGCTCGTCGCGAGCCTGCCGTACGGCGACAAGGACGTCTCCGGGCGCTTCCGCCTCGCCTTCCTGCAGCTCCTGGACGAGCGCTACGGCGTCACGGAGCGCGACCTCGTCTCCGCCGAGCTCGAGATCGTGCCCGCCTTCCAGGCGCGCGACGTCGGCTTCGACCGGGCGATGATCGGCGCGTACGGACAGGACGACCGCGTGTGCGCGTTCGCCGCGCTCGCCGCCGTCACGGCCGAGGAGAAGACGGACAAGACCGTCGTGTGCGTCCTCTCCGACAAGGAGGAGATCGGCAGCGAGGGCAACACCGGGGCGCAGTCGCGCCTCTACGTGAACTTCCTGGCCGACGTGTTCGCGCGGACGAACGGCGGCTACGACGAGATCGCCTTCCACCGGTGCCTCGAGAACTCGAAGATGCTGTCCGCCGACGTGAGCGTCGGCTACGATCCGACCTTCGCGTCGGTCTCCGACCCGAAGAACTCGGCCTACATGGGCAAGGGCATCGTGCTCGAGAAGTACACGGGGCACCGCGGCAAGAGCGACGCGAGCGATGCGAACGCCGAGTTCTTCGCCGAGGTGATCCGCGCGCTCGACGCCGCCGGCATCCCCTGGCAGACCGGCGAGCTCGGCAAGGTCGACTTCGGCGGCGGCGGAACGATCGCGAAGTACATGGCCAATCTCGGGATGGAGGTGCTCGACTGCGGCGTGCCCGTCCTGTCGATGCACGGGCCGTTCGAGGTCACGAGCAAGATCGACGTCTACTTCACCTACCTTGCCTACAAGCGCTTCATCGAAGCCGTCTGACGGCGGCTGCCGGCTCTGCCCGTGCGCTTGCGGCGCGCTGCGGGACGGAATCGGGGCGGGGGGGAGCGGGGGCGCCGGCCAATGCCGGACCTCCGCTCCCTCGTCCGTCCTGCGCGTCGCGAAGACGATGGTCCACCGCTGGGAGGAGCCTTTCCTGGCCGGTCCGGGCGGAAGCGGGGCGGTCTTCCTCTCTGGCTGCAGCCTGCGCTGCGCCTTCTGCCAGAACGCCGGGGTCAGCCAGGCGGACGTCGGGGTGACCCGGACCCCGGAGGCGGCCGCGGAAGCGATGCTGGACCTGCAGCGGCAGGGGGCCGAGAACATCGACCTCGTGACGCCCTCGCACTTCGCCCCGGGGGTCGTCGCGGCCGTGGCCGTCGCCCGTCGTCGCGGCCTCGCGGTGCCCGTCGTGTGGAACTCGAACGCCTACGAGACGTTCGAGACGCTCGCGACGCTCGCCGGCACGGTCGACGTCTTCCTTCCGGACCTGAAGTTCTTCTCGGAGACCGTCTCGCGGGACCTGTGCGGCGCGTCCGACTACTTCGCCCGGGCATCGGAAGCGGTGCGCGCGATGCACCGGATCGCCGGGCCGCCCGTCCGCAGCGCGGAAGGACGGCTGCTCCGGGGCGTCGCCGTGCGGCACCTCGTCCTGCCCGGCCTCGTCCCCGAGACCCTCTCCATCCTCGACTGGATGGCCCGGAACCTCCCGCTCGACGCGCCGCTGTCGCTGATGCGGCAGTACGTGCCCATGCACCGCGCCCTCGGCGGCATCCCCGGCTATCCCGGGCTGTCGCGCCGGCTTACGACGCACGAGTACCGCAAGGTCGTCGACGCGGCCGTCGCGCTCGGCTTCACGGATGTCTGGACGCAGGAGAAGGGCAGCGCGGACGAGGGCTACACGCCCGATTTCAGCGCCTAGGACCCCGACGGGGCGACGCCGGAGCGCTTCCGGCCGCGCCGCTCGGCGGCGAGCGGGTTCGCCTCGACCGCGTCCTGCAGCTGCGCGTCGTCGACGTGCGTGTAGATCTCGGTCGTGGCGATGCTCTCGTGGCCGAGGATCCGCTGGAGGGCGCGGATGTCGACCTTGCCGTACTTGTACATGAGGGTCGCCGCGGTGTGCCGCAGCTTGTGCGTGGAGTAGCGGGTCGGGTCGAGCCCGGCCGAGCGGATGTACCGCTTGACGATCACCTGGACCATCTTCGTGCTGATCCGCGTCCCGCGGCGGCTCACGAAAAGCGCGGCGCGGTCCCGGACCGGCATCTTCGCGCGCGCGGCGAGCCAGGCCTCGAGCGCCTCGAGGCTCGCGCCGTTCAGGTATACGGTGCGCTCCTTGGCGCCCTTGCCGAGCACGGTGAGGCGCTCGTCGCGGATGCGCGCGAGGTCGATGCCCACGAGCTCGGAGAGGCGCAGGCCGCAGTTGAGGAACAGCGTGAGGATGCAGTAGTCGCGCTCGGGGTAGGCCTCGTCGCCCTCGTCGGCCGCGGAGAGGAGCCGCCGGCTCTCGTCGAGGGACAGGTGGCGCGGCAGGCGGCGGATCCCCTTAGGCGTGTCGAGTTCGGAGGCGGGGTCCTCGGAGATCACGCGCGCCTTGTTCTTCAGGTACTTGAAGAAGGAGCGCAGCGTCGCGACCTTGCGGGCGCGCGTCGCGGCGGAGGCCTTGCGGTCCCGGCTGAGCCAGGTCACGAAGGCGTAGAGGTCGTTGAGCGCGATCGCGCGCAGGAACGCCTCGTCGACATCGTCGATCGGCGTCTCGCCGAAGGGCAGGGAAGAGAGGGACGGGTCGCGCTGGCGCTTCAGGTAGCGGAAGAACATCTGGAGGTCGTAGCGGTACTCCCGCACGGTCAGGGGGGAGCGCCCGAGGATCGCCTGCAGGTGGCCGAGGAAACCGTCGAGGACGGGGAAGACGTCGCGCGCGTACCGGGGATCCCGGGAGCCTTCGCCGGTCTGCGCGCTGCGGTCGTTCCGGGCCATCTCCGTCACCTCCGTCCGCCTCCATTGTAGCGGAAGCGCGCCGCAGCCGTCACGCGCCGCCACCGCCCCGCCGGGAGGCCCCGGAATCCGGTACAATGGGTTGCGCAGGACCGGTGCGATGTGATAGAATGCGCCAATAGCGGACAAATGTCCGCTCTACGTGGACAGCCGGAACGCACCGAAGGAAAGGCAGGTTCGAGGGAAGATGGCACAACGCAGATACAGGGTGGGCGTCGTCGGCGGCACCGGTTTCGTGGGACAGCGGTTCCTGTCGATCCTCGACGGGCATCCCTGGTTCGAGACCGTCGCGATCGCCGCGTCGGAGCGCTCGGCCGGGAAGGCCTATGCGGAAGCGGTCGAGGGGCGCTGGAAGATCGACCGGCCGATGCCGGAGTCGGCGAAGGGCCTCGTCGTGCGCAGCATCGCCGACATCGACGCGTTCTGCGACGACGTCGACTTCGTCTTCTGCGCCGTGGACATGAAGAAGGACGAGATCAAGGCGCTCGAGGAGCGGATGGCCCGCCGCGAGACGCCCGTGGTGTCCAACAACTCCGCGCACCGCTGGACGCCCGACGTCCCGGTGATCGTCCCGGAGCTCAACCCGGAGCACGCGGAAGCGATCCCGGTCCAGCGGAGGCGCCTCGGCACGCGCCAGGGCTTCATCACGGCCAAGCCCAACTGCAGCATCCAGAGCTACGTGCCGGCGCTGCACCCGCTGCGCTCCTACGGGCTGAAGACCCTCGCGGTCTGCACCTACCAGGCGATCTCCGGGGCCGGCAAGACCTTCTCGGACTGGCCGGAGATGGTCGGCAACCTCATCCCGTTCATCGGCGGCGAGGAGGAGAAATCCGAGCAGGAGCCGCTGCGCATCTGGGGCTCGTTCGTGGACGGCGCCTTCGTGAAGGCCGACGCCCCGCGCATCACGGCGCAGTGCTACCGCGTCTCCGTCGCCGAGGGGCATACGGCGGCCGTCTCCGTGCAGTTCGACCGGAAGCCGGGCAGGGAGGAGATCCTGGCCGCGTGGGCGTCCTACGAGGGCCTTCCGCAGAAGGCGGGCCTGCCCAGCGCACCCAAGCAGTTCCTGACGTATCTCGAGGAGGACGCGCGACCGCAGCCGGCGCTCGACCGCGACCGCGAGAACGGGATGGCCGTCACGATCGGGCGGCTGCGCGAGGACCCGGTGTTCGACTGGAAGTTCGCGTGCCTGTCCCACAACACGCTGAGAGGGGCCGCCGGGGGAGCGGTGCTGACCGCCGAGCTGCTGGCGCACCAGGGATACATCGTCCGCAAATAGGGAGGGGCGCTCGAAGCGCCTGCGGCGGGTCGGCGACGGCCCGCCTCTTTCATGTCGCGTTATTGCGTAAAATAATAATTTTGACTAATATAGAAGAGGCGAAAGACCGAAACGAGGAAAACCCGGATCCGGAATGAACTTCCGGACCCGGGTCCCCTCTTCCTTCGACGGATTCCGGTCGCTGGACCGCAGGGCTCTCCTACTTCGTGATGCCGAGCATGCGGAAGATCTCGGGCAGGTTCTCGAAGGGATTCAGGCGCAGCAGCAGATACGCGACAGCGATCAGCAGCACGGCGACGATCAGCAGCCTCCAGAGGAAGCGCTGCGTCCTTCCCGCCAGGAGCTTCCGGCGGACGTTCTTCAGGGTGGCGTATCCTTTCAGCCGATACACGCGCGGACGTCCCAGCGGCAGCCAGAGCCGCAGCGAGAATCTCGTCTTGCCGTCGACGCCCGGAAGGCCGCGGGCGATCCTCATCGCGATGCGGCGCTGGTCGATGTCGTTGCGGCGGTTCCGGAACGGACCGGCGCCCGGCTGCGGCAGATTCGGGGTGCGGACGGTCGGCATCGGGATCCTCCAGCGGACGTTCGGCCGCGCTGCGGCCGTTGCGGCGGCGAGCGGCGCGAAGGCGCCCGCCGGGCGGTCAAGCGGATTCTACCACAATCGGCGCCGACGCGGCATCCTGTCCGGTCGAACGGATTCCGAACATATGTTTGACTCCGCGCGCGCACGCCGCTATAATAGGCGCAGAGCCGCCGCAGGTCCGGCGAAGGACCCTGCAGGACGGCTCCGGAGGCCGAGATGGCGAATCGTCCGTTCACGCGCAAGAACCTGACGTCGACCGGCAAGCTGATCTACGACTTCATCACCGAATTCGTCCGCACGGAGGGCTACGCGCCGTCCGTGCGCGAGATCTGCGACGCGACCGGCATCCGGTCGACTTCCACGGTCCACAGCCATTTGCAGCGCCTGCGCGATTCGGGACGCCTCGAAGTCGCGAGCGGCCGCCGGCGCGCGATCAGCCTCGGCGCGGGCGCGGGTCCGGCGGCCCGGACCTTCGAGGTCCCGCTCCTGGGCGCCGTGGCCGCCGGCGTTCCGATCCTCGCGGAGCAGAACGTCGAACGCTACGTGGAGTTCCCCGTCTCCTTCGTCCCGCAGGACGCGGAGACCTTCCTGCTCACCGTGAAGGGCGACAGCATGCGCGACGCGGGCATCCTCTCCGGCGACCTCGTGCTCGTGCGGCGGCAGAGCCAGGCGTCTCCCGGGGAGATCGTCGTGGCGCTCGTCGGCGACGAGGCGACCGTGAAGGTCCTCTCGCGCGAAGGCGATTCCTATATGCTCGCACCCAGGAACCCGGCCTACGTGCCGATTCCCGTGACCGACGACACCCGGATCCTAGGACGGGTAGTACGTCTGGTGCGGACGCTGTAGGATCGGCATGCGGTAGGTCCCGTTCTCCCCGAGCGTCAGGCTCCCCGCCGGGGGCACGCCGTGCTGCTCGGGTCCGTAGACGTGGTTGCGGGCCCATTCCGGGTCCTCGGTGAAGACCTTCAGCGTCGGCTTCGCAGGATAGACGCAGAGGATGTTGTTCTTGTAGATCAGCTTCTCCCAGCCGTTGCAGGACAACAGGATCGCGTGCTGGTCGAACACGACCAGCTTCCCGCGCCTCTCCGTGCCGTCGATCAGTTCGAGGACGGCGTCGTCGGGGCTCTTCCGCAGTTTGTTCAGATACACATCCTGGACGTTCATTCCTGTCGCCATGCTCCGCTTCCTCCATACCGCTTCCGCCGCTTCGCTCGATGCGGCGCAGCCTCATTGTACCGGAAGCGGAGCGTGAAGGGGCTCCTGTGCGAACAACGATGTACGGTGCACCGTATTTCGTTCGGCTGATCGGAAGTCGAAAGGGTCCGAAATCAGGCAAAGCCTGTCCGGACAGCCTTACGTCAGGAATTCAGGGAAAACGCCCAGGATCCTCTCCGCGACGCGCCCCGACGGTTCGTCGTCCGCGATGGGAACCCAGCGGACATCCTCCATCCCCCGCAGCCAGGTGAGCTGGCGCTTCGCATAGCGGCGCGTCGCCTGCCGGATGCGGTCGGCGGCCTCGTCGAGGGAGCAGGCGCCGGCGAGATGCGCGGCCATCTCCTTGTAGCCGATGGCCTGCATCGCCTGTGACGAGAGGGGGACTCCCCTTCCGATCAGTCCGGCGACCTCCTCGCGGAGGCCGAGCGCGATCATGCGGTCGACGCGCGCATCGCAGCGGCGGTACAGGACCTCCCGGTCGGGCGAGAGCGCCGCGATGCGGACGGCGAAGTCCGGAGGCTCGGAGCGGGAGTCGCGGTTCAGGTCGGCGACCGTCCGGCCGGTCGTCTCCAGGACCTCGAGCGCGCGCACGATCCGCTTGCGGTCGTTGGCGTGGAGCCGTGCGGCGGTCTCCGGGTCCGCAGCGGCGAGGCGCGCGAGGAGCGCGTCGTTCCCCAGGCGTCCGGCCTCCTCGAGGAGATGGGCCCTTACCGCCGGGTCCGGGGCGGCCGAGAGGAACGAGAGTCCGTCGGCGAGGGCGGACAGGTACTGGCCGGTGCCGCCGCAGACGATGGGCACGCGACCGCGGGCGAGGATCCCTCGGATCGCGATGCGCGCGAGGCGCGCGTAGTCGGCCACGCTGAAGGAATCGCCCGGATCCGCGACGTCGATCAGGTGGTGCGGGACGCCCCGGCGTTCCACCGGGGCGGGCTTCGCCGTTCCGATGTCCATCCCGCGGTAGACCAGCATCGAGTCGGCGGAGACGACTTCCCCGCCGATGCGGAGCGCGAGCGCCACGGCCGCCGCGGTCTTGCCGCTCGCAGTCGGCCCCGCAACGGCGAGGACCCGCGGAAGCAGCGGTGCGCTCCCGGAGTCCGGCATCAGACGATCCTCTTGAAGCGCTTCTCGAGCTCGCGCCGCGGCATGCGGATCACGACCGGCCGCCCGTGGGGGCAGGTGTAGGGATTCTCGATGGCCCGGAGATCGGCGAGCAGCGCCTCTGCCTCGGTGGCGTCGAGGACGTCGTGCGCCTTGACGGCCGCCTTGCAGGCCACGGTGTGCAGCATCTCGCGGATCGACTCGGGATCCTGGGGCGAGACGTGCTCGAGTCCGTCCACGGCAGCCAGGAAGGCGGCCTTCGGGTCGAGGGCTCGGTACGGCACGGGCACGGCGCGCAAGGCGACGGAATGCGGGCCGAAGGCGTCGAAGTCGAAGCCGAGACCGCGGAGGGCGTCGGCGGACGCGAGCGCGGCGGCCTGGGCGGCCGGGCCCATCTCGACGACCAGCGGGACCAGCAGGGGCTGCGCGGCCGTCTCCCGCCGCTCGACGCGCTCCACGAGGCGCTCGTAGAGGATGCGCTCGTGCGCGGCGTGCTGGTCGATGAGGAGCAGGTCGTCGTCGAGCTGCAGGAGGAGGTAGGTGTCGAACAGCGTGCCGATCAGGCGCGCGGCGACGAGGTCGGACACGCGCGGCGCGGCGGAAGGCATGCCGGTTGCCGGGGCCTCCGCGGGGGGGGACGCAGGCTGGACCGGCGTCGCAGGTTGCGGTTGCGGCGCGGACGGCGCGGAAGCACCGGCGGCCGGGCGGTCGGAACCGGCGAGGGACGCATTGTCGCGGAGCGGCAGCGGGGCGATCGGGACCTGCTCATAGACGGGAGGCCGCGCCGGCGCTACGCGGTCCTCGGGGGAGGTCGCCTCCTCCCTGCCCTGCTGCGGCGCCTCCGGGATCGCGAGGCCCGCGCGCAGCGCGTCCCGGACCGCCGCATGCACCGCGGAGAAGACAGCGCCTTCGTTCCAGAAGCGCACCTCCATCTTCTGCGGATGCACGTTCACGTCGACGAGGCTCGGCGGCAGGGTCAGCGACAGGACGGCGAACGCGTAGCGGTCCTTCATCAGGAGCGTCTCGTAGGCCCGGTCGAGCGCGGAGGAAACCGCGCGGGAGCGGACGAGACGGCCGTTCACGAACAGGGTCTGCGCGGCGCGCGACTTCCGCGGGAAGGCCGGCAGGCCGACGAACCCGGCGACCTTCACCGCGTCGTCGCCGCCCTGGACCGGCACCAGCCCTTCGGCGGCCTCGCGTCCGTAGACGGCGAAGATCGCGCTCTTCAGGTCGTTGTTGCCCGGCGTGCGCAGCACCTCGGCGCCGTTCGACACGAGCCGGAAGGAGACCCCCGGACGCGCGAGGGCCATCCGCCCGACGACGTCCGCGATCTGCGCCGCCTCGGTGGCGTCCTTCTTCAGGAACTTGTAGCGCGCCGGGACATTGTAGAACAGGTTCGAGACGACGATGCGCGTGCCCTCGGGACCGCCCGCGGGGCCGTTCTGCAGCACCTTGCCGCCCTCGATGCGGACGACCGTGCCCGACTCCGCGCCGATGCGCCGCGTCGTGAGCGCCACGCGGGCGACGGCCGCGATGCTCGCGAGCGCCTCGCCACGGAAGCCCAGCGTCCCGATGCGGTCGAGGTCCTCGAGCGTGGCGATCTTGCTCGTCGCGTGCCGCCCGAAGGCCGCGAGCGCGTCGTCCGGGTCCATCCCGACGCCGTCATCGGTGACGGAGAGCTCCTGGATGCCGCCGCCGCGGATCTCGATCGAGAGGACCGAGGCCTCCGCGTCGATCGCGTTCTCGCACAGCTCCTTCACGACGGAGGCGGGCCGCTCGACGACCTCGCCCGCCGCGATGCCGTTCGCCGTCTGCTCGTCCAGCTGCCGGATCCTACCCATCCTCGGGCCTCCGTCCGTTCCGCGCGCTCTTCCGCGCCCGCTGCTGCAGGTCGTGCAGCGCGTTCAAGGCGTCGAGCGGCGTCATCTTCGTCACGTCCATCGCCTTCAGCTCGTCGAGCAGCCCGTCGGCCGACCGCAGGGCCATCGATGCCGAGAAGAGATCGATCTGCCCGTCCATCGGCCGCGCGCCTTTCCGGACCTTCAGGCGGTCGCGCCCGCCGTTCTCGCGCTCGAGCGTCGCGAGGAGCTCCTTCGCGCGCTGCACGACCGCGTCGGGCACGCCGGCGAGCCGCGCGACCTCGATGCCGTAGCTGTCGTCCGAACCGCCGCGCTCGATCCGGTGCAGGAAGACGACCTCGCCCGTCGTCTCGTCGACTGCGACACGGTAATTCACGACGCCCGGCACCAGGCCCTCGAGGTCGGTGAGCTCGTGGTAGTGGGTCGCGAACAGGGTCCGCGCGCCGATCTCCTCGGGGTCGGAGACGTGCTCGATCACGGCCCAGGCGATCGACAGGCCGTCGTACGTGCTCGTGCCGCGCCCGATCTCGTCGAGGACGAGCAGGCTCCGGCGCGTCGCGTGCGCGAGGATCGCGGCGACTTCGGACATCTCCACCATGAACGTCGACTGGCCGGACGCGAGGTCGTCGGAGGCTCCGACCCGCGTGAAGATCCGGTCGACGACGCCGATGCGCGCCCGCTTCGCCGGCACGAAGGATCCGGTCTGCGCGAGGAGCGCGATCAGCGCCACCTGGCGCATGTACGTCGACTTGCCGGCCATGTTGGGGCCCGTGAGGATCATCAGGCGGTGCTCCGCGAGGTCCATCCACGTGCCGTTCGGGACGAAGCGGCCAGCGCCCAGCACCTGCTCGACGACGGGGTGGCGGCCCTCCTCGATCTCGAGGGCGTCGGACAGGTCGACCTCGGGCCGGCAGTAGCCTTCCCGGTCGGCGACCTCGGCCAGCGCGGCGAAGACGTCGAGCGCGGACACGGACGACGCGGTCGCGAGCAGGCGCGAGGCCGCCTCCGCGATCCGATCCCGCACCCCGGTGAAGAGCTCGTACTCGCGCGCGACGGATTTCTGCTCGGCGCCGAGGATCGTGTCCTCCATCTCCTTCAGGGCGGGCGTGATGTATCGCTCCCCGTTCGCCGTGGTCTGACGGCGCTGGTAGTCGTCCGGGACCTGCGCAAGGTTGGGCTTCGTGACGTCGATGTAGTAGCCGAAGACGCGGTTGTAGCCGACCTTGAGGCTGCGGATGCCGGTGCGGTCCCTCTCCGTCGCCTCGAGCGCCGCGATCCAGTCCTTCCCTTCCGTCGTGGCGGAGCGGAGACGGTCGACGTCGGCGTCGAATCCGGTGCGGAGCAGCCCGCCCTCCTTGAGACCGATCGGCGGGTCGTCGGCCAGCGCGCGCTCGAGCAGGTCCGACAGGTCGGCCAGGGCGTCGAGCCGCTCCGCGGTCTCGGTGAGGAGCGTCCC
Organism: uncultured Eubacteriales bacterium; assembly: GCA_903919045.1. Lineage (GTDB taxonomy): Bacteria > Bacillota > Clostridia > Saccharofermentanales > UBA5734 > CAILLO01. The sequence goes on along the minus strand of CAIXGU010000272.1, from coordinate 16,656 downwards.
GGCGAAGCGACCGGCGAGATCCTTCAGGTACGGCAGCCGACCGAGCGCGGTCCGCAGCGCGACGGCCTCGCGGGCGTTCATCGTCCCGAGCGCCGCCTTCGATGTCAGGCGCTCGACGTCGCCGAGGCCCTTCAGCGCCTCGCGCAGCTCCTGCCGGTCGAGGAAGCGCTCCGCGAGCTCCTGCACGGCGTCCTGCCGCTGGCGGATGTCGTGGACGTTCAGGAGGGGCTGCTCGAGCGTGCGGCGCATCAGGCGCCCTCCCATCGACGTGACGGTGCGGTCGACGGCCCACAGGAGCGTGCCACGCCGGCCCCGGTCCCGCAGGGATTCCACGATCTCGAGGTTGCGGCGGGCGGTCGCGTCGAGGGCCATGAAATCGTCGACGGCGTAGAGATGAAGCGGACGCAGGTGCGAGGGGTCCGTCCGCTGGGTCTCCGCGAGGTAGCCGACGAGCGCGCCGGCCGCCTGGCCCCAGAGGACCGTGGAGGACGGGTTCGCGTCGCGGGCCTCGCGCAGTTCGAGCGGCAGCAGGCGCGCCAGGGCGGCGTCGGTCGTCGCCTCGGCGAAGGCCGATTCCGGCAGCGGGCTCAGGTAGGCGCCGGTGCGGGCGGCGAGGCGGGCGCGCAGGTCCGCGTCCTCGTGGAAGGCGGGGTTCGAGACGATCTCCGACGGCGCGTAGCGGGCGATCTCGTCGAGGAGCTTGCTCTCGGTCGCGCCGGTTACGAGCATCGTGGCGTCGACGAGGCCGGTCGTCAGGTCGGCGGCGGCGAGGCCGAAGACGCGGCCCGCCCGGTAGACCGACAGGATCCAGTTGTTGCGGCGCTCTTCGAGCGAAGCGGCGTCGGTGACGGTGCCGGGCGACACGACGCGGATCACGTCGCGGCGCACGAGGCCCTTCGCGAGCGCCGGGTCCTCGGTCTGCTCGCAGACGGCGACCTTGTAGCCGCGCGCGACCAGCCGCGCGATGTACGAATCCGCGGCGTGGAACGGCACGCCGCACATGGGGGCGCGCTCCTCGAGGCCGCAGTCGCGCCCGGTGAGCGTGAGCTCGAGCTCGCGGGACGCCGTCTTCGCGTCGTCGAAGAACATCTCGTAGAAATCCCCGAGCCGGAAGAACAGCAGGCAGTCCGGCCAGCGGCGCTTCAGCTCGAAGTACTGCTGCATCATCGGCGTGCTCGGCGCGGTCGCCGGCATCGGGGCGGTCCCGGCCTGCGGGCTCATGCGGGTCCCTCCCATGTTCCGTCGAGCGTGAACGTCCGCGCGCGCTCGATGCGAACGCGGGCGAAGGCACCTTCGGGCGGCGGCGCCGTGCCGTCCGGCACGCGGAAGTGCACCAGGCGGTTGTGCGGCGTGCGCCCGCTCGCCCGTCCGGTGCCGGCCCCGTCGGACCCCTCGACGAGGACTTCCTGGACCGTGCCCTCGACCGTGCGGTTCGACGCGAGGGAATGCGCGTTCTGCAGGGCGACAAGCCGGTCGAAGCGGTCCGTGACCGTCGCGGCATCGATCGGGCCTTCCATATCGGCGGCGGGCGTCCCCGGTCGCGGCGAGAACTGGAACGTGAAGGCGCCGTCGAAGCGGATGCGGTCCATCAGGTCGAGCGTGTCCTCGAAGTCGCGCTCGGTCTCGCCGGGAAAGCCGACGATCAGGTCCGTCGTCACCGCGAGTCCGGGAATCCGGCGGCGCGCCTCCGCGACGAGGCCGAGGTACTGGTCCCGACCATAGCCGCGATTCATCCGGCGCAGCACGTCGTCGCTCCCCGACTGCAGCGGCAGGTGCAGATGCGGGCAGGCGTTGGGACTGCGGGCCATCGCGTCCAGCAGCCGGACGGACATGTCCTTGGGGTGGGACGTCATGAAGCGAACGCGGCGCAGGCCCTGGATCCGGCCGGCCTCCTCGAGGAGCACGGGGAAGTCCGCCCCTCCGAGGTCCTTGCCGTAGGCGTTCACGTTCTGGCCGAGGAGCAGGATCTCCGGGTACCCTTCCGCGGCGAGGCGCCGGAGTTCGTCGAGCACGAGGGGCAGCGGGCGGCTCCGCTCGCGTCCGCGCACGTACGGGACGATGCAGTAGGTGCAGAAGTTGTCGCACCCGTACATCACGGTCGCGAGGGCGCGGAAGCGGAAGCCGCGGACGACCGGGAGCCCTTCGGCGATCGCGTCCTCGTCCCCGACCTCGAAGACGCGGCGCGTACCGCTCAGCCGGCGCTGGAGGAGCTCCGGGAAGCGGTGGAGGTCGGAGGTGCCGAAGGCGATGTCCACGAAGGGGTGGCTCTTCCGGACACGCTCCAGGTGCACGGACTGCTTCATCATGCAGCCGCACACCGCGACGAGCATCCCGGGGCGGCTCTTCTCCTTGAGGTTCGCCAGAAGGCCGAGGTGGCCGAAGAATCGGCCGTCCGCGCCCTCCCGGACGCTGCAGGTGTTGACGACCACGAGGTCGGCCTCCTCCGGGCCCGCGGCCTCGGAATAGCCCATCTCGGCGAGCATCCCGGCGAGCTTTTCGGAGTCGTTCTCGTTGAGCTGGCAGCCGAACGTGAGGACGTGGAAGCGCAGGCCCAGCGGCCCGGCCATGGCCCGCACCTCGGCCATGATCCGTCGCTGGCGCGCGATCTCCGCATCGGGGACAATCCGTTCCTTGCGCTCCACGTCGGGGCCGGCCGCTCCGTTTCCCTGTTACTTCCCACCCATGATAGCAGATGGGCTAGCGCAGATACCAGCCTCGCAGGGCGTGGCGCCGGGCCTGCGCATCCGGCAGGGCGCGCGCCAGCGCGTTCCAGAAGGCGCGCGAATGGTCGAGGTGCCGCAGGTGGCACAGCTCGTGGCAGAGGACGTATTCGACGAGGTCGTCCGGGAGCGCCGCGCACAGCACGTTGAGGACGATCCGCCCGTCGCGGGCGCAGCTCCCCCAGCGGGAGCGGAGGGACCGGTAGCCGATCGCCGACGGGATGGCCCCGCAGCGCCCCACGGCGCCGGGCAGCATCGCGGCGACGCGCGCTTCGAGGTCGCTCCGATAGAAGGCGAGCAGGCGCGTCCCGGCCGAGGCGGGGTCGTCGGAGACGGGGACGCGCAGGATCGGCGGCGCGTCGTCCGACGGCGGCAGCAGCGCGCAGGCGATGTCCCGGCGCCCGGCCTGCGGCGCGAGCGCGACGCGATGCGGCAGGCCGCGGAGGGGGACGGCGTCGCCGTGCGACGGCCCGGGCTCGCGCCAGATCACGCGGCCGGGGTCGCGGTCCGTCCGGGCGAGGACCTTCACCACCCAGCCGCGCTTCGATTCCACGAACTCCGCGATGCGCCGGTCCGCCATGCGCAGCGGCGCGCGCACCTCGAGCCGGCCGCCCGGGAGGACGTGCAGGACGAGCGTGCGGCGGCGGGAGCGGACCACGTCGTACGGAAGGGGCGCCGCGGACGGGCGCGGGGCGTCAGCCATAGAATCCCTTCTCGCGGCCGAGCTTCGCCTTCTCGGCGTTCTTGCCGCCGAGCGCCAGCGTCCGGTCGAGGAAGCCGGGATGCTCCGCGAGGAAGGAACGCAGGAAGCCGTCGGGGTCGCCCGTGAAGCGGACGGCAAGGTCGGCCTGGGCGGCGGTGATGTGCCCGGCCTCCGCGGCTTCATGGAAGAGCGGCGGCGTGACGCGCGCGAGGGCGTGCAGCCGGACGCCGTGCTCGGCGAGGGCTTCGGTGCCTCCCTGGACGCGGTCGACTACGGTCAGGGCGTCCTCGAAGACGGCGCCGAGGCCCTGGAGGAACGGGATCCAGGCGCGGAGGAAGCTCGACGCCTCGGTCACGATGTCGACGACGTGGACGGCGCGCAGGTCCTGCAGGGAGCCCGGCGCGAGCTTCCGTGCGGGCGCGGCGGAGCCCGGCTCCGAGAGCCAGGCCTCCCCGTCCTTGAAGAGGCTGACGTGCGGCAGCCCCAGGCGGTCGGCCACGGGCAGGCTGAAGTACCAGTCCCGGCGCTCGCCGCCGGACAGGAGCCGCGGCGGGCGGTCCGGCTGGATCCGGCGCACGGCGTCGCAGAGCGCATCGATGCAGGTCCGGTAGACGGGATCGCGGGCGTAGCCCTCGAGGAAGAGCGTCCGGAGGCGGCCCGGGCAGGACGCCCGGTCGAGCACGGCCGCGTCGATCGCGGCGAGCGCCTCCTCCGCGGACTTCCGTCCGCCGAAGAGGTAGTGCGTGTTCACGTAGTAGGGGCCGAACTTGCCCGACGTGTACCAGAAGGGCGCGTCCGGCGGCGAGACCTGCACGGCCTGGGTGGCGAAGAGGCCTTCGAGGATGGGGTTCCGTTCCATGGAGGGTCCTCCCTTCCCTGCTACCAGGGACGCAGCGCGCCGACGAGGTCCGCGATGCGAGAGCAGCCCGTCTCCCGGGCGAAATCCGCGAGCTCGTCGGCGACCGAGACGAACGCCGACGGCCGGACGAGGCCCGCGGTGCCCACCTGGACGGCCGAGGCACCGCACAGGAGGAACTCCGCGGCGTCCTCCCCGGTCATGATGCCGCCCATCCCGACGACGGGGATGCCCACGGCCTGGAAGGCCTCGTGGACCATCCGCAGGGCGACGGGCTTGATCGCCGGGCCGGAGAGCCCGCCGGTGTTGTTCCGCAGGACCGGGCGGCGCGTGCGCGCGTCCACGGCCATCCCGAGCAGCGTGTTGACGAGGCTCACGGCGTCCGCGCCCTCGGCCTCGGCGGCCCGGGCGGTCTCCGCGACGCTGCCGGTGTTCGGCGTGAGCTTGACCCAGAGGGGCTTGCGGGTCAGCGGCCGCACGGCGCGCACGAGGGCGCGCACGCCGGCCGGCGTGCTGCCGAAGGCCATGCAGCCCTCCTTGACGTTCGGGCACGACAGGTTGAGCTCGATCGCGTCGCAGCCGGTCGCGTCGAGGCGACGGCACAGCTCCTGGTAGTCCTCGGCCGTATTCCCGGCGACGTTCACGACGACGGCGGTCCCGCGCCCGAGGAGGAACGGCAGGTCCTCCTCGAGGAAGCGGTCGAGCCCGGGATTCTGCAGGCCCACGGCGTTCAGCATCCCGGAGGCCGTCTCGGCGACGCGCGGCGGCAGGTTGCCGCGCCGCGGCTCGAGGGTGACGCCCTTCGAGCAGATCGCCCCGAGGCGCGACAGGTCGAGGACGTCGGCCATCTCGCGGCCGAAGCCGGTCGTGCCGGACGCCGCGATCACCGGGTTCTTCAGGGACAGCGTCCCGACGCGGACGGAGAGGTCGACCGGAGCGCTCATTCCCAGGCGACCTCCTGCGCGTCGAACACGGGGCCTTCGGTGCAGCAGCGCTTGTATTCGGCCTCTCCGCTCGCGGCGGCCTTCACCTTGCAGGCGCAGACGAGGCAGATGCCGGTCCCGCAGGCCATCCGCTCCTCGAGCGAGGCCTGGCAGGGGATCCCGCTGGATGCGCACCGGGCCGCGACCGCCCGCATCATCGGAGCGGGCCCGCAGGTCGCGACGGACACCGGTCCGGGCAGCCCGCGCGAGAGGAGGTCGGCGAAGGCGTCCGCGGCGTGGCCCGCGAAGTCGAGCCCGCCGGTGTCGGAGGCGAAGCAGGTCGCGTCGGAGACGTCGCGGAAGTCGTCCAGGAGGAACGCGAGCGCCGGGCTGCGGTAGCCGCACGCGGCGACGGTGCCGAGCCCCTTCGCGCGCGCGTCGCGGAGCAGGAGGAGGAGCGGGTAGACGCCGATGCCGCCGCCCACCGCGACCAGCGTCCCCGTCTCCGGGAGCGCGAAGCCGTGGCCGAGGGGGCCGAGGAAGGACAGGCGGTCGCCGGCGCGGAGCCTCGAGAGGGCGCGCGTGCCGGTGCCGGACGTGCGGAAGACGAACGTCACGGTGCCCGCGACGCGGTCGGCGTCGCAGAAGCTGATCGGTCGGCGCAGGAACGGCGCGCGCTGAGCCGCGTCCTTCGGGAGGATGCCGCCTGCAGCGTCCGACGACGCCGGAAGCGGGGTGCAGTCCAGCATGGCGAACTGGCCGGGCCGCACCTCCGCCGCCGCGTCCGGGGCGTGCACGACGAGCCGCGCCTGCTCCGGGGCGATGAATCCGGACGAGACGACCGTTCCGATGCGCTCGAGGGTCCGCATGGCCGCTCCCCTCCCCGCCTACTTCTTCAGCATCTGGTTCTGCGACGGCAGCTCGTTCATGGGGAGGAAGTTCCCGCGCGTCGCCTTCACGATCTCGGCGAAGTCGCCGATCTCGTAGACCTGCAGGTCCGTCGTCCGCAGGCCGCGGCGCAGGCATTCGACGACCGCGAACAGCGTGTCGAGCGAGGTGATCGTCGGGATGCCGTGCTCGATGCACTTGCGCCGCAGCTTGAAGCCGTCGCGCTCGGGCTGGCGGCCGCGGGTCGGGGTATTGACGAGCAGCCGCACCTTTCCGTTGGCGACGAGGTCGAGCATGTTCGGCGAGGGCTCGTGGATCTTGCGGACCGCGTTCGTCGGCACGCCCTGCTGGTTCAGGTAGTTCGCCGTGCCGGCGGTGGCATAGAGCTCGAAGCCCAGCTCCGCGAGGCGCGATGCCAGCGGGAGCAGGTCGGGCTTGTCGCTGTCGCGGACGGTCATCAGGATCCCGTCGCCCTTCTTCGGGAAGCGGAAGCCGGACGCGAGGATCGCCTTGAACATCGCCTCTCCGTAGGTCGTCGACAGGCCGAGGACCTCGCCGGTGCTCTTCATCTCGGGCCCGAGGCTCGTGTCGACGTCGTGGAGCTTCTCGAACGAGAAGACCGGCGCCTTGATCGCGTAGACGGCGGGATAGCGGGCGTACAGCCCGGTGCCGAAGCCGAGGTCGCGGACCTTCTCGCCGAGCATGACGCGGGTGGCCATCGCGACGAGCGGGATGCCGGTCACCTTGCTGATGTACGGGACCGTGCGGCTGGAGCGCGGGTTGACCTCGATGCAGTAGACGCGGTCGTTGAAGAGGATGAACTGGATGTTGAGGAGGCCGACCGTGCCGAGGGCGCGCGCGAGCCGGCCCGTGTAATCGACGAGGGTCTCGCGGACCTTCTCGGGGATGTAGGCCGGGAAGATCGAGATCGAGTCGCCGGAGTGGATGCCCGCGCGCTCGAGGTGCTCCATGATGCCGGGGATCAGGATGTCCTCGCCGTCGGAGACCGCGTCGACCTCGAGCTCGACGCCCATGAGGTACTTGTCGACGAGGATCGGGTGCTCCTGGACGGTGCGGTTGATGATCTCCATGTACTCGCGCACGTCGTTCTCGCCGTAGGTGATCACCATGCCCTGGCCGCCGAGCACGTAGGACGGGCGCAGCAGGACGGGATAGCCGAGCTCCTCGGCCGCGGCGAGGGCCTCCTCGGTCGTGAAGACCATGCGGCCCTCGGGGCGCGGGATGCCGCAGGACTCGAGGATGGCGTCGAAGCGCTCGCGGTCCTCGGCGGCGTCCACCATGTCGGGCGAGGTGCCGAGGATCGGCAGGCCGGTCGCGGCGATCGCCTTCACGAGCTTGATCGCGGTCTGGCCGCCGAACTGGCAGATCGCGCCGATCGGCTTCTCGTTCTCGATGATCGCCTCGACGTCCTCGGCCGTCAGCGGTTCGAAGTAGAGGCGGTCGGAGGTGTCGAAGTCCGTCGAGACGGTCTCGGGGTTGCTGTTCGCGATGATCGCCTCGTACCCCAGCTCGCGCAGCGCCCACACGGAGTGGACGGAGCAGTAGTCGAACTCGATGCCCTGGCCGATGCGGATCGGGCCGGAGCCGATGACGAGGACCTTCTTCCGGTCGGAAGCGACCGCCTCGTTCTCCCCGTCGTAGGTCGAGTAGAAGTACGGCGTGGCGGCGGCGAACTCGGCCGCGCAGGTGTCGACCATCTTGTAGGTGGGCGCGAGCCCCGCGGCCTTCCGGACGGCCTTCACGTCCCGGGCGGACGCGCCGCACAGGCGCGCGATCCACGCGTCGGTGAAGCCCCACTGCTTGGCCTGCCGCAGCGCCGCGGGCGGGAGGTCGGACGCGGGGCGGCCCCTGCATGCCTTGAAGTCCTCCTCGAGCCGCACGATGTTCCGGATTTTCCCGAGGAAGAACGGGTCGATCGTCGTGACCTCGTGGACGGCCTCGAGGGACGCGCCGCGCCGCAGCGTCTCCGCGACGGCGAAGAGGCGCAGGTCGTCGACGACCGGCAGGCGTGCGGCGAGCTCGTCGTCGGAGAGCTGGGCGATCTGCGGGAGCTCGAGGCCGACGAAGCCCGTCTCGAGCGAGCGGATCGCCTTCATGAGGGCGCCTTCGAGCGTGTTGGAGATCGACATCACCTCGCCGGTCGCCTTCATCTGCGTGCCGAGCGTGCGGCGGGCGCGGACGAACTTGTCGAAGGGCCAGCGCGGGATCTTGGCGACGATGTAGTCGAGCGTGGGCTCGAAGCAGGCGTAGGTGGAGCCCGTGACCTCGTTGCGGATCTCGTCGAGGCCGTAGCCGATCGCGATGCGGGCCGCGACCTTGGCGATCGGGTAGCCGGTCGCCTTGGAGGCGAGCGCGGAGGAGCGCGAGAGACGCGGGTTGACCTCGATCACGGCGTACTCGGGGCTGGTCGGGTGCTGGGCGTACTGGACGTTGCAGCCGCCGACGATGCCGAGTTCGGTGACGATCTTCAGGGAGGCGGTGCGCAGCGTCTGGTACTCGACGTCGGTGAGGGTCTGCGCGGGGGCGACGACGATCGAGTCGCCGGTGTGGACGCCGACCGGGTCGATGTTCTCCATCGAGCAGATCGTGATCACGTTGCCCTTGGCGTCGCGGACGGCCTCGAACTCGATCTCCTTCCAGCCGGCGATGCAGCGCTCGACCAGGATCTGGCCGACGCGGCTCGCGGAGAGACCGGAGGCGGCGAACTCGCGGAGCGCGGCCTCGTCCGGGGCGATGCCGCCGCCCGTGCCGCCGAGCGTGAAGGCGGGGCGGACGATGACGGGATAGCCGATCTCCTCGGCCTTCGCGACCGCGTCCGCGATCGTCATGACGGTGCCGGACGGGATGCAGGGCTCGCCGATGCGGAGCATCGCCGCGCGGAACTCCTCGCGGTCCTCGCCCATCCGGATGCCGCTCGCGGGAGTGCCGAGGAGCCGGATGCCGTTCGTCGCGAGGAAACCGCTCTCCGCGAGCTCCATCGCGAAATTGAGGCCCGTCTGGCCGCCCATCGTGGCGATCAGGCCGTCCACCTTCTCCTCGAGGAGGATGCGCTGGAGGACGTCGGTCTGCAGCGGCTCGAGGTAGACCTTGTCGGCCATCTCGCGGTCCGTCATGATCGTCGCCGGGTTGCTGTTGACCAGCACCACCTCGACGCCTTCCGCCTTGAGCGCGCGGCAGGCCTGGGTGCCGGCGTAGTCGAACTCGGCCGCCTGCCCGATGACGATCGGGCCGGAGCCGATCACGCACACGCGGCGGATGTCGGGGATCCTAGGCATCGCTCTTCTTCCTTTCGATCGCCTGGACGAGGTCGCGGCGCATCCGCTCCGCCTCGTCGCGCGCCGCCGACTCGAAGTCCTCGGCGGTCAGGCTGCCTTCGTGGCGCTTCAGGGCGTAGGCGCACATCAGGCTGCGGGAGGCGTTCACGACGGCTCCCCGGCCCTGCGCGTCGAAGTTCGCGGCCGCGTCGTCCGCCGTGGCGCCCTGCGCCCCGTACCCCGGGACGAGGACGACGGCGTGCGGCAGGAGCGCCCGGAGCGTCCGCGCCTGCTGCGGCCACGTCGCGCCGACGACGGCGCCGACGGAGGAGTAGCCGCACGCGGAGACGCGCGGGGCGCCCCATTCCGCGACGCGCCGGGCCACCGCCTCGTAGAGGGGGCGCCCGTCCTCGAGCGTCAGGTCCTGGAACTGGACGGCGGACGGGTTGGAGGTGCGGACGAGCACGAAGACGCCCTTCCCGAGCCGGTCGCAGGCGTCGAGGAACGGCTGGACCCCGTCGATGCCGAGGTACGGGTTGACGGTCACGGCGTCGGCGGCCTGGAACGCGCGGACCGACCCGTCGGCGAGGGGCGTCTCCCCAAGAATCGCGCGCGCATAGGCCTCGGCCGTCGGGCCGATGTCCCCGCGCTTCGCGTCGGCGATGACGAGCATCCCGAGCGATTGCGCGTGGCGGATCGTGTCGGCGAGGCAACGCGCCCCGTCGGGTCCGAGCGCCTCGTAGTAGGCATACTGGGGCTTCACCACGGCGACGATGCCCGAGACGGCGTCCAGCAGGCGCCGGTTGAATTCGAGCACCGCGGCGGCGGTGGCGGCGGCCGGGTCGGCGAAGGCCTTCGCCGAGCGCTCGCGGATCGACGCCGGGACGTACTCCGGCTTGGGGTCGAGCCCGAGGACGGTCGGGTTCCCGACCGCCTCCACGGCGGCGAGCAGGCGGTCCGAGAACGGGGTCATGCCGTCCCCTCCGCCGGGGCGTCCGCCCGGTAGGCGACCGTCCCGCCGACGACCGTCGCGACGACGCGCGCGTTCATCCGCCAGCCGTCGAACGGGGTGTTCTTCGACTTCGACTTCATCTCCGCGCGGCGGAAGGTCCGGGGGCCGCCGGTCTCGAAGACCGTGACGTCGCCTGGCGCGCCGACGGACAGGGTCCCGCGGCCGATCCCGAGCAGGCGGGCCGGGGCGAGGCTCATCAGCTCCACGAAGCGGGCGAGCGGCACGACGCCGCCCCCGACGAGCCGGTCGTAGGAAAGCGCGAAGGCGGTCTCGAAGCCGTCGATGCCGGAGTTCGCGAGGGCGAACTCGAGGTCCTTCTCGTCGGCGTGGTGCGGTGCGTGGTCCGTCGCCAGCATGTCGACCGTCCCGTCGGCGATCCCGGCGAGGACCGCGGCGACGTCCTCGGCCGTCCGAAGCGGCGGGTTCACCTTGGCCATCGTGTCGAAGCCCAGGCAGGCCTCGTCCGTCAGCAGGAAGTAGTGCGGGCAGGTCTCGCAGGTCACCTGCACGCCGCGGGCCTTGGCCGCGCGGATCATCGCGATCGACCCGGCCGTGCTGACGTGCGCGATGTGCACCGGGACGCCGAGGTATTCGGCGAGCAGCAGCTCGCGCGAGGTCATCGCGTCCTCCGCCGTCGCCGGGATCCCGCGCAGGCCGAGGACCGCGGACACGCGACCCTCGTTCATCGCGCCGCCTGCGGACAGGGTCGGCTCCTCGCAGTGCGAGACGACCGGCATCCCGAAGCCCGCGGCGTACTGAAGGGCCTTGCGCATCAGGTCCGGGCTCGCGACGGGCTTCCCGTCGTCGGAGACCGCGACGGCGCCGGCCTCCTTCATGAGGCCGATCTCGGCGAGCTCGGCGCCGGCGAGGCCGCGCGAGATCGCCCCGATCGGGTAGACGTTCACGACGCCGACGCGGCGGGCCTTCGAGCGGATGTACTCCACCACGGCCGCGTTGTCGCAGACGGGGTTCGTGTTCGGCATGCAGGCGACGGACGTGAACCCGCCGGCGGCCGCGGCGGCGGTGCCGGTGGCGATGTCCTCGCGGTACTCGAATCCGGGGTCCCGCAGGTGGCAGTGCGGGTCGACCAGGCCCGGGACGACGAAGCGCCCCGCGGCCTCGACGACCGCGTCCCCCGGCTCGGCCGGGATCGCGGACGCGACCTGCGCGACGGCGCCGTCGACGACGAGCACGTCGAACCGCCCGTCCCGGCCGTTTCCGGGGTCGACGACGCGGCCCCCGCGGATCAGCGTGCGCATCATGCGTTCCTCCTCGCGTTCAGCAGGTACAGGACCGCCATCCGGACCGCGACGCCGTTCGTGACCTGCTCGTCGATGACCGACTGGGGGGAATCGTAGACCAGGGTCGGCATCTCGACGCCGTGGTTGCAGGGGCCGGGGTGCATCACGAGGGCGCCGGGCTTCGCGCGCGCCAGGCGGTCGGCCGAGATCGAGAAGAACCGGGCGTATTCGGCGATCGAGGGGAAGAGTCCGCTCTTCTGCCGCTCGAGCTGCACGCGCAGCCCCATGACGACGTCCGCGCCCTCGAGCGCCTCGTCGACGGTCCGGCAGATCCGGGCGCCGGTCCCCTCGAGCCCGCGCGGCATCATCGTCGGCGGACCCGCGAGGCGGACGTGCGCTCCCAGCTTCGAGAGGGCCCAGAGGTCGCTGCGCGCCACGCGGCTGTGCAGGACGTCGCCGACGATCGCGACCTCGAGGCCCTCGAGACGGCCCAGGCGGTCCCGCATCGTGAAGAGGTCGAGCAGCGCCTGCGTCGGGTGCTCGTTCATGCCGTCCCCCGCATTCACGACGGAGGCCCTGACCCTCGGGGCGATCCCGTGCGGGGCGCCGGACTGCGGGTGGCGCATCACGAGCACGTCCGTCGCCATCCGGTCGATCGTCCGCACCGTGTCGAGCAGGCTCTCGCCCTTCTGGACGCTCGACCCCGAGGAGGAGATGTTGGCCGAGGCGGCGCCCATGAACTTCGAGGCCATCTCGAACGACAGGCGCGTGCGCGTGCTGTTCTCGTAGAAGAGCGTCACCACGGAGCGCCCCTGGAGGTGCGCCGTCTTCTTGTTGCCGGACTCGAGCACCCGCTTCATCGTCGCGGCGCTGTCGAGGATCAGGACGATCTCGTCGGGGGCGAGCTCCTGCATCCCGAGCAGGTCCTTGCTGCGCAGCATCGTTCAGTCCCCTTCCCGCTCGTAGAGGTGCACGGCGTCGCGGCCGTCGATCTCGGCGACCGAGACGTGCACCAGCTCGGACCGCGAGGTCGGCACGTTCTTGCCCGTGAAGTCCGCCCGGATCGGGAGCTCGCGGTGCCCTCGGTCGACGAGGACGGCGAGCTGGATCCCGGCGGGGCGGCCCATGTCGAAGAGCGCTTCGATCGCCGCCCGCGCGGTGCGCCCGGTATAGAGGACGTCGTCGACGAGGACGATGCGCACGCCGTTCACCTGGAAGGCGACCGACGTGCCGTTCACGACCGGGTGCTCCGACAGGAGGCTCAGGTCGTCGCGGTAGAAGGTGATGTCGAGGGAGCCGGTCAGCGGGCGCCGCCCCTCGATCGAGGCGATCCGGTCGGCGATCCGCTGCGCCAGCGGGACGCCGCGACGCTGGATGCCCACGAGGGCCAGGCCGTCGACGCCGCGGTTCCGCTCGACGATCTCGTGCGCGATGCGGACGATCGCCCGCTCCATCGCGATCGGGTCCATCAGCAGCGCCTTCTCCGTCATCCTCGCCCACCCTTCCCGGCCCTTCCCGGTTCGAAAAAAGCCCCCCGCACCTGTGCGGAAGGCTCGACGCCGGGTCCCGCGACGCCGCCCGGACCGAGATCCGGGGCCGCGTCCGGCCGTTCTCTTTCGTCGACCCTTCCGGCCTCGCGGGACCGGTTAAAAGGCCTTTTCTGCATGATATCCGATGCCTTGACGCTTTTCAAGACGCCGTGCTACGATTCGCCTGTCCGCTCGGATCCGTGGGGATGTGGCGGAACCGGCATACGCGGCGGACTCAAAATCCGCTGGCCGCAAGGCCCTAAGGGTTCGACCCCCTTCATCCCCACCAGGCGGGAAGCGGTTCCGGCGTCGGCCGGACCGCTTCTTCCGTTCTTCCGGCGACCTGCGGCCCTTCCTTCAGGCCCCGTGGACCAGCGCGAGGATCCGCTCGCGCGCTTGGGCGTGTCCGGTCGCGAGTCCGCGCTCCGCGCGCTCGACGAAGCGTCCGGACCGGATCCCCTCGCGCAGGTAGGCCGGGAAGCGGGTGCGGTCGAGGCTCTCCCCTCCCCCGGTCCCGATCAGGTAGTCCTGGTTGCGGAACTCCTGGTGCCCCAGCGGGTGCGTCAGGAGCACCGGCAGGCCGAGTCCGCAATAGAAGACGAGCTCGGACGGCTTCGTCAGGAGCAGGTCCGTCGCGCGCAGCGCCGCGTTGAAGGCCTCGAAGTAGGTCTCCTTGGTCCTCCCGTGCACGATGCCGGCCGCAGGCTCCGCGAGGCCGAGCCGCGCGAGGCGCTTCTCCACCGCCGCATGCACGGCGGCGTTCGTCCCGCAGGAAACGACATAGCGGTACCGGCCCTCGCGGATCTCCGGGAGGAGCTGGTCGAGGAGGTCGAAGGCGGTCGCGAGCTGGGCGCCGGCGCCGCCGATGCAGAACATCAGGGCCAGCGGAGCGGTTCCGGCCGCCGAGAGGCGCGCCGTGCGGGCCGCGTGGTCGGAGCGGAGGATCTCCCCGTCGCGGCCGGTGTTCTCGAGCGGCAGCGGGCATCCGGTGACGTGGAGGCGCTGCGGGTCCGCGCCGTACGCGCGCATGCGGTCGGCCGCGACCGCGCAGGCGACGAGGTTCGTGAGCCGCGGATGCCGGGGTTCCGACGGCAGGTACACGCGGTTGAACTCGGCGTCCGGCACGACCTGGTAGACGGGCAGCTCCGTATAGCGGAGCGCCTCCTGCGTCGCGAGATAGAAGGTGCTGAGGCAGGGCGCCGGACGGCGGCCGATCTCGGCGAAGGCCTTCGCGCCGAAGCCGGCGGCGAGCAGGCGGTCGATGCGGCGGTTGTTCACGGTGGGCGTCGACAGGTCCTCGCCCGGGCGGAGGTCCGGGAAGCGCTGGAAGCGGTCGATCGTCTCGAACACGAAATGCCCCAGGCGGGAGCGGTCCTCCTGGCGCGAGGCGAAATTGTAGAAGCGCGTCGTCGAATTCAGGAAGGCCCGTTCGAGCCACGAGGATTCCGCCTCGTTCCCGATCGCGACGACCTTGCCGTCCATCGCGCCTTCCTTCAGGGGCCGGATCACGCGATCGTGCCCGAGGCCCATCGTCGCCGAAAGGAGCCAGTGCCGTCCGCCGCCCATCGATGCCCTCCCCGCCCCCGAAGGGGCTCCGGATGCCAGGTCCCGATCTCCATTATATCCATCGCGCCGCAGGATGGGGAAACCGCTTGACGCGCCGGACGGCGTTCCCTATAATCCGAAGCGTCGCCTCGGAAGGCGACGCTTCGGGACAAGACGGGCCTTTAGCTCAGATGGTCAGAGCGGCCGGCTCATAACCGGCTGGTCCGGGGTTCAAGTCCCTGAAGGCCCACCACGTGGGGGGATTCCCGAGCGGCCAAAGGGGGCAGACTGTAAATCTGTTGTCTCTGACTTCGGTGGTTCGAATCCACCTCCCCCCACCACGACGAACGAGGCGGTCCCGTCCGGGGCCGCCTCGTTCCTTTCCCGCGGAAGTCGCCGCGCGGCGCCTCCGGGTGCGTCCGCCCAGCCTCCTAGAGGCCGAGGACGATCTTCTTGTAGAGGTTCCCGCGCTCCTCGAAGTTGCGGAAGCGGTCGAAGCTCGTCCCCGCGGGCGAGAGCACGACGGCCTCCCCGGGCTTCGCGAGCCGGCGCGCGGCGAGGACCGCTTCCTCGTAGCTCTGGGCGTAGACGATCGTCGGGAGCTCCTGCGCACGTCGCTCGGCGGCGACCCGAAGGGAGCGCTCGATCTGGGGGATGTTCTCGCCGCACAGGACGATGCGGTCCGAGACGGCGAGCACCGCCTCGCCGAGTCCGGTGTAGTCGCATTTCTTGTCCTTGCCGCCGGCGATCAGGACGATCCGTTCCCCGCGGTCCTCGAGCGCCTTCATCGCAGCCTTGGTCCGGGTCGGGCTCGTGTCGATCGAGCTGTTGTAGTACCGGATGCCGTCGAGCTCGCGCACGAGCTCCATCCGATGCTCGACGCCGCGGAAGGTTCGGGCGACGCGGGCCATCGCGGCCGGCGAGACGCACTCGGAGGTCGCGGCGATCGCCGCCAGGTAGTTCTCCTGGTTGTGGCGCCCCGGGATCACGATCTCGGAAGCCGGGACCACCTGGATCCGCGGTCCGGAAGCGGGCTCGCGGTACGCGAGCGTCCCGTCCTCCGTAAGGAAGGCGCCCGGCAGGCCCTCCTCCTCGAATCGGCCGAAGAACACGACGCGTCCGCGCGCCTCCGTCGCGAGGGAGCGCGACTCGTAGTTCGACGCGTTGAGGACGAGGCGTCCAAGGAAGCTCTGGGTCAGGAGGATGTTCTTCTTCGCGTCGATGTACTCCTGGTAGTCCTTGTGGACGTCCAGGTGGTTCGGCGAGATGTTGGTGACGACGGCGACGTCGGGGCTCTTCCGCATCGTGTGCAGCTGGAAGCTGGAGAGCTCGAGCACGACCATGTCGGTCTCCTCGACCTCGTCGATGCGGTCGAGCAGCGGCGTCCCGATGTTCCCGCCGAGCCAGACGCGGTACCCCTCCTCCTTGAGGAACAGGGAGATCAGCGTCGTGGTGGTCGTCTTCCCGTCGCTGCCCGTGACGCCGAACGTGCGGGCGGGGCACAGCTCCAGGAAGACCTCCATCTCGGAGGTGATCACCGCGCCGCGCTCGCGCTCGGCGAGGAGCTCCGGGATGTCGAAGCGGACCTTGGGCGTGCGGAAGACCATGTCGAAGCCCTTGAGGCCCTTCAGGTAGTCCTTCCCGGTCGACCAGGCGAGGTCGATCCCCTCCGCCTGGAAGTCCTCCATCGTGCGGCGCAGGACCTCGTCCGAGGGGTCGGCCATGTCGAACGCCGTGATCCGCGCGCCGAGTCGGGCGATGTATCGGATCAGGGGCCGGTTGCTGACCCCAACGCCGAGGACGGCGACCTTCCGGCCCTGCATATGGGCCTTGAACTGCTCGAGCTTCCGATTCATTCCGCCACCTCCGTGGTCGATTCTATCATATTGCATCCGGCAGGTCCGTATAGTAAGATGACCGTGCCTGCGGGAGTGGCGGAATTGGCAGACGCGCTAGATTCAGGT
>CAIXGU010000271.1 GCA_903919045.1 uncultured Eubacteriales bacterium | reverse complement strand
TGACGTTCGCCGCATCCGCCGTCGTGCTGCTCGCCCTCGCCGCCTTCGCCGCCGCGCAGGCCGGCATCGGTCCGTTCGCCCCGCCTTCGCCGACGCCCGTCCCGACCGCGACCGCGACGCCCGACCCGACCGCGACCGCGACGCCCCCGCCCGACGCGACGCCCACGCCGACGCCGGAGCCGACCGCGACGCCCGCCCCGACTCTCCCGCCCGACGCCTACGCCGCGCTCGACAACGCGCGCCTCGCCTGGTACTTCTACCCGCCGTCGCCGATCTACCAGGACATCCCCTCCGGCGCGCCGTCCGGCCGAAAGGCCCTGATCGATGCATACGGCGGCATCTGGCAGGCGCCGCGCGAGGGAGACGCCAAGGTCGTCTACCTCACCTTCGACGAGGGCTACGAATACAAGGACGACACGATGCGGATCCTGGACGCCCTGAAGGCGGCCGGCGCGCACGCCGCGTTCTTCGTGACCGGCACCTACGTCCGGGACGAGCCCGACCTCGTCCGGCGGATGGTCGCCGAGGGCCATCTCGTCTGCAGCCACACCTGGTCGCACGCGAGCCTGCCCGCCTTCGTGGAAAAGCACGGCCTCGACGGGTTCGTTTCCGAGCTCGGCCGCACGGCCGACGCCTTCCGCGCCGCGACGGGGACGGAGATCGCGCCGTTCCTGCGCCCGCCGGAGGGCCACTACAGCGAACGCACCCTCGCCATGGCGCGCGACCTCGGCTACCGGTCCGTCTTCTGGAGCTTCGCGTACAAGGACTGGGACACGAAGGCGCAGCCGACTGCGGAGGAGTGCCTGACGCGCGTCCTGGGCGAACTCCACGACGGCGACGTGATCCTGCTGCACGCCGTCTCCGCGACGGATACCGCGCAGCTCCCCGCGATCCTCGCGGCGATCGCGGAGCGCGGCTACGCGTTCGGGAACCTGCGCGACATCGCCTGATCCGCGGCCCCGAAATCCCGCTTGCATTTCCCCCGCATCCGAGATAGAATGGCTCCTGCGCGTCGAAACGCGCGCAACCGAGGATCCCGGAGATTGCCGCTGCCGGCTGCTGCGCCGGCGGACGGGGAACTCCGGGGGAGTGGCCCGGCCAGAAGGCCGGGGAATCGGAACCCTTGCGACCGGCAGCGCCGTGCTCGTCCGAGCATGCCGCCCAGGACGCGGCCTTCGTGGGAAGGCGGGCGTCGCTGGGCATCTTGACGGAAGAGCATGATACGCCCGGCACAGTTGAGGAACCGACGCAGCGACGAGGAGGTTTGCCCCATGGCCGTGAACCAGAAGATCCGCATCCGCCTGAAGGCCTTCGACCACGAGGTGCTCGACGCGAGCGCCGAGCGGATCGTCGAGACCGCGAAGCGCACCGGCGCCGTGATCTCGGGCCCGATCCCCCTGCCGACCGAAAAGGAGGTCGTCACGATCCTCCGCGCCCCGCACAAGTACAAGGACGCCCGCGAGCAGTTCGAGCTGCGCACGCACAAGCGCCTGATCGACATCCTCGCGCCGAACCAGAAGACGGTCGAGGCCCTGATGAAGCTGGACATGCCGGCCGGCGTCAACATCGAGATCAAGCTGTAGGCCGGACGGGCGCGGCGCGCCCGGACCGGGAGGACGGTCACGTTCGGCGGCGCTCCGCGCGCCGGCGAACCAATAACCCAGGAGGTAGGATCGTGAAAGACAAGTTCATGCTGGGCAGGAAGGTCGGGATGTCGCAGTTCTTCGACGAGTCCGGTCTCGCCGTGCCCGTCACCGTGATCGAGTGCGGCCCGATGGTCGTCGTCCAGAAGAAGACCGTCGAGTCCGACGGCTTCACCGCCCTGAAGGTCGGCTTCGGCGACGTCGCCGAGCGCAAGGTCAACCGTCCCGACAAGGGCCAGTTCGCCAAGTTCGGCCTCGCGCCGAAGAAGCACCTCGCCGAGTTCCGCACCGACCGCGCCTTCGAGCCCGGCCAGGAGATCCGCGTCTCCGACATGTTCGCCGTCGGCGACCGCGTCGACGTCGCGGGCGTCTCCAAGGGCAAGGGCTTCGCCGGCACGACCAAGCGCTACGGCCAGAGCGGCGGTCCGGACACCCACGGCTCCATGTACCACCGCCGCGTCGGCTCGATGGGCGCGAACACCGACCCCGCCCGCGTCCTTCCCGGCAAGCGCCTCCCCGGCCACATGGGCTCCGGGAACGTCACCGTCCAGAACCTCGACGTGGTGATGGTCGACGGCGAGCGCAGCATCCTCGTGCTCAAGGGCGCCGTCCCCGGCGCCAGAGGCGGCCTTCTCGAGATCACGGGAACCGTCAAGTCCGGAAAGTGATCGGGAGAAAGGGAGGAATAGGACATGGCAAAGGTTGATGTCTTCAACACCGAAGGGACGGTCGTCGGCCAGATCGAGCTCGCCGACGGCATCTTCGGAATCGAGCCCAACGAAGCCGTTCTCCGCGAGGTCGTCCTGAACCAGCTGGCGAACCGCCGTCAGGGCACGCACTCCACCAAGACCCGCCACGAGGTCTCCGGCGGCGGCCGCAAGCCGTACCGCCAGAAGGGCACCGGCCGCGCCCGCCAGGGCTCGATCCGCTCCGCGCAGTGGATCAAGGGCGGCATCATCTTCGGGCCCACCCCCCGCGACTACTCCTACACCGTCCCGAAGAAGGTCAAGCGCCTCGCGATGAAGTCCGCGCTGTCCGCGAAGCTCGCCGACCGCAAGCTGATCGTCCTCGACCAGCTCGACTTCCCCGAGATCAGGACCAAGAGCATGGTCCAGGTCCTGGGCAACCTCAAGACCGAAGGCTCCGCCCTCGTCGTCCTCGAGGCCAAGAACCCGACCGTCGAGAAGTCCGCCCGGAACATCCCGGGCATCAAGACCGCCCTCGTCAACACGATGAACGTCTTCGACATCCTCAAGTTCGACACCTTCATCGTCACCAAGGCCGCGGTCGAGAAGGTCCAGGAGGTGTATGTGTGATGAAGGACGCACGCGACATCATCGTCCGTCCCTACGTGACCGAGCGGAGCACCGCCTCGGCCGCCGTCGGCCGCTACACGTTCGTCGTCGCGGACGGCGCCACGAAGACCGAGATCCGCTCCGCCGTCGAGGAGCTCTTCAGCGTGAAGGTCCTCAAGGTCAACACCGTGAACGTCTCCGGCAAGGAGAAGCGCCAGGGCGTGCACGTCGGGCTGACCCCCTCCTGGAAGAAGGCCGTCGTCACGATCGACACCGATCCGAAGCCCGCGACGTTCCTCACGAAGGGCGGCAAGCCCGCGGCGTCGCCGAGGAAGTTCAAGAACTCGATCGAGGAATTCGGCTACGGCCAGTGACCTGACCGGAGAAGGAGAGTAGAGAGATGCCTGTCAAGAGCTTCCGACCGACGACCCCGGCCAGGCGGACCATGACGGTCGCCGACTTCACGGTGCTGACCGACAAGAAGCCCGAGAAGTCGCTGCTGGCCCCGAAGAGCAAGAGCGGCGGCCGCAACAGCTACGGCCGCATCACCGTCCGCCACGTCGGCGGCGGCAACCGCGCCAAGTACCGCATCATCGACTGGAAGCGCGACAAGGACGGCGTTCCGGCCAAGGTCGTCGCGCTCGAGTACGACCCGAACCGCACCGCCTACATCGCGCTCCTGCAGTACGCGGACGGCGAGAAGCGCTACATCCTCGCGCCCGACGGCCTCGCGGTCGGCGCCTCCGTCGTGAGCGGCCCCGGTTCCGACATCGTCGCCGGCAACTGCCTCCCGATCGCGGGGATCCCCGTCGGCTCGATCCTCCACAACATCGAGCTCAAGCCCGGCAAGGGCGCGCAGATGGTCCGCACCGCGGGCGCCGGCGCGCAGCTGATGGCGAAGGAAGGCGACTACGCGCAGGTCCGCCTCCCGTCCGGCGAGGTCCGCAAGGTGTCGGTCCTCTGCCGCGCCACGATCGGCCAGGTCGGAAACCTCGAGCATGAGAACGTCAGCATCGGAAAGGCCGGCCGCAAGCGCCACATGGGCGTCCGTCCGACCGTCCGCGGCGTCGTCATGAACCCCGTCGACCACCCGCACGGCGGCGGCGAAGGCAAGTCCCCGATCGGCAGGCCCGGCCCGGTGACGCCCTGGGGCGTCCCGACGCTCGGCAAGAAGACCCGGGCCAACAAGAAGCCTTCCGACAAGATGATCGTCAAGAGAAGGAACAAGTAGGGAAAGGGAGGCTTGCGAGATGAGCAGATCCACCCGCAAGGGCTATTTCGTCCAGGACGCGCTGATGAAGCGCATCGTCGCCATGAACGACACCAACGAGAAGAAGGTCGTCAAGACGTGGTCCCGCGCCTCCACCATCTTCCCCGAGATGGTCGGGCACACGATCGCCGTGTATGACGGAAAGAAGCACGTGCCGGTCTACATCACCGAGGAGATGGTCGGACACAAGCTCGGAGAATTCGCTCCCACCCGGACCTTCCGCGGACACTCCCGTTCCGCCGAGAAGGCCACGGCCGTGAAGTGACCCGGGTCAGGAAGGGAGGAACCGCATCGTGGAGAAGAAGGTCATGAGCAAGGAGTTCCTGCAGGAGAACCGCGAGGAGATCCTGAAGGAGCGCTCCGCCCCCCGCCCGAAGTCCCAGAAGGTCGCCCTGCTGACGAAGAAGGAGCGCAAGGCGCTCGGCATCGGCAAGGACGAGGGACGCGCGGAAGCCAAGTACGTCCGCATGTCCTCGCGCAAAGCCAACGTCGTGATCGCCCTGATCAAGGGCAAGAGCCTCGACGAGGCCGTCGCGATCCTGAAGTACACGCCGAAGGCCGCGTCCCCGGTCCTCGAGAAGCTGCTGAAGTCCGCCGAGGCCAACGCCGTGAACAACAACGGCCTCTCGCGCGACGCGCTCTACGTCTCCGATTGTTTCGCGAACCAGGGCCCGACGCTCAAGCGCATCATGCCGCGCGCCCGCGGCAGCGCCAGCCGGATCCACAAGAGGACCACCCACATCACGCTGGTCCTCAAGGAAAGAAAGTAGGAGGGCGGCATGGGCCAGAAGGTCAATCCCCACGGTCTGCGGATCGGCATCATCAAGGACTGGGACACGAAGTGGTATGCCGGGAAGAAGGAGTTCTCCGCCTTCCTGGTCGAGGACAAGCGCATCCGCGACTTCCTGAAGAAGGAGCTCTATCCCGCCGGCATCTCCCGCATCGAGATCGAGCGCAAGGGCGAGGAGAAGATCCTCGTCGCGATCCACGCCGCCAAGCCCGGCGTCGTGATCGGCCGCCAGGGCGCGGGCATCGAGGACCTCAAGAAGAAGCTGCAGTCCCGCTTCAAGCGGACCTTCTTCATCAACATCACCGAGGTCAAGTCGCCCGACATGGAGGCGCAGCTCGTCGCCGAGAACATCGCGGCGCAGCTCGAGAAGCGCATCTCCTTCCGCCGCGCGATGAAGCAGACGATGCAGCGCGCGATGAAGACGGGCGCCAAGGGCATCAAGACCCAGGTCTGCGGACGCCTCGGCGGCGCCGAGATCGCCCGCACCGAGCACTACCACGAAGGCACGATCCCCCTGCAGACGCTCCGCGCCGACATCGACTACGGCTTCACCGAGGCCCACACGACGTACGGCCGCATCGGCGTCAAGGTCTGGATCTACAAGGGCGAGGTCTTCCCGGCTCCGAAGAAGGCCGCCGTCGCGGAAGGAGGGGAGTCCTGATGCTTCTCCCGAAGAGAGTCAAGTATCGCCGCGTGCACCGCGGCCGCATGACCGGCAAGGCCACCCGCGGCAACTTCGTCAGCTACGGCGAGTTCGGCCTCGCGGCCCTCGAGCCCGGCTGGATCACCAGCAACCAGATCGAGGCGGCCCGCGTCGCGATCAACCGCTTCGTCCGCCGCGGCGGCAAGACCTGGATCAAGATCTTCCCCGACAAGCCCGTCACCAAGAAGCCGGCCGAGACCCGGATGGGTTCCGGCAAGGGCTCTCCCGAATACTGGGTCGCGGTCGTCAAGCCCGGTCGCGTGATGTTCGAGATCTCCGGGGTTCCCGAGTCCGAGGCCCGCGAGGCGATGCGCCTCGCCGGCCACAAGCTCCCGATCCAGACCCGGTTCGTGGCGCGCGAAAAGGAAGGTGAAGTCCATGAAGCAGAATGAGATCCGCGAACTCCGCGGCAAGACCGTCGCAGAGCTCGATGAGGAACTGAAGGCCCTGAAGTCGGAACTCTTCAAGCTCCGCTTCCAGCACGCGACCAACCAGCTCGAGAACCCGATGAAGCTCCGCAGCGTGAAGCGCGACATCGCGCGGGTCCAGACGATCCGCCGCGAGGCCGAGCTGAAGGACGCTCGGTGAGCGGCCAGGAGGAAGCGACGATGGAAGACAGGAACCTGAGGAAGACCCGCACCGGCGTGGTGACCAGCGACAAGATGGACAAGACGATCGTCGTCGCCGTCGTGGAGCACGTCGCGCACCCCCTGTACAAGAAGACGGTCAAGCGGACCTACAAGCTGAAGGCGCACGACGAGAACAACGAGTGCGGCATCGGCGACAAGGTCAAGGTGATGGAGACCCGGCCCCTCAGCAAGGACAAGCGCTGGCGGCTGGTCGAGATCGTCGAGAAGGCGAAGTAGCGGCCCCCGGGGGGAAGACCGGGAAGGAGGAGATCCAGCATGATCCAGGTCCAGACCGTTCTCAAGTCGGCCGACAACACCGGCGCGCGGGAACTCATGTGCATCAAGGTCCTCGGCGGCTCCTGGCGGAAGTACGCCAACATCGGCGACGTCATCGTGTGCTCCGTCCGCGAGGCGACGCCGGGCGGCGTGGTCAAGAAGGGCGAGGTCGTCCGCTGCGTGATCGTCCGCACCAAGCGCGGCACGCGCCGTCCCGACGGCTCCTACATCAAGTTCGACGAGAACGCCGCGGTCCTCATCAAGGAGGACAAGAACCCGCGCGGCACCCGCATCTTCGGGCCCGTGGCCCGCGAGCTCAGGGACAAGGACTACATGAAGATCCTGTCCCTCGCGCCCGAAGTGCTGTAAGGAGGCGAGAGCGATGGCCAGCAAGATCCACGTCAAGGAAAAGGACACCGTGCTCGTCCTCTCCGGCAAGGAAGCGGGCAAGAGCGGCAAGGTCCTCGAGGTGAACAAGGACAAGGGCACCGTGATCGTCGAGGACGTCAACGTCGCGACGAAGCACAAGAAGCCCAGGGGACGCTACCAGCAGGGCGGCATCATCCACCAGGCGGCGCCGATCCACGCGTCCAACGTCATGCTCGTGTGCCCCAGCTGCAAGCACCCGACGAAGCCGATCCGCGAGGTCAAGCCGGGCGGCGAGAAGATCCGCAAGTGCCGGAAGTGCGGCGCGGTCATCCAGACCGTCCGCGAAGCCGAGAAGTAGGCGGAGGAGCACGCAGATGGCGAGACTGAAGGACAAGTACACGAAGGAGATCGCGCCGGCGATGATGGCGCGCTTCAAGTACACCTCCACGATGCAGATCCCGAAGGTCGACAAGATCGTCCTCAACATGGGCGTCGGCGAAGTGAAGGACAACCCGAAGGCGATCGAGAGCGCGGCGAACGACATGGGCCTGATCGCGGGCCAGCGTCCCGTCGTGACCAAGGCCAAGAAGTCCGTGTCGGCCTTCAAGCTGAGGGAAGGCATGAACATCGGCTGCAAGGTGACCCTCCGGGGCAACCGCATGTACGAGTTCCTGGACAAGCTGGTCAACATCGCCCTCCCCCGCGTCCGCGACTTCCGCGGCGTGAGCCCGGATTCGTTCGACGGCCGCGGGAACTACGCGCTCGGCGTCAAGGAGCAGCTGATCTTCCCCGAGATCGACTACGACAAGATCGACCGCATCCGCGGGATGGACATCATCATCGTGACCACGGCCCCGACGGATGAAGAGGCGCGCGAACTGCTCCGGCTGCTGGGCATGCCGTTCAGCAAGTAGGGCGAGGGAGGAAGGTTCCATGGCGAAGAAGTCGATCATCCTGAAGCAGCAGAAGGACCCGAAGTTCAGCACCCGGGCCTATCACCGCTGCAAGCTGTGCGGGAGGCCGCACGCGTACATGCGCCGGTACGGCATCTGCCGCCTGTGCTTCAGGACCCTCGCATACAAGGGCCAGATCCCCGGCGTCCGCAAGGCCAGCTGGTAGACGGAAGGAGGAACGCACATGCAGCTCACCGATTCCATCGCCGACATGCTGACGAGGATCCGCAACGCGGCCTCGACGAACCACGGGACGGTCGACGTCCCCGCGTCCAACGTGAAGAAGGCGATCGCCCAGATCCTCCTCGACGAGGGCTACATCCAGCGCTTCGAGATCGTCGACGACGGCCTCGCGGGCATCATCCGGATCACGCTCAAGTACACCGGCAAGAAGCCCGTCATCTCCGGCCTGAAGCGCATCTCGCGCCCCGGCCTGCGGGTGTACGCGCCGGTCGAGCGCCTCCCGAAGGTCCTCGGCGGACTCGGGATCGCGATCGTCTCCACGTCGAGCGGCATCATGACCGACAAGAGCGCGCGCAGCAAGGGCATCGGAGGCGAGGTCCTCGCCTACGTCTGGTAAGCGCGCACAGGAACTCTGAAAGGGGCGCCCGGTCCGGCCCGGCCGGAGGGACCGCCCGCAATCTGAAGAGCAGGAGGACTGCACCATGTCGAGAATCGGAAGGATGCCGATCGCGATCCCCGCGGGGATGAAGGTCGACGTCGACGGATGCCAGGTCGCCGTGAAGGGCCCGAAGGGCACGCTGTCCCTGGCGATCCACAAGGACATGAGGATC
Organism: uncultured Eubacteriales bacterium; assembly: GCA_903919045.1. Lineage (GTDB taxonomy): Bacteria > Bacillota > Clostridia > Saccharofermentanales > UBA5734 > CAILLO01. Next base: position 23,232 of record CAIXGU010000271.1, on the reverse strand, counting down.
CGCGAGGAGGACGGGAAGCTCCACATCGAGCGCCCGAGCGACTCCAAGCTGCACAAGGCCCTGCACGGCCTGACCCGCTCGCTCGTCCAGAACATGGTCACGGGCGTCTCGGTCGGGTTCGAGAAGGCCCTCGACATCCAGGGCGTCGGCTTCAAGGCCGCGAAGAACGGCAAGACGCTGACCCTGACGATCGGCCTGTCCCACACGGTCGAGATGGTCGACCCCGACGGCATCGTCGTCGAGGTCCCGGCCCCGAACAAGATCGTGGTCAAGGGCTGCGACAAGCAGCTGGTCGGCGAGACCGCCGCCAAGATCCGCGCCAAGCGCGTGCCCGACGCCTACCAGGGCAAGGGCATCAAGTACGCCGACGAGGTCCTCAAGCTCAAAGAGGGCAAGACCGGCGGCAAGGCCAAGTAGAAGAAGGGGTGAGTGGAATGATCAGCAGAACCCGCAGACAGCAGACCCGCCAGCGCAAGCACGAGCGCGTCCGCGAGAAGGTCTCCGGAACCGCCGAGCGCCCGCGCCTCTGCGTCTACCGCAGCCTCTCGCACATCTACGCGCAGGTCGTCGACGACGGCAAGGGGATCACCCTGGCCGCCGCGTCCTCTCTCGACAAGGAGATCAAGGACAAGCTGGCCTTCGGCGGCAACAAGGACGCGGCGACGGAAGTCGGCCGCCTCGTGGCGGCACGCGCCAAGGAGAAGGGCATCGCTTCCGTGGTGTTCGACCGCGGCGGCTACATCTACCACGGACGCGTGAAGTCACTCGCCGAGGCGGCCCGCGAAGCCGGCCTCCAGTTCTAAGGCAAGGAGGGCAGCCAAGGTGCGAATCGATGCCAATTCCCTGGATCTCAAGGAGAAAGTGATCCATATCGGGCGCGTGTCCAAGACGGTCAAGGGCGGTCGCAACTTCCGCTTCGCCGCTCTGGTGATCGTCGGCGACGAGAACGGCCACGTCGGCAAGGGCCTCGGCAAGGCGGCCGAGATCCCGGACGCGATCCGCAAGGGGATCGAGGACGCGAAGAAGAACCTCATCGAGGTCCCGCTGAGCGCCACCACCATCCCGCACGAGATCGTCGGCGTCTTCGGCGCCGGCCGCGTCCTGCTCAAGCCGGCCAGCGAGGGCACGGGCGTCATCGCCGGCGGCCCCGTCCGCGCCGTGCTCGAGCTCGCGGGCGTCAAGGACATCCGCACGAAGTCCCTGGGCACGAACAACCCGAACAACATGGTGAACGCCACGATGGCCGGCCTCAGCTCGTTGAAGTCGCCCGAAGCGGTGGCGAGGGTCCGCGGCAAGTCCGTGGAAGAGATCGTCGGCTAGGAGGAAGGCGCGCATGGCCACCTTGAAGATCACGCTGGTGAAGAGCACCAGCAAATGCAAGAAGAACCAGATCGCGACGGTGAAGGCGCTCGGCCTCCGCAAGATCGGCCAGACCGTGGAGAAGCAGGACAACCCGCAGATGCGCGGGATGGTCCGGACCGTCTCCCACCTGGTCCGCTGCGAAGAATCCTAGGGAGGGACCCGCACCATGAAGCTCAACGAACTCAAGGCGACTCCCGGCGACCGCACGACGTCCAAGCGCAAGGGACGCGGCATCGGTTCCGGCAACGGCAAGACCGGCGGCCACGGCCACAAGGGCCAGAACGCCCGCGCCGGCGGCGGCGTGCGTCTCGGCTTCGAAGGCGGCCAGATGCCGCTGTTCCGCCGACTGCCGAAGCGCGGCTTCAACAACAAGCGCTTCGCGGACCAGTACGTCGAGGTGAACGTCGGCGACCTGGAGCGCTATGCGTCCGGGACGACCGTGACGACCGAGCTGCTCCTCAAGGACCGCCTCGTCACGAAGACCCTCGACGGCGTGCGCATCCTCGGGTACGGCGAACTCACGAAGAAGCTGGCGGTGAAGGCCGCGGGCTTCACCGCGACGGCCCGCGAGAAGATCGAGAAGGCCGGAGGAACCGCCGAGGAGGTATGATCCCATGCCAGGAATGATCGACACGATCAGAAACGCATTCCGGATCCCCGACCTCAGGAAGAAGCTCCTCCTCACCCTCGGCCTGCTGGTCGTCTTCCGCATCGGCTGCGCGGTGCCGGTCCCCGGCATCGACGTCGCCGCGTTCTCGCGCCTCGTCGACAGCCTCGGCGACATCGGCAGCCTGTTCGACGCGATCTCGGGCGGCGCGCTGCGCCAGGTGTCCATCTTCTCGATGAGCATCACCCCGTACATCAACGCGTCGATCATCATGCAGCTCCTGACCGTGGTCATCCCCTCGCTCGAGCGGCTCCAGAAGGAAGGCGAGGAAGGCCGCAAGAAGATCATGCAGTACGTCCGCTACGCCACGATCGTCCTCGGCCTGCTCGAGGCCGCGGCGCTGTGGTACGGCGCGCGCACCGCGCAGTCCGGCGTGCTGCCGGCGGTCCTGAACGCGATCGTCATCATCTTCTCGTTCACGGCCGGCACGACCTTCATCATGTGGCTCGGCGAGCAGATCAACGAGTTCGGCATCGGCAACGGCATCTCGCTCATGATCTTCGCGGGCATCGTCTCGCGCGGTCCGGCGGGCGTGAAGGGGCTGATCGAGTACTTCAAGATCTGGATGCAGGACTACACCGTCGTCGGCGCGGTCGCCCTGATCGTGCTCGTGCTCGTCGCCTTCGTCGCGATCATCGCGGGCGTCATCTTCGTGCAGCTCGCGGAACGGCGGCTGACCGTCCAGTACGCGAAGCGCGTCGTCGGCCGCAAGATGTACGGCGGACAGAGCACCTATCTCCCGATCAAGGTCAACATGGCCGGCGTCATCCCGATCATCTTCGCGATGTCGATCATGACCCTGCCCGCGACCCTGATCAATTTCTTCTTCGCCAACAGCACGAGCCCGATCGTGATCTTCCTCAAGCAGGTCACGGGGCAGAGCGTGCTCTATTACGTGATCTACGCGCTGATGATCTTCGGCTTCACGTTCTTCTACACCATGATCCAGTTCAATCCGATCGAGGTGTCGAACAACCTCCAGAAGAACGGCGGCTTCATCCCGGGGTATCGACCGGGGCGGCCGACGGCCGAGCACATCTCGCGCGTGAGCAACCGGCTCACCTGGTTCAACGGACTCTTCCTCGCCCTGGTCACGATCCTCCCGGTCGTGCTGGGCGGGCTGACCAACGCGAACGGACTGTGGTTCGGCGGAACGGCCGTCCTGATCCTCGTCGGCGTGGCCATGGACCTCGTGAACCAGCTCGAGTCCCAGATGCTGATGCGCCATTACAAGGGGTTCCTCGACTGAACCCCGCGCGGCCGGCCGGAGGGCGTCCTGCATCGCAGGCCGCCCTCCTTGCCATCTCCGGACCGGAAGGGAGGACTCCCTCATGAACCTCATCCTGCTGGGCGCCCCGGGCACGGGCAAGGGCACGCTCGCCGACGGCATCCGGAAGGCGACCGGGATCGCCCACGTCTCCACGGGCGACCTGTTCCGCGCCAACATCAAGGAAGGCACTCCGCTGGGCAAGGAAGCCGAGGGCTACATGGCCCGCGGCGAGCTCGTGCCCGACTCCCTGACGATCGCGATGCTCGAGGCGCGCCTCGGGCAGGACGACTGCCGGGCCGGCTTCATGCTCGACGGCTTCCCCCGCACCGTCGCGCAGGCCGACGCCCTCGCGGCGTTCCTCGCGGCGAAGGGCTGGCGGATCGACGCCGTGCTCAACGTCACGCTCGCCGACGCCACGATCCAGGACCGCCTCTCCGGGCGCCGCGTGTGCGCCTCGTGCGGCCGGTCCTACAACCTCCAGGCGATGCCGCCGAAGGTCGAGGGCGTGTGCGACGACTGCGGCGGCGCCGTGGAGCAGCGTCCGGACGACCGTCCGGAGACGATCGCGAACCGCCTCCGCGCCTACCACGAGAAGACGCGCCCGCTCGTCGACTATTATGGCGGCCGCGGGCTGCTGCACGGCTTCGACAACGAGATCGGGTCGAAGGAGACGCTGCAGCGGATCCTCCGCCTGCTCGCCGGGCTCTGAAGGATGAATCGGATTCCATGATCCGGCTGAAGTCCAGCGAGGACATCGCCCGCATCCGCGCGGCGGGCCGCATCGTCGCCGAGGTCCTGGCCGCGCTCCGCGAACGGGCCCGCCCCGGCGTCGAGACGATCGAGCTCGACCGGATCGCCCGGGCCATGATCGAGAAGGCGGGCGCCGTCCCGTCGTTCCTGGGCTACGGCCGCCCTCCCTATCCGGCGTCCATCTGCACCTCGATCGACGACCAGGTCGTGCACGGCATCCCCGGACGCACGCGCCTGCACGAGGGGAGCCTGCTCAGCGTCGACGTCGGCGCCTGCCTCGACGGCTTCCACGCCGACGCGGCGCGCACCTTCGCGATCGGCGCCGTCGCCCCGGACGCCGCGCAGCTGATGCGCGTCACCGAGGAGTGCTTCTGGAAGGCCTTCGCCGCGGCGATCCCCGACAACCGCATCGGGGACCTCTCGTCGGCGGTGCAGCGCCACGCCGAGTCCTTCGGCTACGGCGTCGTGCGGCAGCTGACGGGCCACGGCGTGGGCTACGCGCTCCACGAGGACCCGGACGTCCCCAACTTCGGGACGGCGGGCCGGGGTCTCCGGATCCGCCCCGGGCTCGTGATCGCGGTCGAGCCGATGATCAACGCCGGCACCGCCGACGTCGAGATCCTCGAGGACGGCTGGACGATCGTGACCCGCGACCGCGCCCTGTCCTCGCATTACGAGCACACGATCGCCGTCACCGAGGACGGACCGGTCGTGCTGACCGCGGAGTAGCGCGGCCGTGGCGCCGACGCTGTTCGATGCGCTCCGGACCCGCGGCCTCGCCGTCGGGGACGTCGTGCTCTCGCTCGCCGGGCACGATGCGGGCCGCCCGTTCGTCGTGCTCGCGGTCGAGCCGCCGTTCGCGCGGCTGGCCGACGGAGGCGCGCGGCCCTACGCGAAGCCCAAGCGCAAGCGGCTCTCGCACGTCCGGCCGGTCGGCCGGATCGCCGGCGCCGAGGAAGCGCTCGCCCGCATCGCGGCGATCCGCGACGGGCCCGCCCGGGAAGCCGCGCTGCGCGGCCTGCTCGCGGGATTCCTGGAGGAGAAGGGGAAGGAAGGGCCCGGCTGAGGCCCGGAAGGAGGAAGCAGATGCCGAAGGAAGATGTCATCGAGGTCGAGGGGATCGTCACCGAAGCGCTCCCGAACGCCGTGTTCCGCGTTTCGCTGCCCAACGGGCACAAGGTCGTGGCGCACCTCTCGGGCAAGCTCCGCCAGAACTACATCAAGATCCTGGAGGGCGACCGGGTGACGGTCGAGCTGTCGCCGTACGACCTGTCGAAGGGCCGCATCACGTGGCGCGCGAAATAGCGATTCTGCGTGAGAAAATCCTTGATTTCGCCCAAGGATTTGATACAATATCGGAGCGTGCGCGGAAAAGGCGTCTGATATGCTGTTGCCGCGCCGGACGAAGAGGCAACCCCGAGGAGGTTCACCGATGAAGGTCAAGCCGAGCGTGAAGCCCATGTGCGAGAAGTGCAAGATCATCCGCCGCAAGGGCCGCGTCATGGTGATCTGCGAGGATCCCAAGCACAAGCAGAAGCAGGGCTGACGAGACCGCGGACCCCTCCGCCGGAGGGAGTCCGCGTCGTTCCGTCCGGGCCGCGGTCGCGCGGCCGGGACGGCGGGCCGAGGAAGATCCACGCGGGGTGCGGCTGCGTCCCCTCTCCGGAAACGGAACCAGGGGCCCCGACGTGTTGAACCGATAGAGACGATCATGAGCCGGAAAGGCTGGGAGGAAACGGACCCATGGCACGCATCGCCGGAGTGGACCTGCCGAACGAGAAGCGGGTCGAGATCGGACTGACCTACATCTACGGCATCGGCCGGACGACGTCGAACCGGATCCTGGCCGAGTGCGGGATCAGCCCCGACGTCCGCATCAAGAACCTGAGCGACGACCAGATCGCGAAGCTCCGCGACGCGATCGACAAGGGCGCCAAGGTGGAGGGAGACCTCCGCCGCGAGATCGCGCTGAACATCAAGCGCCTGACGGAGATCGGCTGCTACCGCGGCCGCCGCCACCGCGCCGGCCTGCCCGTCCGCGGACAGCGGACCAAGACCAACGCCCGCACCCGCAAGGGACCCAAGAAGACGGTCGGCGCCTCGAAGAAGGTCGCCGCCGTCAAGAAGTAAGGAGGCCGCCCCATGGCGAAAGCCGCCACCACGAAGAAGACGGTCGCGAGACCGAAGCGCAAGGAGCGCAAGAACATCGACCGCGGCTCCGCGCACATCCACGCCTCCTTCAACAACACGATCGTGACGATCACCGATGCCACCGGCAACGCCATTTCCTGGGCGAGCGCCGGCGGGATGGGCATGAAGGGCTCGAGGAAGGGCACGCCGTTCGCCGCGCAGATGGCGGCGGAGACCGCCGCCAAGGCCGCGAAGGAGCATGGCATGCGGACCGTCGAGGTCTTCGTGAAGGGCCCGGGCGCCGGGCGCGAATCCGCGATCCGCTCCCTGGCCGCCGCAGGCCTCGACGTCACCCTGATCAAGGACGTCACCCCGATCCCCCACAACGGCTGCAGACCGCCCAAGAGAAGAAGAGTCTGATTCCGGAGGACAGCAGAAGATGGCAAGATATACGGACGCATCCTGCAGGCTCTGCCGCCGGGAAGGCGAGAAGCTCTTCCTGAAGGGGCAGAGATGCTACACCGGCAAGTGCGCGATCGTGCGCCGCGGCTTCGCTCCCGGCCAGCATGGCCAGGGCCGCAAGAAGGTCTCCGAATACGGCGTGCAGCTCCGCGAGAAGCAGAAGGCCCGCCGGTTCTACGGGATCCTCGAGAGCCAGTTCCGCCACACGTTCGAGACGGCCGACCGCATGAAGGGCAAGACGGGCGAGAACCTGCTCCGCCTTCTCGAGCTGCGGTTCGACAACGTCGTCTACCGCCTCGGCCTCGCCGCCTCCCGCCCGGAGGCCCGCCAGCTCGTCCTGCACGCGCACTTCTTCGTCAACGGGAAGAAGGTCAACATCCCGTCCCTGACGATGAAGGCCGGCGATGAGATCGCGGTCCGCCCGAGCCACCGCTCCTCCCCGAAGTTCGCGGAACTCGCCCCGGGCCGACCGCTGCCCAAGTGGCTGGCGTTCGACCGCGAGAACCTGACGGGCCGCGTCGTGCAGCTCCCGTCGCGCGAAGACGTGGACCTCGAGGTCAAGGAGCACCTGATCGTCGAGCTCTACTCCCGGTGACGCGCCGTCCGTCCCTGTCGGGAACCGGAGGCACACGCACGAAGGAGGATCCAAATGGTCGAGATTGAGAAGCCGAACATCGAATGCGTCGAGAAGAACGAGGACGGCTCGTACGGCAAGTACGTCGTCGAGCCCCTGGAGCGCGGCTACGGGATCACCCTGGGCAATTCGCTGCGCAGGGTCCTGCTCTCGTCCCTTCCGGGCGCCGCGGTCACCGCGATCCGCGTCGAAGGCGTGCTGCACGAGTTCTCCACCGTCAAGGGCGTGATCGAGGACATGACCGAGATCATCCTGAACGTGAAGGGGATCCGCGCCAAGCTGGACGTCGAGGGACCGAAGACCGTCTACATCAGCACCGATGAGGGCCGCACCGGCGTCGTCACCGCCGGCGATATCGTCCGCGACGCCGAAGTCACGATCATGAATCCCGACCACCCGATCGCGACGCTCAACGGCGAAGGGCGGCTCTTCATGGAGCTCACCCTCAACAAGGGCCGTGGGTACCACATCGCGGAGCGCAACAAGTGGCCCAACCAGCCGATCGGCGTGATTCCGATCGACAGCATCTTCACCCCCGTGAAGAAGGTCAACTACACGATCGAGAACACCCGCGTCGGGTCGCTCGTCGATTACGACAAGCTCACGATCGAGGTGTGGACGGACGCGACGATCCAGGCGGGCGAGGCGCTCAGCAACGGCTCGAACATCCTGATGGACCACCTGGCGCTGTTCTCCGCGCTGACCGACGTGCCGGCCGCGGCCGGGTTCCACAGCCCGGAGGAGGGCGGCCGCCGCAACGGCCTGCTCGACACCGCGATCGAGGACCTGGACTTCTCGGTCCGCACCTACAATTGCCTGAAGAGGGCCGGGATCAACACGGTGGGCGACCTCGTGGCCCGCTCCGAGGACGACATGATGAAGGTCCGCAACCTCGGCAAGAAGTCCCTCGAAGAGGTCATCATCAAGCTCGAGGAGATGAGCCTGTCGCTCGCGCCCAGCGCCGAGTAGGCCGTCCGTACGCCGCAACCCGCTTAAGGAGGAAATCGCCATGCCCTGGCAGAGAAAGCTCGGACGCCCCACCGACCAGCGGACGTCCATCCTTCGGGGGCTCTCCACCGCCCTCATCCTGAACGGCCACATCGAGACGACCGAGGCCCGGGCCAAGGAAGTCAAGCGGATCGTCGAGAAGCTGATCACGGACGCCGTGAAGCAGAAGGATGCCTTCACGACGAAGACCGTGACCGTGTCCCACGCCAAGCTCGATTCGAAGGGCCGCAAGGTCCTCAAGGGCAAGACGTCGAAGAACGGCGCCAAGTACGACGTCGTCGAGCGCGAGACCAAGACGGAGATCGTCCAGGTCGACCTGCCCGCCCGCCTCGCCGTCCGCCGCCGCGCGATCCGCTGGCTCGCCAAGAGCCACGACGCCGAGGGCAAGGCCCTGAATCCCGTCGACAAGCTGTTCGACGAGATCGCCGTGAAGTACGCCGGGCGCACCGGCGGCTACACGCGCATCGTCAAGCTCGGCGCCCGTCGCGGCGATGCGACGGAGATGGCCCTCCTCGAGCTCGTCTGACCGGACGCGCCCGAAGAAGCGGTTCCCGGCCCGCCGCCGGACGACCTGAAGCGAAGGGGATGGGCGTTCGGCCCGTCCCCTTTTCCGCGGAAGCGGATGGAACGACCCCGCGAAGGAGACCGATGCCCGACTTCATCTCGGTGCAGGATGCCGTGTTCGACTACCTCCGGCCGGAGCGCGATCCGGTCCGGGCGGTCGACCACGTCGACCTGACCGTCGCCGCCGGCCGGCACGTCGCCGTGCTCGGGCGCAACGGGAGCGGCAAGTCCACGCTCGCGCGCCTCGTGAACGCCCTCGAGCTCCCGACGGAAGGCACGGTCGTCGTCTCCGGCTACGACTCGCGCGACGAGGGGAGCGCCTGGGAGATCCGGCAGCGCTGCGGGATGGTCTTCCAGAACCCGGACAACCAGATCGTCGGGACGACCGTCGAGGAGGATGTCGCCTTCGGTCCCGAGAACCTCGGCGTCCCGCAGCCGGAGATCCGGCGCGCGGTCGACGTCTCCCTGGCCGCCGTCGGCCTCTCCGAGTACGCGGAGCGGCCGCCCCACCTCCTGTCCGGCGGCCAGAAGCAGAAGCTCGCGATCGCGGGGATCCTCGCGATGAAGCCCCGCTGCATCCTCCTCGACGAGGCGACCTCGATGCTCGATCCCGTGAGCCGCCGCGATTTCATGGACATGGTCGTCGCGCGCGTCCGCGAGGACGGGATCACGCTCGTCAACATCACGCACCACATGGAGGAGGCCGTGCTCGCCGACGAGGTCGTCGTGCTCGCGGCCGGGCGCGTCGTCGCCCGCGGGACGCCCTCCGAGGTGTTCGAGGCGGTCGACGCGATCCGCTCCGAGGGTCTCGACGTCCCGGCGCACATGGAGATCGCCCACCTCGTCGCCGCGCGCCGCGGCGTGCCGCTGCGCCCGGGCGAGACGGGGACGCCGGACGGGGCCGAGGCCGCCGTGCTGCGCGTGCTCGGCGCGACGGACGCGCGCAGGGCCGCGGAGGCTCAGGCGGCACCGGAAGCGCCCGCTGCGGCGGAGACCGCGGTCGAAGCCGCGGCCGCACCCGCCGCTCCCGACGCCGACGGCGAGATCCTGATCGACGTCCGAGGCCTCGGATTCACGTACCTCAAGGGGACGCCCTTCGCGAACGTGGCGCTCGAGGACGTGTCGTTCCAGGTCCGCCGCGGCGAGATCCTCGGCATCGCGGGACACAGCGGCTCCGGCAAGTCGACCCTCGTGCAGCACCTGAACGGACTGCTCCGCACCGCGCCCGGCGTCGTCCGCATCCTCGGCCTCGACGCGTCCCGGGGCGGCGACGTGCGGGCGATCCGGCAGAAGGTCGGCCTCCTGTTCCAGTACCCGGAGCACCAGCTCTTCGAGGAGACCGTCCGCGGCGACATCGCCTTCGGTCCGAAGCGGATGGGCCTCCCCGAGGACGAGGTCGCGCGCCGCGTCGCGGAGGCCGCCGCCGTCGTCGGCCTCGCGCCGGAGGACCTCGACCGCTCGCCGTTCGAGCTGTCGGGCGGCCAGAAGCGCCGCGCCGCGATCGCCGGCGTGCTGTCGATGCGTCCGGAGGTGCTCGTCCTCGACGAACCTGCCGCCGGGCTCGACCCGGCCGGTCGCGACGAGATCCTGTCCTACGTCTCCTCGCTCCGTGCGCACGGCGCGACGATCGTCCTCGTGTCGCACAGCATGGAGGACATCGCCCGGCTCGCGGACCGCGTGCTCGTGCTCGACCATGGCCGCGTCCTCGCCTGCGGTCCCGTCCGCGACGTCTTCTCCGACGAAGCCGCGATCGCGCGCGCCGGCCTGTCGCTGCCTGCGCCGGCTGCCTTCCTGAAGCGCCTCGCGGACCGCCTGCCCGGCCTCGACGCCCTGCGGTTCACCGCCGCCGCGGCGGCCGACGCCGTGCTCGCCGCCGCTGCGGGGGAGGCGCCATGCTGAAGGACATCAGCCTCGGCCGCTTCTACCCCGCGGATTCGCCGATCCACCGCCTCGACCCGCGCGCGAAGATCCTCGCGACGGTCGTGCTCATGGTCCTCGTCTTCCTCGCGAACGACGTATGGACGTTCGTCGCCTACGCGGCCTTCTCGGCCGTCTGCATCCTGCTCTCGCGGATCCCGGTCGTCCACGTCTTCAAGAGCGTGAAGCCGATCCTGTTCCTGATCGTGTTCGCCTTCCTGCTGAACGTCTTCAGCGGGAAGGGCGAGGCGTTCCTCACGCTGGGCCCGCTCTCCGCGACCTGGGACGGCCTGTGGACCGGCCTCCGGATGGCCGCCCGCCTCACGCTGCTCATCGCGACGTCCTCGCTGCTCACGCTCACGACGACGCCGATCCTCGTGGCCGACGCCATGGAGCGCATGATGAAGCCGCTGCAACGCATCGGGTTCCCGGCCCACGAGATGGCCATGATGATGTCCATCGCGCTGCGCTTCGTCCCGACGCTCGTCGAGGAGACCGACAAGATCATGAAGGCCCAGTCCTCGCGCGGCGCCGACTACGACACGGGCGGGATCCTGCGCCGGGCGCGCGGCCTCGTGTCGGTGCTCGTCCCGCTGTTCATCGGTTCGTTCCGGCGCGCCGACGAACTGGCGGTCGCGATGGAGGCCCGCTGCTACCGCGGCGGCGAGGGACGCACCCGCCTCCGCGTGATGCGGCTCGCCCCGCGCGACGGCGTCGCGGCCGCCGTGATGCTCGCCTTCTCCGCGGCCGTGGTCTGGCTCGAGTACCTGCGCGCCGCGCTTCCTTGACGCCGGGCTCCCTTCTGCCATACTGGGAGGAACGGGGCTGGACGGCGCCTCGCGCCGTACGAAGGGGGAGACGACGATGAGGCATTTCCTGGGCATCGACCTCGGAGGGACCAACATCAAGGCCGGGATCACCGACGAAGCGGGGACCCTCCAGTGCCGCGAGAGCATCAAGACGCGCCCGGAGCGGCGGGCCGCGGAAATCGTCCGGGACATGGCCTACCTCGCGCAGAACGTGCTCGCCTCCGCGAAGCTCGCGCCCGCGGAGGTCGCCGCCGTCGGCATCGGAGCCCCGGGCACCCCCGACAACGCGAACGGCGTCCTGATCTACGCCAACAATCTCCCGTTCCTGAACGTCCCGATGCGCGCCGAGTTCCGCAAGGTGCTCGACCGTCCGGTCTTCATCGACAACGACGCGAACGTCGCGGCGCTGGCGGAGGCCGTCGCCGGCGCGGCCGCGGATGTCCCGCACTCCGTGACCGTGACCCTCGGGACCGGCGTCGGAGGCGGCGTCGTGATCGACCGCCGCATCTACAGCGGCTTCAACCAGGCCGGCAGCGAGCTGGGCCACATCGTGATCGTCCAGGGCGGAGAGCCCTGCACCTGCGGTCGGAAGGGCTGCCTCGAGGCGTATGCCTCGGCGACCGGCCTCGTCCGCGAGACCGTGCGGGCGGCGAAGGCGCATCCGGAATCGGTGATCTCCGGGCTCGTCGGCGGCGACCTCTCCCGCATCGACGCGCGGACCGCGTTCCAGGCCGCTCGGGCCGGGGACGCGACGGGGCAGGCGGTCGTCGACCGCTACATCGAGCTGCTGGCCGAGGGATTGGCCAATCTCGTCAACCTCCTGATGCCGAACGTGATCGTGATCGGCGGCGGCGTCTGCAACGAGGGCGAAGCGCTGCTCCGTCCTCTGCAGGAGCGCGTCGACGCGCTTGGGTACTACGGTCCCGGCGTCGCGAAGACGCAGGTCCGCCTGGCGCGGATGGGCAACGACGCGGGCGTCGTGGGAGCCGCGATGATGGCCCGCTCCTGCCTCGCCGACGGGATGAAGGGCTGACGGCGCGATGAAGCGCAACGTCGCGCTCCTCGTCGAGTTCGACGGCACCCTCCTGCACGGCTTCCAGACGCAGAAGAACGGGCGCAGCGTGCAGGGCGAACTCGAGGCCGCGATCGCCGCGGTCACCGGCGCCCCGGCGCGGATCCACGGCTGCAGCCGCACCGACGCCGGCGTCCACGCCGAGGGGCACGTGTCGAACTTCCGCACGGCGTCGACGATGCCGGCCGCGAAGATCCCGCTCGCCCTCAACTCGAAGCTCCCGGACGACATCTCCGTGCTCGCCGCGGCCGACGTGCCCGCGGGCTTCCACGCCCGGCACGACGCGACGGCGAAGACCTACGTCTACCGCATCTGGAACCACCCGTCGCCGACCGCGCTCCGGCGCGTCGATACGCTGCACGTCCCCAGGCCCCTCGACATCGGACGGATGCGCGAGGCGGCCGACTCGCTCGTCGGGAAGCACGACTTCTCCGCCTTCTGCGCAGCCGGTTCGACGGCGGCGTCGAACGTCCGCACGCTGAAGCGCGTCGCGGTGCGCCGGGACGCCCCCCTCGTCGAGATCGAGGTCGAAGGCGACGGGTTCCTCTACAACATGGTCCGGATCCTCGCCGGGACGCTCTGCTATGTCGGGCTCGGCAAGATCGCGCCCGGCGACGTCGCCGGCATCGTCGCATCGCGGGACCGGAAGCGGGCGGGGAAGACCCTGCCTGCGCGCGGGCTCTCGCTGCGGCGGGTCGATTACCCCGAGCCTCCGTTCCCCCTCGGGGCGTAGCCCCCTTCCTTCCCCGGACGCATCGGACGGTCCGCATCGGGCCGTTTTCCGTGCGTCCTCGATTGACACGATATGGCGCAAAGTGATACATAATGAAGCGAGATGACGCGATGTGCGGCCTGCGAAGGGAGGGCACCCATGCTCCAGGAGGAACGGCTCCGCCGGATCCGGGAACGCGTCGAGGAAGCGTCCTTCTGCTCGCTCGCCGAATTGTGCGAGGCCTTCGGGATCTCGCGGGCGACGGCGCGGCGCGACCTCCAGGCCCTCGCCGAGGCGAACCGGGTCCGGCTGCTCCGCGGCGGCGCCGCGTCGGTCGCGGACGGGACGTCCTACGACCCGCCCTACAAACTGAAGCAGAGCCTCCACCGCGAGGAGAAGGCGAGGATCGCCGTCGAGGCCGCCCGCCTCGTCCACGAGGGCGAGACGGTGCTGCTCGATTCCGGCACCACGGCCCTCGCGATCGCCGAACGCCTGCGCTCCGCCCGCGACGTGACCGTCGCGACCAACGACGTCCGGATCGCCGCGGCGCTCTCCGACGCGCCGGGCGTCGCCGTCACCGTGATCGGCGGCAGCCTGCGGAAGGGCTATTACGCGACGCTCGGCTACTTCGCCGAGCTCGCGCTCGAGCAGCTGCGCGCGGACGTGGCGTTCCTCGGCGTGGACGCGATCGACGCCGAGCGCGGGCTGATGGTCTCGAACGCCGAGGAGATGCCGGTGAAGAAGCGCTTCCTCGCGGCGGCGAAGCGCACCGTGATCGTCTGCGACCACACGAAGTTCGAGACCGCGTCCTTCCTGCGGCTGTGCCCGCTCGCGGAAGCGGACCTGATCCTGACCGGGCGCGAGCTCGACGAAGCCCTGCTGCCGAAGTACGCCGAAGCCGGCGCGAGGATCCGCCTCGTCTGAGCGGCCGCGGACCGGGGGGAACTGAAGGAGGAGCGCGATGCGCAAGGAGATCATGGACACACGGATGGCGCAGGAGATCCGGGAGCAGCCCGCGGTCTTCCGCCGGCTGCTCGCATCGCAGGACGGTCCGGTCCGCGCCGTCGCCGCGGAGGCCGCGCGGCGGGGCGTGCGCACGGTCGTCATCGCCGCCCGCGGGACGTCGGACCACGCCGGCACCTTCGCGCAGTACCTCCTCGAGATCCGCAAGGGCGTGCCCGTCGCGCTCGCGTCGCCGTCGGTCCTGACCCTCTACGGCGGCGCGCTCGACCTCGGCGGTACGATGGTGCTCGGCGTCTCGCAGTCGGGCCAGGCGGAGGACGTGCTCGAGGTGATGCGGCGCGGGAAGGCGACCGGCGCCTTCGTCGTCGCCGCGACCAACGACGCCGGGTCGCCGATGGCCCGCTTCGCCGACGCCCACCTCGATCTCTGCGCGGGGCCGGAGCGGTCGGTCGCGGCGACCAAGACGTTCGGCGCGCAGCTCTTCGTCCTGTCGATGCTCGTCGCCGCCTGGACGGGCGACGAGGCGGCCTTCGCGCGGCTGCGGGGCGTCCCGGGACAGGTGGAGGAGGCGCTGCGCACGCTGCCGGAGCAGGTCGAGCGCATCGCGCCGCAGTACCGGTTCCTGCAGGAGGGCTTCGTCCTCGCGCGCGGGCTGTCGTATCCGATCGCCATGGAGATGGCCCTCAAGGTCCAGGAGACGAACTACGTCCGCATGCGCGCGTTCCCGTTCTCCGATTTCCAGCACGGCCCGATGGCGATGCTGCACGCGGGTTATCCCGTCGTGGTGCTCGCGCCCGAGGGCCCGGCCTTCGAGGACGCCCTCGGCATGGCGGCCCGCGTCGCGCAGAACGCCTCGGACCTGCTCTGGGTGACCGACGCGCCGCCCGCCCGCGACGCCGCGCTCGAGGCCGCCTTCGCGGACGCGCCGGCGTCCTTCCGCACGGTGCGGCTCCCGGCCGTCGGCGACGACGCGCTCTCGGTCTTCCCGCTCGCCGTCTTCGCCCAGCTCTTCGCGTGCCGCCTCGCCGTGGCCCGCGGCCTCGACCCCGACCATCCGCGCAGCCTGAGCAAGGTCACGATCACGCGCTGAGGAGGAGCCCCATGGCCATCGTCCGCCGACTCGGTCTCGACATCCCCGTCTCCCGCCTCCCGTCGCTCGACCCCGGCTTCCTGCCGGTCGGCGCCTTCCGTCGCGCCTACCGGGCCGCGGCCGCGGCGCATCCGGACTCCTTCCGCGTACGGCTCGCGCTCGAGCGCGAGTCCGGCCGCGTCTCGGTCGTCGAGGAGCCGGCCGTTCCGTCCGGACTCGGGCTCGATGAGGCCACGGACCTCTTCTTCGAGCGGCTGCTGAAGTCGATGCTGTGGGTCCGGGGCGGCTTCCGCGCCGTGCTGTCGGCCGTGCCGTCTCCCGGGGACACGACCGGACGCCGCGCCGCCGCCGACGCCTTCGTCGACGGGCTGGCCCGCCGTCTCGCGGAGACGTACGCCCCCGGCGGCGCCCGCGCCTTCGACGCGTCGTTCATGGCCGGCGTCTACGAGGCGCCGTTCTCCGTCGCGGCCCTCCCGCTCGACCGCGCGCCCGCGGAGAACGAGCCGTCGCTGCCCGTCGGCGGCCGGCTCGACGGCTGCCGCATCGGGCTCGACCTCGGCGGCAGCGACCGCAAGGTCTCCGCCGTGATCGACGGCGAGGCCGTCTACAGCGAGGAAGTCGTCTGGCACCCGAAGACCGAGTCCGATCCGGCGTACCATTCCGCCGGCATCCTCGACGCCCTGCGCACCGCGGCCGCCCGGATGCCGCGCGTCGACTCGATCGGCGTGTCCGCGGCGGGCATCTACGTCGACAACCGCACGAAGGTCGCCTCGCTCTTCCTCAAGGTCCCGCCCGACGCCTTCCGCGCGCAGGTCCGGGACATCTTCCTGCGGGCCGCCGCGGAGATGGGCGGAGTGCCCATCCGGGTGGTGAACGACGGCGACGTGACCGCGCTCGCCGGCGCGATGGCCCTGAAGACGGACACGCTGCTCGGGATCGCCATGGGCACCTCCGAGGCGGGCGGCTTCGTCGACGCGAACGGCGGCATCCGCGGCTGGCTCAACGAGCTGGCCTTCGTGCCGGTCGACGTCCGTGAGGAGGGCGCCCCGCTCGACCCCTGGTCAGGCGACGCCGGCTGCGGGGTCCAGTACTTCTCCCAGGACGCCGCGATCCGCCTGGCGCCGGCGGCGGGAATCCGCCTGGACCCGGCGCTCTCGCCCGGCGACGCCCTGAAGGTCCTCCAGGAGCGGCACGCCGCGGGCGATCCCGGCGCCGAGGCCGTCTTCCGCAGCATCGGCGTCTACCTCGGCCATGCGCTGTCGGACTACGCGGACTTCTACGGCATGAAGCACGTGCTCGTGCTCGGCCGCGTCACGTCGGGCGCGGGCGGGGACCGGATCCTCGAGGAGGCGCAGGCCGTCCTCGCCGAGGCCGATCCCGCGCTCGCCCGCACCTTGCGGATCCACCTGCCCGACGAAGCGATCCGCCGGGTCGGCCAGTCGATCGCCGCGGCCTCGCTCTAGGGCCGCGCAGCGCCGCCGGGCATCGGCCCGCGGCAGAGGAGGGACCATGTTCACGAGAAGCGACGCCGAGATCTTCGTTCCGGACGGGCTCGCCCCGGAGGCGGCCCTCGCGCGCACCACGCACCTCGCGGTCGGCGCGCACCAGGACGACATCGAGTTCATGGCCCTGCAGGGCGTGCTCGACTGCTTCGGCCGGACCGACCGCTGGTTCTGCGGCGCGGTCGTCACCGACGGGGCGGGCTCCCCGCGCAGCGGCCCGTACGCGGACGTCACCGATGTCGGCATGATGGCCATCCGGCGCGCCGAGCAGAAGAAGGCCGCGGTCGTCGGGGAATACGGCGCCTGCGTCCTGCTGTCGCACCCGAGCGGCCGCGTGAAGGACCCGCAGGAGACCGCCGTCGTCGAGGATCTCCGACGCCTCCTGCGCGCCACGCGCCCGGACGTCATCTACACGCACAACCCCGCCGACAAGCACGACACGCACGTCGCGACGTTCCTGCGCCTGCTCGCGGCCCTCCGGTCGCTGCCGATGGACGAGCGCCCGCGCGCCTTCTACGGCTGCGAGGTCTGGCGCGCGCTCGACTGGCTCAACGACGACGAGAAGGCCACGGCCGACGTCGGCCGCCGCCCCAACCTCGGCGCCGCGCTCTCCTCGGTCTACGATTCGCAGATCGCGGGCGGGAAGCGCTACGACGCCGCCGTCGCCGGACGCCGCCTCGCGAACGCGACCTTCCTGGAGTCCCACGCCGTCGATGCCACGGACGCCCTGGCCTACATGATCGACCTGTCGCCGCTTCTCGCGGACGACGCCCTCGACCCCGCCGCCTTCATCTCCGCGGCCATCCGCCGCTTCGAGGACGAGGTGCGCGGCCGGATCGGGCGCCTCGTGGCGCCGGCGTCCCGGATGGAGTAAGATGCTCTATGCCCGGACGGACCGGGAATGGAGCGCATGACGAACGAAGAATCCACCGCCTTCGACGCGCCGAAGACCGCCGACGCCCTCCGCGACGGCGTGGACGAGCGCGCCGTCCGCGCGCAGTCCGATCCGCAGGTCCTCGACGACCTGATCTCCGACTACCGCCCGTTCATCCTCGCCTCGGCCTCCCGCGTCTGCGGCCGGCCCGTCGACCCCGACAACGACGACGAATACAGCACGGCGATGCTCGCCTTCTACGAGGCCGTGCGCGGCTACGCGCCGTCGCGCGGCGCCTTCCTGTCCTTCGCGCGCTCCGTGATCCGGACGAGGCTGATCGACGGCTTCCGCAAGGCCGGCCGCCGCCCGCCGACCCTTTCGCTGGACGACGACGGAGAGGACGAGGAGGACTACCGCAGCGACCCGACGTACGCCGCGGCCTCCGAGATCTTCGAGCGCGAGACGCAGGTCCGGGAGCGGCGGGACGAGATCGCGCGCTTCTCGGACGAGCTCGCCGCGTGGGGCTTCACGTTCCGCGACCTGGCCGACGCGTCCCCGAAGGCCGCGAAGACGAAGGCGGCATGCGGTGCGGTCGTCGGCGAGATGATGCGCGACGGCGACCTCCGCGACGCGTTCCTGCGCAGCCGGCAGCTGCCGCTCGCCGCGCTGTGCCTGCGGTCGGGCGTACCCCGGAAAATCGCGGAGCGCCATCGTAGGTTTATCGTGGCGGCGATCCTCGCGCTGGACGGCGATTATCCGTACATGGCCGAGCATCTCCGCTGGATGAGGAAGAGGGATTGAATCGGATGGACCGGCTCGTACTCGAGAAGCAGGGCAGGAAGGGCATCGTCCTCGAACCGGACGGGACCTTCCGCCGCGTCCGCCTGCCGCGTTCGGCGCAGGTCGGCGACGCGCTGCCGGCGCCCTTCTGGGCCGGCCAATCGCTTGCCTTCCTGCACGAGGCCGTGACGGCCCGCCGTCGTCCCGGTCTCGTCTGGAAGCGCGCCCTCGCCGCGGCCGTGGCCGTCGTCGTCCTCTCCTCCGGCGCGGGCATCGCGGTCTACGCGATGCCGGTCAGCTACGTCAGCCTCGACCTGAATTCCGGCATCACCCTGACGCTGAACCGCTTCGACCGGGTCATCGCGGTGCACGGCGACGACGCCCTTTCGGCCTCGATCCTGCAGGACGCCGACATCCTGAACCTCTCCTACGAAGAAGGCGTGGCCGCCATCGTCCGGTCCGCCGCCGAGCACGGCAGCCTCGGCGCTGGCATCCAGGCGATCGTCGCCGTCGCGAGCACGGAGCAGGGCCACGGCCAGGAGCTCGGCGAGTCGATCCGCGAGTATCTCGACGAGGAGCTCGGCGACCGCGGCCTGGAGCACGCCGTCGAGTCAGGCAGCGTCGCCGTCCAGACGGTGCGCGAGGCGCGCGACCTCGGCATCACGCCCGGCCGCCTGCGCCTCCTGATGAAGCTCGAGAAGGCGATGGGCGCGGACTACGTCCAGTCGGACTGGATCGGACGTCCGATCCAGGATATCCTGAAGCAGCTGCAGGCCCTCGGCATCGATCCCGAATCCGAGGACGCGGACATCGAGCCGACCGACGAGGAGAAGCCCGACGTCACGGAAGCGGCGGAGCCGACCGGGTCCGGACACCCCGAGCCGACGAAGCCGGACTCCGAGGACCACGCTTCGGTCACCCCCGGCCCCGAGCACGGCACGGAGGGGGGCTCGCCCCGGATGGAAGAGGACGGATCCCACGATTGAGCGCCATTCCGTCGAAGCGCCTTCCTACGGCTTGACGGCCGCTCCGACCCCATAGTATGATGGGCAACGCCATGGGGCATTAGCGCAGTTGGGAGCGCATCACACTGGCAGTGTGGGGGTCAGGGGTTCGAATCCCCTATGCTCCACCAAGGCACGAGAGAGCATCCGAAAGGATGCTCTTTTTATGCCTTGGTGGAGCGGGGTGACAAGGGATCCCGCGATTCCCGACGGTATGAAGAATCGTGGGAAGGTCACCCATGCTCAGGCAGGCATCAAGCGGGGTGACAAGGTTCCGTGCCGGTGCGGCATGACGGCATGGAAGGTCACCCATGGCACCGGGCGAAAGGCTCCGCACCGAGGGCGGCTGGCCCGTAACCCGTTGAAAAACGGAGAAATCGCGAGCTCCAGTCTTCTATCGCGAAATCTTGGTTGACACCCGTTGGTTCCGCCGCTATGATGGGGAAGCGCCGAAAGAGGTTCTCGGGGCCGTGCGCCCCTGGACGATGAACGGAAGGAGCAGGGAAACGATGAAGACCTATGTGGCGAAACCCGCCGAGATCCAGCGGAAGTGGTACGTCGTCGATGTCGAAGGACTCGTCCTCGGACGGGCGGCCAGCGAGATCGCGAAGGTGCTGCGCGGCAAGAACAAGCCGGACTTCACCCCATTCCTCGACACGGGCGATTACGTGATCGTCGTGAACGCGGACAAGGTGGTGCTGACGGGCCGCAAGCTGGACCAGAAGATGTACCGCTACCACACCGGCTATGCGGGCGGTCTCAAGGAGATCCAGTACAGCCAGATGATGCGCACGAAGCCCGAGAAGGTGATCGAGCTGGCCGTGAAGGGCATGCTGCCGAAGAACGCCCTGGGCCGCCAGATCTACCGCAAACTCAAGGTCTATGCGGGACCGGAGCATGAGCACGCCGCTCAGAAGCCCGAAGTCCTCAAGATCCTGGAATAGTGTAGGAAGGAGCACCGGATAATGGCGACCAAGGCGACCAAGGCGAAGCAGGTCTTCTTCTACGGCACGGGGCGTCGCAAGAATGCCGTCGCGTGCGTGCGCATCGTGCCCGGCAAGGGCAACGTCACCGTCAACGGGCGCGAGTTCGAGGACTATTTCGGTCTCGACACGCTCCGCATCGTCGTGAAGCAGCCCCTCGTGCTGACCGCGACCGAGGACAAGTTCGACATGATCTGCAAGACGGTCGGCGGCGGGCTCTCGGGCCAGGCCGGCGCGATCCGCCACGGCCTCTCCCGCGCGCTCGTCAAGGCCGACGAGACGTTCAAGCCCGCTCTCAAGAAGGCCGGCTTCCTGACGCGCGACCCCCGCATGAAGGAGCGCAAGAAGTACGGTCTCAAGAAGGCGAGAAAGGCCTCGCAGTTCTCCAAGCGCTAAACGAGACGGCACCGGAGCGACGACGGGGCGAAGGACCTTCACCGGCCTTCGTCCCGTTCCGCTTTTCCGCGGAAGGAGGACGATTCCCATGCTGCTGATCCGCAACGCGGCCGTCTGGCCCATGAAGGACGGCACGCGCTTCGACCACGGCTACGTGCTGTGCGACGGCGGCCGCATCCGCGAGACCGGCCTCGGCGACGGCCTGACCGGCTCCGCCGCGTCCGGCGTGCACCGCATCCTCGACGCCCAGGGCGGCGTCGTGATGCCCGGACTGATCGACGCGCACTGCCACCTCGGCGTCTTCGCCGACGGCGGCGGCGTCGAGGGCGACGACGGGAACGAGGAGACCGACCCGATCACGCCGCACCTGCGTTCCGTCGACGCGATCCACCACGAGGACCGCTGCTTCCGCGAAGCCGCCGCCGCGGGCGTCACGTCCGTGATGACCGGACCCGGCAGCGCGAACGTCCTCGGCGGGCAGTTCACGTTCCTGAAGACGGTCGGCCGGGACGTCGACGCGATGGCCCTGAAGGCCCCGGCCGCGATGAAGGCCGCGTTCGGCGAGAATCCGAAGAAGAACTACGGGCCGCGCCACGCCGCCCCCGCGACCCGGATGGCGACGGCCGCGCTCCTGCGCGAGACGCTGTTCAAGGCCGAGCGCTACGCGAAGGAGATCGCCGCATCGGAAGCGGGCGGCGCGTCCGGCGGGAAGCGCCCCGACTTCGACATGAAGCTCGAGGCCCTTCTCCCCGTGATGGCCCGCGAGATTCCGCTGAAGATCCACGCCCACCGGGCCGACGACCTCCTGACCGCGATGCGCATCTGCGAGGAGTTCGGCCTGCGCTACACGCTCGAGCACGCGACCGAGGGCTACCGCATCGTCGACGCGATCCTCGCGGCGATGGAGGGGAAGGGCCGCCGGAGCACGCTCGAGGGCGTCGTCGTCGGTCCGCTGCTGCTCGACCGCAGCAAGCCCGAGCTCCGCAACTCCGACCTGCGCAACCCCGGACTGCTCGCCGCGGCGGGCATCCCGGTCGCCCTCATGACGGACCACCCCTGCGTGCCGATCCAGCACCTGCTCGTCGGCGCCGCGGTCTCCGTGCGCGAGGGGATGGACGAGGAGGCGGCGCTGCGGGCCGTCACGATCCACGCGGCGCGCGTGTGCGGCGTCGCGGACCGGGTCGGGTCGATCGAGCCCGGCAAGGACGCGGATCTCGTCGTCTTCACGGGCCATCCCCTGGACTACCGCACGAAGGTCCGCTTCACGGTCGTGGACGGCGTCGTGGTCCATGGCGCCTGAGACCGTCGTCCGGCTCCGCACGCGGAGCCGCGCGGCGACCGTCGCGGTGGGCGCCGCGCTCGCGGCCTCGCTGCGCGACGGGGACGCCGTCGCGATGGACGGGGACCTGGGCGCCGGGAAGACGGCGATGACCGAGGGGATCGCCCGCGGCCTCGCCGTGCGCGGCGCCGTGTCGAGCCCGACGTTCACCCTGCTGATCGACCACGCCGCGGGACCGCGGGGCCTCGCGCTGCACCACTTCGACGCGTACCGGCTCGCGGACGCGGACGAGTTCCGCCACCTCGGCTTCGACGAGGTCCTCTCCTCGGGCGGCGTGACCGTCGTGGAGTGGGCGTCGCGCGTGCAGGGCGCGCTGCCGGCCGGGGCGGTCCGCGTGGAGCTCGACCGGCGGGACGCGGAAGGCGAGGACGTGCGCTTCCTCGCGGTCGCGTTCCCGGAAGGCCGCGAGGAGAGCGCCGCGGCGCTCGCGCGCGCCGCCGCCGGAATCCCGGACGCCGCGCCGGCGGACGCCGAAGAGACCGGAGGGACCCCGCGATGCTGATCCTCGCCGCCGACACCTCGACGAAGAGCGCCTCCGTCGCCCTCGTCCGCGACGGGGCCGTGCTGGGCGAGACCACCCTGTCGCTCGGCCGCGCCCACGCGACGACGTTCGTCCCCGCGCTCGAGGAACTGATGCGCCGCTGCGGCGTCGTGCACGCGGACCTCGACGCCTACGCCTGCACCACGGGTCCCGGCTCGTACACGGGCATCCGCATCGGGCTCGCGACGATCCGGATGATGGCCTTCGCCGCCGGGAAGCCCGCCTACGGGGCGTCGACGCTCGACGCCCTCGCGCTGCCGCTGCGCGTCTCGCCGGCCCTCGTCGTCTGCCCGATGCTCGACGCCCGGGGCGGGCGCGTCTTCGCGAGCGCGCTGGCCGGCGCGGACGGCGCGCAAGGCGAGGGCACGGACGCCGACGCGGACGCGGGCCGGCTGGTGCCGGA
>CAIXGU010000270.1 GCA_903919045.1 uncultured Eubacteriales bacterium | reverse complement strand
CGCTCGACGGCGCCGACGCGATCGTCACGTACGATGTCCGAACGACGTGCGACCTCGCGACGGGCGTCCGGGCGACGGGCGACCTCGCGGTCGAGGTCGCGCTGCTGGACGGCGCGTGGGCCCTCGCCCGACCCGGTGGCGAGCGTCCCGTGGTCGCCTCGGCCCGCGGGGCGTCGGGCACCCTGCGCGTCCCGGACGTCCGGCTCTGGGACGTCGGCGCGCCGAACCTCTACCGTGTGCGGATCCGCCTCCTCGACGGGGAGCGGGTCGTCGACGAGTACGAGGATGACCTCGGCATCCGGACGGTCGTCGTGGAGGGGACGAAGCTGCTCCTGAACGGCCGCCCGATCCGCCTGCAGGGCTTCGGCAAGCACGAGGACTCCGACATCGTGGGCCGCGGTACGTTCCTGCCGGCCCTGAAGCGCGATTTCGAGCTCCTGAAGTGGATCGGCGCCAACTCGTTCCGCACCGCGCATTACCCGCACAGCGAGGAGGTCTACCGCCTCGCCGACCGGGAGGGGATCCTGGTCGTCGACGAGGTGCCGGCGGTCGGGATGATGACCAGCACGCTGAATTTCCTCGACGCCGCCCGCGGCGCGAAGACGGGCTTCTTCGAGAAGCCGACGACGTCGGCCCTGCTCACGAACCACCTCGCCGCGCTCGAGGAGACCCTCGTGCGCGACCGCAACCACGCCTGCGTCGTCGCGTGGAGCCTCCTGAACGAGCCCGAGACGACCGACCCGCACGCCCGCCCCTATCTCGAGGCGGTCTTCGCCCGGGCGCGCGCGCTCGACCCCCAGCGGCGGCCGTGCACCTACGCCGGCCTCATGTCCGCGCAGCCCGGCCGGGACACCTGCGTCGACCTCTGCGACGTCGTCTCCTTGAACCGCTACTACGGCTGGTACGTCTTCGGCGGCTTCGAGCTCGCCGACGCGGAGGCGGCGCTGCGGACCGAGCTCGACAAGTGGGCGGAGCTGGGGCTCGACCGCCCGTTCCTGTTCACGGAGTACGGCGCCGACACGCTCGAGACGCACAAGCTGCCGTCGGTCATGTGGAGCGAGGAGTATCAGGCCGAGTTCCTGGAGATGACCCACCGCGTCTTCGACGCGTACGATTTCGTCGTCGGCGAGCAGGTCTGGGCGTTCGCGGATTTCGCGACCGGCGAGGGGATCCTGCGGGCGGACGGGAACCGCAAGGGCGTCTTCACGCGGCAACGTCAGCCGAAGACGGCCGCGCACTGGCTGCGGCGGCGCTGGACGGACCAGACGAAGAGGACGGGCGGAGCGGCGGCGGACAACGTATAATCGGAGGCGGAGGGCTTGCGGATGCACGGACGACCGACACGGCGACCCACGGGCCGACCGGCACGGAGACCGAACCGGCGCAAGGTGCTGCTCACGTGGGCGGCGTCGTACGCGCTCGTCCTGCTGATCCCGATCCTGGTCGGCGTCTTCGTCTACGGACGCGCCGTCGCCGTCGTCACCTCCGAGGTCGCCGAGACGCAGCGCCAATCCCTGCTGCGCGTCCGGACTCTCCTGGACGGACGGTTCGAGGAGCTCTACCGGCTCG
>CAIXGU010000269.1 GCA_903919045.1 uncultured Eubacteriales bacterium | reverse complement strand
TACGGACGACGCGTCGCAGTCCGGCAGCAGCGCGACGGCGGTCGCGCCGAACGGCACGGTGATCCGCACGGTGAGCGTGCCGTCGGCCTCGCGCGTCCAGCCGCTCTCGATCCGGCCCGCGGCGCTCTTCACGGTCGCCTTCGCGTAGACCAGCTTCCCGTAGACGTCCGGCTTCACGACGAAGCGGCGGAATCCCGGTGCCTCCTCGAGGGGCTGGATTCCGCAGAGGTTGCGGTACATCCACTCGACGATCGAGCCGTAGGCGTAGTGGTTCAGCGAGTTCATGCCGGTGCCCGAGATCTTCCCGTCGGGCAGGACCGAGTTCCAGCGCTCCCAGATCGTGGTCGCGCCCATGAGGACCTCGTACAGCCAGCTCGGGTAGTCCTCCTGGAAGAAGAGCCGGAACGCGCTGTCGGGGTCGCCGTTGTCGGCGAGGACGCGGCAGAGGTAGGGGGTCCCGATGAAGCCGGTCTTCAGGTGCATCGCGCTGGCGTGCAGCAGCGTCTTTAGGTCGGCGAGGACGCGGGCGCGCAGGGCGTCCGGGACGAGGTCGAAGTGCAGGGCGACGACATGCGCCGTCTGCGTGGGGACCGTCGAGCGGCCGTTCTTCGAGAAGAACTCGGACTGGATGGCCCGCAGGACCTCTTCGGACAGGTTCGCGTAGAACGCGGCGTCCTCGGCCTTTCCGAGCACGCGGGCGGCCTTCGCGACGAGGCCGGCGGAGAGGCGGTAGTACGCGGAGGCGAGCAGCCCGGTGTCGGTGCCGCCCATGACGCCGCCCGCGACGGGGCCGTCGAGCGCGAGCCAGTCTCCGAACTGGAAGCCCTGCATCCAGAGCCGGCGGTCGCCGTCCTCCGCGTCGCGGCGGCGGATCCAGTCGACCCAGGCCTTCATGCTCTCGTACTGCCGTGCGAGGATCGTCCTGTCGCCGGTGTGGAGGTAGACCTCCCAGGGAATCACGGTCGCCGCGTCGGACCAGGCGCACGCACCGCCGCCGACGAAGCTGCTGTCCTCTCCCTTGTCCTTCGAGAAGGTGGGGATCACGGCCGCGACCTTGCCGCCGCAGGCCGCCTGGTCGAGCGCGAGGTCATGCAGCCACTTCGTGTAGAAGGCCGTCGTGTCCATGTTGAAGGATGCGGTGCCGCTGAAGACCTCGGCGTCGCCGGTCCAGCCCATCCGCTCGTCGCGCTGCGGGCAATCGGTCGGCACGTCGAGGAAATTGCCCTTCTGCCCCCAGAGCGCATTCTGGAAGAGCCGGTCCACGAGCGGGTCGGACGTCTCGATGCGCCCGATCTCCTCGAGGTCGGAGTGCACGACGCAGCCCGTGAAGTCGGCGGGGTCGATCGGCTCGGGGAAGCCCTCGAGCTTCGCGAAGCGGAAGCCGAAGAACGTCGCGTGCGGCTCGACCGTGCGGTCGGCGCCGTTGGCGACATAGGTGTATTCGGCCTTCGCGCTGCGCAGGTTGTCGCGGTAGAAGTTCCCGTCCTGCAGGATCTCGCCGTGGGAGATCTTCAGGATCGCGCCCTTCGGCGCGCGGGTGCGGAAGCGCAGCCAGCCCACCATGTTCTGTCCGAGGTCGAGAACGGCCTCGCCGGCCGGGGTGCGGATCAGGGCGGCGGACGCGAGTTCCTGCTTCACGAGGACGGGCAGGGACAGGCGGTCGACGACCGGGCCGAGACCCGTCGGCGTCCAGGGCGTCATCGCGTCCCACCCGGCGTCGTCGAGCCCGGGGTCGGACCAGCCCTTGATTTCGCGGTTCGCGTCGTAGACCTCGCCGTCGTAGATCGAATCCTCGACGATCGGCGACGGGGCGCAGCGCCAGGTGCCGTCCGTCGCGACGACGACCTCGCGGCCGTCCTCGAGCGTGGCGCGCAGCTCGCACAGGAGCGCGAAGTCGTTCACGTAGGGTGTGTTGAGCCCGCCGAACGTGCCGAAGGGGCCCTTCGCCCAGCCGTTCTCGAGCATCGCCCCGATCGCGTTCGCGCCGGGCCGCAGCAGCCCGGTGATGTCGTAGGTCTGCGCCTGCACCCAGTAGTCGTAGCCGTTGCAGTACGGCGCGAGGCGCTCGGCGCCGACGCGGCGGCCGTTGAGCTCGAGTTCGTAGACGCCCAGGCCGGTCGCGTACACGCGGGCGGAGCGCACCTTCGCGG
>CAIXGU010000268.1 GCA_903919045.1 uncultured Eubacteriales bacterium | reverse complement strand
CGCCCCGCCGACGCAGCCTCCCTGCTCGATCAGCAGGACCTCCGCGCCGTTGCGGGCCGCGGACACGGCCGCGCCGATGCCGGCGGGCCCGGCTCCGACGACCAGGACCTCGACCGAACGGGAGACGGGGATATCCTTGGCGAAGCGCATCGTTTCCATGGGTGCGTCCTTTCTCCTCTTTCTGTGTCCGCAAGAGGGCTCCCCCGCAGGGAAGCCCTCTCGCCTCGCTTCGGCGTCGCGCGTGCGTCCGCCGGGTCCGCTACTTCTTGGAGTCGAGCCAGTCCTGGAGCTCCTTGCGCACGTCGTCGCCGCCGTTGTTCTTCCACTCGGTCATGAACGCGGGCAGGTCGTCGATCGTGCGGGTGTTCGAGAGGACCTGCAGGATGTAGTCCTGGAGGCTCTTGAACAGCGCGGTGTTGTACTTGGTGTAGTTCTCGGAGGCCGGCTTGAAGGCGAAGTCGTTCTTCACGAAGATGTTCGGGGTGTTCTTGTTGGCCGCGAGGGTGATGGCGGAGAAGGCGGCCCACTGGGCGTCGGACTTGCGGATGCGGGCCGGCCACTGGTTCTGGTACTTGCCGGCGTCCGTGGCGTCGATGTACCAGTAGGAGTCGCCGCGCTCGTTGGCGAAGATCGGGTTGATCGGCTTGATGCTTCCGTCGGCGTCCAGCGTGAAGTGCGTGCCTTCGACGCCCATCGTGATGAAGAGCTGCTTCTGGACCTTGATGTTGATCCAGTTGATCGCGTCGGCGGCGTTCTTGCTGGTCTTCAGGATGCAGGAGACCTGGTTGATCGCCTCGGTGCGCATGTACGTGCAGGTCCCGTCCGCGCCCTTCAGCGCGCCGATGTAGCCGAGGTCGTCATAGGTGAGGCCGAGGTTCTTGATCTGGGCGGGCGTGGTGACCTGGACGCCGGCGCGGTTGGAGTGGGCGATGATCGCCTTGCCGGAGGCGAACTTCTCGTTCGTGGTGCTGTCGGTGTTGACGGCCCAGTCGGCGTCGAGCAGGCCTTCGGTGTTGAGCTTGGTCAGGAACTTGATCATGTCGGCGAACTTCGGGGCCTCGGTCATGTAGTAGACCTTGCCGTCCTTGTCGACCATCCAGTCGTTGTAGATGCCGTACGCGCTCGCGATGGTCTTCGGGATGACCCAGTTCTCGTTGCCTTCCGACGCCGGCTTGTACGGACCCGTGAACGGGATGTACTGGTCGCCGTAGTAGGCCTTCAGGGTCTTCAGGGCGTTGTAGAACTCGTCGATCGTCGTCGGGACGGCGGCGATGCCGGCCTTCTTCATGAGATCGAGGCGGGCGGCCATGAAGGACGCGACCTCCTGGCTGTGCGGGTACATGTAGGGCACGCCGTAGATGCTGCCGTCGGCGTCGGACAGGGTCTTCCAGACCTCCTCGGTGTTGCCGTCGAGGATGTCCTTGCCGTAGGCGTCGAGCAGGTCGTTGAGCGGCATCAGCGCGCCCTGGGCCATCAGCGTGCGCCAGAGGTTGACGTTGACGTTGATGACATCGTAGTCGGCTCCGCCGGCGACTTCCGCCAGCAGCTTCTCCGCGGCCTTCTCGGCCGGCAGCGAGAAGTACGTGACGTCATAGCCCGTGGCCTCCTTGATGATCGGGACCATGTAGTCGGTGTTCACGTCGAACGCGATGTTGCCGCCGAGACGCTTGAGGGTGACGTTCCCGGGACCCTTCAGGGCGGGCACGGGCTTCACCGTGGGCGTCGCAGCGGTGGTGGGCGTCGGCGTGGGCGCGGCGCAGGCGACGACCGCGAGCGACAGCACGACGACCAGGATCAGGACGGCGAACCTTCTCATGACACTCCTCCTTCTTCTATGCATCCAACCGCATCCGGCGGTCGAGACCGAGGTCAGCCCTTCACGGACCCTACGGTGATCCCCTGGATCATGTAGCGCTGGATGAAGGGATAGGCGGCGATGATCGGGACGAGGGACATCGTGACCGCGGCGGCGACGATGCCGTTCACGGTGACGTGCGGGGAGATCGCGTTGCCCTGCGTGTCCCACCCGCTGAAGAGGTTCTCGGCGAAGGCCTGTCCGTTGTTGATGATGTCGTAGAGGTACAGCTGCATCGTCCGCATGCCCGGGCTGTTCGTGTACATCATCACGTGGAAGTAGTTGTTCCAGTAGGTGATCGCGTACAGCAGCCCGATCGTCGCGACGACCGGCTTCGACATCGGGAGGACGATCGCGGCGAGCGTGCGCACGTCTCCGGCGCCGTCGATCTTCGCGGACTCCTCGACGCTCTCCGGCAGGCTCTCGAAGTAGGTCTTCATGATGAACATGTTGAACTGGACGATCGTGAACGGGAGGATGCACGCCCAGACCGAGTCGATCAGGCCGAGCGTCCGGATCACCATGTAGGCCGGGATGATGCCGCCGAAGAAGACCATGCTGACGACGTACAGGAGGACGACGAGCCTGCGTCCCTTGAAGGACGGCTTCGACAGCGGATAGGCCGTCGTGATCGTCGTGAACAGGCTGATCGCCGTGCCGAGGCCGGTGATGATCAGGGAGTTCTTGAGCGCCGTGAAGAAGGGCGTCTGGGTCAGCACGAACTCCACGGTGTTGAACTGGATGCCGCGGGGCCAGAAGTAGATCAGGCCGGCCGTCACGAGGTTGCCCGCGCTGACCGCCTTGCTGATCACGTGGAGGCACGGGAGGACCGCCAGCAGCGACAGGAGCGAGAGGAAGCCGTACGCCAGGAGCTTCACGACCCGGTCGCCTGCGCCGGAGGAGATCCCCGTCCTCGGATGCCGTGCGATGGATGCCCTGCGCGCCATGTCGTCCGCCCTCACCAGATGCTGCGGTGCAGCAGCTTCTTGCTGACCGTGTTGGCGCCGACGATCAGGACGAACGCGACGACCGAGTTGAAGAGCCCGAGGGCGGTCGACAGCGAGAAGTTCATCTGCCCCATCCCGAGCCGGTACACGTAGGTCTGGATGATGTCCGAGACGTCGTACACCGCGGGGTTGTAGAACACGAGCACCTGCTCGAAGCCGGTGTCGAGGATGTAGCCGACCTTGAGGATCAGCATCAGGACGATCGTCGGCAGCAGCCCGGGCATCGTGATGTGCAGGATCTGGCGCGGCTTGTTCGCCCCGTCGACGCGGGCGGCTTCGTACAGCGTCGTGTCGATGCCGGTGATCGCGGCGAGGTAGATCACGGTGCTGTAGCCGATCTCCTTCCACCCCTCCGTGAAGACGAGGACGCCGCGGAAGACGTGCGTGTCGGTGAAGAAGCGGACGGTGCCGAGCCCCAGCGCCTTCAGGCCGTCGTTGACGATGCCGTAGGAGCCGAGCAGGGCGTAGAAGATGCCGAAGACGATGACCCAGGAGAAGAAGTAGGGGATGTAGATCGAGGTCTGGAGGAAGCGGCGGAAGAAGCGGTTGCGGATCTCGTTCAGGAGGATCGCGCAGACGATCGGGATCGGGAAGAGGACCGCGATCTTGAGGCCGTTGATCACCAGCGTGTTCGTCAGCACCTTCAGGAACTGCGGCGAGGCGAACAGCTTCTCGAAGTGCTTCAGGCCCACCCAGGGGCTGAGGCCGATCGCGTCGATCGGGTTCTTCCCCGCGAAGATGTCGTAGTCCTTGAAGGCCATCAGGATGCCGTACAGCGGCGCGAACTTGTAGACGAGGAGGAAGAAGAGGCCCGGGAGGAGCATGAGATAGAGGGCGGGATTGCGCACCACGTACAGGAGGAAGCCGCGCACCTTCCGGCCGGCCGTCCGGCCCGCCGTCCGCAGCAGGGGTTGGAATGCGCTCGACGCCATCCGGCCTTCTCCTCCTTCGCTCGATCCGATTCGTCCGTGCACCGACCGCCGTCTCGCCCCGGACCTCCTCCATCGTAGTCTTGCCCGACGCTTGGGTAAATGGCTCGGATTTCCGATTCCTGTCTCTCGATTGCTTGTGGAACGTGCACAGGGAAATCCGGACCGGCCGGGGGATGGTCGCGCCTTTCGTTTCCTGTTCCATTCCTTCGCCGGGACCTCGGACGCGTTGACGCTCGATTTTCGGCATGCCTAGAATGAGCCGTGCGCGTCCCGTCCGACCCCGCGCCGGACCGATCGGACCCGTCCCCCGGAGGTGCTGCATGAAGGCCTACGTCCGCGAGACCCCCTCGACCTCGCCCCGCCCGCCGGTCCGCTCCTCCTACGACGTGGTCGTCGTGGGCGGCGGCATGAGCGGCCTGTGCGCCGCGATCGCCTCCGCCCGGCAGGGCGCCCGCACGGCCCTGGTGCAGGACCGGCCCGTCTACGGCGGCAACGCGAGCTCCGAGGTCCGGCTGCACGTCTCCGGCGCCTCGTGCCACTGGGGAAAGCGGAACGCCGCCGAGACCGGCATCCTCATGGAGCTCCAGCTCGAGAACAAGCGCCTGAACCCCTTCCAGAACTACTCGATCTGGGACGGCGTCCTCTGGTCCGCGGCCGTCGGGACGAAGAACCTGGACTGCTTCATGAACGCGACGATGGACCGCGTGCACGCGGAGGGCGGCCGCATCCGCTCCATCGAATGCTGGCAGATGACGACCGAGACGCGGCGCGAACTCACGGCCGACGTCTTCCTCGACTGCACGGGCCACGGCACGCTCGGCTTCCTCGCGGGTGCGGAGTACGCGATCGGACGCGAGGCGCGGGCGGAGTTCGACGAGAAGGACGCGCCCGAGGCCCGCGACGGGTTCACGATGGGCAACACGATCTACTTCGTGGCCGAGGACCGGGGGAAGCCCGTGCCCTTCGTGCGTCCGCCCTGGGCGAAGCCGTTCGACGAGAGCGACTTCAAGCACCGCTACCACGGCGACGTCGTCGTGTACCACAGCGCCGACGACGTCGTGGTCCTCAAGCCCGGGGAGGACTACGAGGACCACGCGGACGAGCTGGTCGAGAAGTACGACGTGAAGTCGGGCTACTGGTGGATCGAGCTCGGCGGCGACTGGGACGACATCATCGGACGGGCCGAGGAGATCCGGTACGAGCTCTATCGGAGCGTCTACGGCGTCTGGGACCACATCAAGAACGGCGGCGACCACGGCGCGGAGAACTACGAGCTCGTCTGGGTCGGCACCTTCCCCGGCACGCGCGAGAGCCGCCGGCTGATCGGCGACCACGTGCTCACCGAGCGCGACATCCTCGCGGAGCGCCCGCACCCGGACGAGGTCGCCTACGGCGGCTGGCCGATGGACGAGCACGTCGCCGGCGGGCTCGCGGCCAAGGGCAGCATCCCCTCGTACGTCCGCAGCTTCCGCGGCCTGTATTCGATCCCCTACGGCTGCTACTGCTCGGCGAACGTCGAGAACCTGATGATGGCGGGCCGGAACATCAGCGCCTCGAAGATCGCGATGGGCTCCACGCGCGTCATGGCGACCTGCGCCGTCGGCGGCGAGGCGGCCGGGACCGCGGCCGCCCTGGCCTCGCAGCGCGGACTGACGCCGCGGGAGCTCGGGCGGCGGCATCTCCCGGAGCTGCAGCAGATCCTGCTGAAGAACGACTGCTTCCTCCTCGGGACGCGCAACGAGGATCCGGCGGACCTCGCCCGCGCCGCGGCCGTCTCCGCGACCTCCGAGCGTCCGGGATACGAGGCGGCGAAGGTCGTCGACGGCATCGCCCGCGACGTCGAGGACGCCGTGCACCACTGGCGCTCGGACGGACTGCGGCCGGAGGGCGAGACGCTCACGCTGCGCCTGCCGGCGCCGGCAGGCGTGTCGAGCCTCCGCCTGACCTTCGACCCCGACCTGTCCGAGGAGCGCTGCATCTCGATCTCGCGGGCGATCCTCGAGAAGCAGCCGGCCGGCATCGCGAAGGAACTGGTCCGGGACTACGACGCCGTCGCGCTGCGCGGCGGCCGCCCGGTCTGGACGCGCGAGGTCCGCGGCAACTTCCAGCGCCTGAACGTGCTCGACCTGCCCGCGCCCGTGGAGGCCGACGAAATCCGGATCCGCGTCCTCGCGACGAACGGCGCGCCCGACGCGCACGTCTTCGAGGTCCGCATCTACTGAGTCCCTGCGCCCTGCTGCCGCGCCGGCGCCCGGCCGCACCCCGGAGGTGGAGGAATGGATTCGATCGTACGGACCCGGGAGATCCCGGTCGTCGAGGAGGTCGACGTCGCCGTCTGCGGCGGCGGCCCCGGCGGCATCATGGCCGCCCTCGCCGCGGCGCGCGGCGGTGCGCGCACGGCCCTCGTCGAACGGTACGGATTCGTCGGCGGGATGGCCACCGCGGGCCTCGTCGCGCCGATCAGCGAGTTCATGTACAACGGACGGCTCGTCGTGGGCGGCATCCCCTGGGAGTTCGTCGAGCGGCTGGTCGCCGTCGGCGGCGCGCAGGTCGAGATGCCCCTCGGGAACGTGTCCTTCTCCGTCGAGGCGTACAAGCTCGTCGCGCAGCGGATGCTGCTCGAGGCGGGCGTCGCGCTGCATCTCCACGCCTATCTGTCGGACTGCCGGATGGACGGCGGCCGCGTGACGCATGCGGTCCTCGAGGGCAAGTCCGGTCCCTGGGCCCTCGGCGCCCGTCGATTCATCGACGCCACGGGCGACGGGGACCTCGCCGCGCTGGCGGGCGTCCCGATGGCCTCCTATCCCGGCCCCACCCAGCCCGCCTCGCTCTGCTTCCTGCTCGGCGGCGTCGACACGGACCGCGTCGAGAAGATCCACCATGCGCAGCAGGGCGTGAACTACCACATCGAATCGCTCCGGGACGGCCTCCTCGAGATCGCCCGGACGCGCCCCATCCCTTCGTTCGGCGGACCGTGGATGTGCTACGTGATGGCCGACGGCTACGTGCAGGTCAACATGACGCGCGTCCAGGCCGACATGCTCGACGAGCGGGACCGGACGCGGGCCGAGTGCCGGCTCCGGGAGGACGTCCATGCGCTCGTCGCGGTCCTGAAGGAGAACTTCGAACCGTTCCGGAACGCGGTGCTCCTCGCGACCGCCCCGCAGGCCGGCGTCCGGGAGACGCGGCACATCCGCGGCGTCCACGTGCTGACGGGCGAGGAGTACCGGACCGGCGTCCATTTCGAGGACACCGTGGCGCGCGGCGCGCATCCGATCGACATCCACGCCGCCCAGGGCAGCGGCCAGAAATGCGAGTTCCTGGAGGAGGCGGCCTGCATCCCCTACCGGTCGCTCGTGGCGGAAGGGTTCCCGAACCTGGCCGTCGCGAGCCGCTGCTTCTCGGCCGACCGCGAGGCCTCCGCCTCCGCGCGCGTCATGGGGTCGGTCATGGGCATCGGGCAGGCGGCCGGCGCCGCCGCCGCCCTGGGTCTCGAGACGGGACGCGGGTTCCCGGACCTCGACGTCGCGGAGCTCCGCAGGCGCCTCCTGGCGCTCGGGGCCGTCCTCTAGCCGGACCTGCGCCGAACGGGGCCGGCGACGTCCGGCACCGGGCGCTACGAAAGGAGCATCGGACATGGACAGCATCCCGAAGACCATGAAGGCCCTCGTCGCCTTCGCGCACGACGACTACCGGTTCGTCCCGGACTATCCGGCGCCCGTCTGCGGGCCGGACGACATCGTGCTGAAGACCGAAGGGTGCGGCGTCTGCGCGGGCGACGTCAAGTGCCACCACGGCGCCGCGATGTTCTGGGGGGACGGCGTGCAGCCGTCCTGGGTCCAGGGCCCGTTCATCCCGGGACACGA
Organism: uncultured Eubacteriales bacterium; assembly: GCA_903919045.1. Taxonomy (GTDB): domain Bacteria; phylum Bacillota; class Clostridia; order Saccharofermentanales; family UBA5734; genus CAILLO01. The sequence continues at coordinate 571 of CAIXGU010000268.1, read as the reverse complement.
GTTCATCGGCCGGGTCGTGCAGGTCGGTGAGAACGTGAAGGGGTACGCGGTCGGGGAGCGACTCGCCGCGGACCAGATCGTCCCGTGCGGGGAGTGCCGGTTCTGCAAGCGGGGCCAGTACTGGATGTGCCAGCCGCACGAGATCTTCGGGTTCTTCGACCGGCTGAACGGCGGGATGGCCGAGTACATCCGCCTGCCGAAGAACGCGGTGGTCCACAAGGTGCCGACGGACCTCGCGCTCGAGTCCGCCCTGCTCGTCGAGCCCTACGCCTGCTCGAAGCACTGCGTCGACCGGGCGGCGATCGGATGCGAGGACGTCGTCGTCCTGTCCGGCGCGGGCACGCTCGGACTCGGCATGGTGACGTACGCGAAGCTCCGCAGTCCGAAGACGCTCGTCGTGCTCGACATGATCGACGGGCGCCTCGCGAAGGCGAAGGAGTTCGGCGCCGACCTCGTCCTCAACCCGTCGAAGGTCGACGTCGTGAAGACGGTGATGGACTTGACGGACGGCTACGGCTGCGACATCTACATCGAGGCGACGGGCCATCCGTCGTCCGTCGTCCAGGGCATG
>CAIXGU010000267.1 GCA_903919045.1 uncultured Eubacteriales bacterium | reverse complement strand
TACGACATCACGGTCGCGTCCGAGGTCATGGCGGTCCTGTGCCTGTCGAAGGACCTCGAGGACCTGAAGGAGCGCCTGTCGCGCGTCGTCGTCGGCTACACCCACGCTGACCATCCCGTGACGGCCGGCCAGCTGAAGGCGCACGGGGCGATGGCCGCGCTGCTCAAGGACGCGCTCAAGCCCAACCTGGTGCAGACGCTCGAGCACACGCCGGCGTTCATCCACGGCGGCCCGTTCGCGAACATCGCGCACGGCTGCAACAGCCTGATGGCCACCCGGATGGCCCTGAAGCTCGCGGACTACGTGGTGACCGAGGCCGGCTTCGGCGGGGACCTGGGCGCCGAGAAGTTCCTGGACATCAAGTGCCGGATGGGCGGCCTCGCGCCGTCCGCGGTCGTGATCGTCGCGACCGTGCGCGCACTGAAGCACCACGGCGGCGTCGCGAAGGCGGACCTGTCGGCGGAGAACCTGCCGGCGCTCGAGAAGGGCCTGCCGAACCTGATCAAGCACATCGAGAACGTGACGACGGTCTACGGCCTGCCCGCGGTCGTCGCGATCAACCGCTTCCCGACCGACACCGAGGCCGAGCTCGCGCTGATCGACGCGATGTGCCGGAAGGCCGGCGCGAACGTCGCGCTGTCCGAGGTCTGGGGCAAGGGCTCCGAGGGCGGCGTCGCGCTCGCGCAGGAGGTCGTGCGCCTCGTCGAGGCGGGCGGCCCCGGGCACCGGTTCGTGTACCCGCTCGACCTGCCCCTGAAGGCGAAGATCGAGGCGATTGCGACGCGCGTCTACGGCGCGGACGGCATCGACGTGCAGCCCGCGGCGGCGAAGGAGATCGCGAAGCTCGAGGAGATGGGCTTCGGCGGGCTCCCTGTGTGCATGGCGAAGACGCAGTACTCGCTGTCGGACGACCCGAAGAAGCTCGGGCGCCCGTCCGGGTTCACCGTCAGCGTCCGCAGCGTGAAGGTGTCCGCGGGCGCGGGCTTCGTGGTCGCGCTCACGGGCGAGATCATGACGATGCCCGGCTTGCCGAAGGTGCCCGCCGCCGAGTCGATCGACGTCGACGCGACCGGCCGCATCTCGGGGCTGTTCTAGGGAGCGCGGCGCGCCGCGCGCGGCCGTGGCTGCGGCCGCGATTGCGCGAAGGACGCGCCGCACGGAGGCGACATGGAAGGCCTGATCCGCACGCCCGCCGAGACGACGGAGTCGTTCCTCGAGACCGGCGCCAAGAAGGCGGAACGCCCCGCCTGGGCGACGCTGGCGCTCGGCCTGCTCGGCGGCGCGTTCATCGCGTTCGCGTCCGAGGGCTCGAACGTCGCGATCCACACGATCGCCTCGGTCGGCCTCGGGAAGGCCCTCGCCGGCGCGCTCTTCGCCACCGGACTGATGCTCGTCGTCCTCTCGGGCTCCGAGCTGTTCACGGGCAACATGCTGCTCGTCGTCCCGCTGCTGTCGGGCCGCGTCGGCCTCGGCCGCATGCTGCGCAACTGGAGCCTCGTCTACGTCGGCAACTTCGTCGGCTCGGTCCTCATCGCCGCCTGCATCTTCTACTCGGGCCAGCTCGGCTTCTCGGGGGGCCTGCTCGGCGGCTTCACGGTCAAGCTCGCGGCCTACAAGACCGGCCTCTCCTTCGGGCACGCCTTCTTCCTGGGCGTCCTCTGCAACTGGCTCGTGTGCATGGCCGTCTGGATGGCCGCCGCGGCGAAGGACGTCGGGGGCAAGCTCCTCGC
>CAIXGU010000266.1 GCA_903919045.1 uncultured Eubacteriales bacterium | reverse complement strand
GCACCGGAGTCTCCGGGCTGTCCGCCTATTTCAGGACGCCGCCGTCCGCCGGCGTGCCGCCCTCCGCGGAGCCCGAACCAGTCTGGCCGTCCGTCGCCGCGCCGGACTGCGCGGTCAGGACGAGGTTCCCTTCCCTGTCCAGCTCGTAGATGCTCACGTTGCCGGAGGGATCGTATACCTCGCGGCGGATCACGATGCCGTCCTTGAGGAAATCGAGCACGGTGTTCCCCTTGTCGTCCACGTACTTCTTCTCTTCGTTCCAGGGCTGCGGCTCGGGGCTCGGGTACACCTGGCTCTGGGACTCGTCGAGGACGAGCTGGCCCTCGGGCGTCCGCACGTAGACCTCCATGCGGTCGGGCCAGTAGATCTCGCGGCGGACGACCGCGTCGTCCTTGAAGCAATCGACGATCTTGGCCGTGCCGTCCTCGCTGGGATAGGAGTCCGTGCGGTCGTAGAACGGCGTGGGCTGCGGCTCGTCCTTCCAGGACTTGGAGTCGACCGGCTTGCCGTCCTGATAGACGGTCACGACGTGCTCGCCCGTCGCCGGGTCGTACACTTCGCGCTGGACCAGCGCGCCGCTCTCGTACGTATCGACGATCGTGCGGCCCTGCTCGTCCTGGTACTTCTGCACGGCGCCGTCGTACGGGGTGGGCGCGTCGGGCCGGATCGTGCCGCTGCGCTCGAGGGTCGTGCCGTCGGCGCTCGCGATGTAGACCTCGATCACGCCGTCCACGTAGACCTCGCGGCGGATGATCGCGTCGCCCTTCAGGTAGTCGACGACCTTGTTCCCGTTCTCGTCGACGGATTCCTGCACGCGGTCGAACGCGGCGAACGCCGGCTGGTCGCCGGCCTTGCCGGAGGTTTCCTGGTTGTCGCGGCCTCCGTTCGCGCCGTTCGAATCCGCGAGCCCCGGGATGCCGGGGACGACGACGAGGGCGAGGACCATCAGCGCGGGGAGGATGCGGCGCAGGATCTTCGTGATCATGGGGGTCGCGCTCCTTTCGGGGACGCCCGGAGGACCGGGCGGGGTCTCATGCCCTTTGGACGGCGCGGGCTCCCGAACGGTTCCCTACAGCTTCAGCGCCAGGCCCTTCCGCTCCAGCAGCGCGGCGAGACCCAGGATCGCCGCGACGAGCGCCGCGGCCTGCAGGACGGTCAGCCAGGCGGGCGCGCCCGCGTACCAGGCGTCCCACGGCGGGATGCGGAGCAGGCCGAGCAGCAGCAGGTGCGCGACGTACAGGGCGAGCGGGTTGCGCCCGACGGCGCGGAGGCGCGGGAACCAGGCGGGCCGGGCTTCCTGGACGAGGTGGAAGAGGCCGAGGACGAACAGCGAGACGCCGAGGCCGACGAGCATGTAGGTCGGCGACGCGCGCATCTTCGATACCGGGATCCAGCCGTGGAGAAGCCCGCCGAGGAGGCCGGCCGCGGCGCCCGCGCCGAGCAGCCAACCGGCCCGCGCGGCATAGGACGAGAGCTGGAAGTACAGGTCGGCGGCGGCCGTGGCGAGCAGCAGCATCGCGGCCCAGGAGAGGACGCCGACGAGCCCGTTGTGCAGCTGGGATACGATCGCCCCGAGGAAGAGCCGGTCGGACAGGACCTGGAAGAGGGCGAACAGCCCGGCCGAGGCGAGGACGCGCGCCCAGGCGGGCAGCAGGAGGAGGGGCAGGATCAGGAGGCTCGCGGCGCCGAGCGCCTGCAGCACGCCCCAGACCGGATCGGTGCCGTTGTCGGTGCCGGCGATCGCCTGCCCGGCGGAGAAGATCGCGCCGATGCCGATCAGGGCGAGGTCGCGGACGGCGAGGCGGGCCAGGGCGGGGCCGCGGCCCATTGCCGCCGTGCGCCGCTCCAGGGAGCGCCCCGCGGTGAAGCCGATCGCGACGAGGAACATCGGCGCGACGAGGTCCGCAAGCGAGAAGCCGGGGTCGGGCGCGTGCTTCAGGGCGTCGGGCACCCAGTGGACGCCGGCCAGCAGGTCGCCGGCCGCCATGAGGAGGATCGCGGCGCCGCGGAAGCCGTCGAGGCTTCGGATGCGGTCGGGGGCGGAAGAGTTCTCCATGGCATCCTCCCTCCGCGGACCCCGGGGCGCCCTCAGGCGGCCGGGAAGGCCTTCAGGAATCCATCGGGCGTCAGCACCTTCACGTGGGAGCCTTCGAAGTCGGCCGCGTTCCGCGTGACGATCGCGTCGCACTTCAGCCGGCGCGCCACCTCCGCGGCGAGCGCGTCCTCGAAGTCGGCGAGCGGGGAATCCAACGCGGCGCGGACATCCTCGGCCCGGACATCCGCAGGGCGGACGACGGTCAGGAGGTTCCTTAGCCCGGTTCGGATCTCGGGGTCCGGAACACCCGACTTCCGCAGGACGTAGTAGATGTCCGTCACGCTCGCGGCGGTCGTCAGGAGATCCGCTCCCTGCGCGGTCGCCCGATGGAGCACCTCATAGGAGGAGGCGAAATGGGGGGCGCGCTTCAGGAGCACGTCGAGAAGGACGTTCGTGTCGGTGAGGATCGTCATTGCCGGCTCAGCCTCTCGGTGCGGATCCCGTCCAGCGGAAGCCCGAGGTCGGGGGCGATCCCGACGATCGCGGCGAGCGCCGCCATGCGGTCCGGAGCGTACGGCACCAGCCGGGCGATCGGATGCCCGTTCTTCGTGACGACGACCGTGCCGCCTTCGCGGACGGTCTCCAGGTACTCCCCGAGCCCGTTCTTCAGTTCGGTCGCCGTGATGGTCATGACCTTCCTTCTTTCGTACGCCATGACCTTATCATATCACGCGATGAGGGCATAAGAAAACGTACGACATTGAACGACAATATCGTACGTTTTCTCGACGTCGCGCCCGAAGCGGCCTCCGCGCCGAGCCCTCCGATCACTCGTACCGGAGCGCGTCGATGGGGGCGAGCCGCGAAGCCTTCGCCGCGGGGTAGATGCCGAACGCGAGGCCGACGCCGGCCGAGAATCCGAGCGACAGGGCGGCCACGCCGAACGAGATGCCGATCGAGATGCCCATGAGCGAGCCGATCAGCGCCACCCCCGCCCAGCTGATGCCAAGCCCGATGATGCCGCCGACGAGCGAGATCACGAGCGCCTCGATCATGAACTGGCTGAGGATGCTGCGGCGCTTGGCGCCGATGGCCTTGCGGATGCCGATCTCGCGCGTCCGCTCGGTCACCGACACCAGCATGATGTTCATGATGCCGATGCCGCCGACGAGCAGCGAGATGCCGGCGATGCCGCCGAGCAGCAGCGACAGCATCGACGTGACGGTGCCGAGGGCGCTCAGGATGTCGTTCATGCTGAAGATGCTGAACTGGTCGGTGTCGCGGACGTGCTCCTCGAGGAACGTCGCGACCGACGCGCGCGCCTGCTCGACCGTGTCGGCCGACGTGCTCGACACGTAGAAGCTCGAGATGTAGGCGTTCCTCAGCAGGCGCTGCCCGGTCTCGAAGGGGATGAAGACCGTGTTGTCGTTCGTGTTGAACTGCGACGCGCCCTCCTCCTCGAGGAGCCCGACGACGGTCATCCGCCGCCCGAGCACGACGATCTCGCTGCCGACGACGTCCCGCTGTCCGTACAGCTCGTCGGCGACGCCGGTCCCGATCACGCACACCGCCGTGCGGTAGAGGTCGTCCGCCGCGGACACGGTGCGGCCCGCCGTGACCGACAGGCTCCGGATGCCGAAGTACTCGGTCGTCACGCCCGTCACGGTCGCGGTCATCGACTTGCCCGCCGAGCGCACCGTCCCCGCGCCGCCCACGGTGGGCGACACGGCCGCGATGCCGTTGCCCGGCCGCGACAGCGCGCGGAGGTCGGCGAGCGTGATCTCGACGTTCCCGGCGTTGCGGACGCTGGCCATCAGCATGTTGCTGCCGAGGCCCTGCAGCTGCGCCGTGATGCTGCCCGTCGCCCCCTGGACGACCGAGATCAGCGTCGACACCGCCAGCACGCCGATGATGATGCCGAGCATCGT
>CAIXGU010000265.1 GCA_903919045.1 uncultured Eubacteriales bacterium | reverse complement strand
CGCTGCGCCGGTTCCAGCTGTAGAGACCCAGGACCAGCGTCAGGGCGACCGAAACCAGGGCGGGCCAGAGATCCGGATCGGCGGCCATCTGCCAGGCCATCGGAATTCCTCCGGAGTTGCGTCCGTTCCTCGCGTCGCGGCCCGTATATCGGCCGTCCGCGATCGGCGTGCCTTGTGCGTCCTTCCCATTGTAGCGAACGGCGGCCGCGCGCGGAAGGGGAGCGAGAGGGAGGGAGGATGGGACGAACGGGACAGGCCGCGCAGGCTCCGTTCCGCGGCCCTCGAACGACGACGTCGACTACGGACGCTCAGGTCGGAGAGGTTTCGCTCGCTTTCTCCACCCGGTCGATCCGCTCGATCCGCAGCCGTTCCGTACTGAGGCAGTACGGCACGCTCGGTTCGGTGAGCAGGCGCGGGAGAAGGGCGACGAGCTCCGGGCGCGGCAGGCGCTCGATCACGAAGTTGCGCACGGCGCCCTCGAAGTAGACGGCGCCGGATGCGGGGTACTCTTCCGAGCAGATGCGGATCCGCAGCCGCGCGACCTCGCGCGTGATCTCCGGCGGCAGCTCGGGCTCGGGGGCGGGGTCGACCTTGCGGAACGTGAATCGGCTCATGTGCGCTCCTCCTGCCTCTCCATCCTACTCCACGAAAGGCCCGTTCGTCGCATTCTCCCTGCATTGCGCTCCTCGTATACTGAAAGGAAAGGGAAGGAGATCCAAACATGCTGGGTGCGATTCTCGGGGACATCATCGGATCGCGGTTCGAATTCGACAACCGCCGGACCAAGGATTTCACGCTGTTCCATGAAGAGTGCTTCTTCACGGACGACAGCGTCATGACCCTCGCCGTCGCGGATGCGCTGCTCGCGTGCGCGGAAGCGCCTGCCGTCGACCCCTCCGACCCCTGGGCGGACCTCCCGACGCAGGCGGTCCGGAGCCTGCGCGCGATCGGGCAGCAATACCCGAATTGCGGGTACGGCGGGTTGTTCGCGCGCTGGATGTTCTCGCCCGACCCGAAGCCCTACCACAGCTTCGGCAACGGCGCGGCGATGCGGGTCAGCCCCTGCGGCTTCGCGGCGCGCTCCCTCGAGGAGGCGAAGCGGCTCTCGCACGCGGTGACCGCGGTCACGCACGACCACCCCGAAGGCCTCAAGGGCGCGGAGGCGACCGCCGTCTGCATCTACCTCGCCCGCACCGGCGCGACCCTCGCCGACCTGCGCGCGCACGTCGTCGCGCACTACTACCCGTTCGACTTCACCCTCGACGGCATCCGCCCGAGCTACCAGTTCAACGAGACCTGCCAGGAGACCGTCCCGCAGGCGATCCAATGCGTCCTCGAGTCGACCAGCTTCGAGGACGCGATCCGCAACGCGATTTCGATCGGCGGCGACAGCGACACCCTCGGGGCGATCGCCGGCGGCATTGCACAGGCGTTCTACGGCGTGCCGGAGGCGATGCGGAAGGCCGGGATGCGGTACCTGGACAAGGATCTGCGCACGGTGCTGGAGAGGTTCGAGGAGAGATTTGATCGAAGACGGACAGACGCACGGCTTCAGTGACGCGAGTCCCCGATCCTCTAGTCGGTGATTCTCGCTTCATCCGCATCCGAACCCTCGATCTTTGCCATTTCCCCTCATGCCGCCCGCGGCGCAATGCCCGCGGGCGGTTACAGCGCGTCTTGCGACAAAACGAAAGACAATAGACATTCAAACGAAATTCATATAATATTCAATCATAAGCCATTCGCAATTCCATACGCAGGAGGATTTGACGATGTACGATCGGAACTGGGCCAAGGTGGACGTCGCGACGGTGCCGGAGATCCATACGGAGCTGCCGGGACCGAAGTCCCGCGAATACCACGCGCGGGCGGCGAAACACATGAAGGGCTACTCGAGCCAGGTGACGCTGTTCCCCGTGGCTTTCGAATCGGGGAAGGGCTGCACGCTGACGGATGTCGACGGCAACACGTACCTCGACTTCTCGTCGGGCATCTACGTGACGGGCCTGGGGCACTGCCACCCGAAGATCAGCGAGGCGGTGGCGAAGCATGCGAACCAGCTGATGAATTGCCACGACTTCACGACGGAGATCAAGATGCGGCTGCTGGAGAAGCTGGCGTCGATCACCATGGGGGACCTGAACGGCATCCAGCTGTACGATTCGGGGACGACGGCGGTCGAGGCGGCCCTTCGGTGCGCCCGGGCGGCGACGGGCAAGTTCGAGTTCCTGTCGTTCTGGCGGGATTTCCATGGGAAGACGATGGGCTCGGTGAGCTGCGCGATCGTGGACAAGTCGCAAGGGATGCGGGCGCCCGGATTCTTCCTCGCGCCGCGGCCGAACTGCTACCGTTGCCCGTTCGGGATGACCTATCCGTCCTGCCGCTGCTTCTGCGCGGACCACGTGGATGCCGTCCTGAAGAACGAGACGTCGGGTCAGGTCGCGGGCATCGTTCTGGAGCCGATCCAGGGCTGGGGCGGATCGGTCGTGCCGCCGGACGAATTCCTTCCGAAGCTGCGTCGGATCGCCGACAAATACGGGGCGCTGCTGATCACGGACGAGGTGCTGACCTGCATGGGCCGCACGGGGAAGATGTTCGCGATGGAGCACTGGGATGTGACGCCCGACATCACGACGCTCGGGAAGGGCTTCGGCAACGGCTTCCCGGTGACGGCGATGTGCGTGAGCGACAAGTACAAGGAGTCCGTGGAGAAGATCTCGGCGTCATCGAGCTACGGAGGGAATCCGATGGCCTGCGCGGCGGCGCTCGCGTCGATCGAGGTGATCGAGGAGGAGAATCTCTGCGAGCGCTCGGTGCACCTCGGGGAGGTGCTCCTGAAGCGGATGGAGGAGATGAAGGCGCGGCACCCGATCATCGGAGATGTGCGCGGAAAAGGCTGCCTGCTCGCCCTGGAGCTCGTGAAGGACCGGACGACGAAGGAACCTTTCGAAGAGGGAGGCCGCGAGGTCTACCAGAAGGCATTCTCGAAGGGGCTCGCCTGGGTGCCGGCCGGGCATATCCTGCGCCTGTCGCCGCCGCTCATCATGGAGGATGACCTCGCGCTGAAGGGCCTCGACCTGATCGACGAAGCCGTCGCGGAAGTCGAGCGGGAATACGGGTACTGACGGCATGAAGGAGATCGGCGTCGGCATCATCGGATTCGGATTCATGGGCAAGACCCACACGTACGGTTATCGGACGATTCCGCTGTACTACGATCGGCTTCCGTTCCGCATCCGGCTCGTCGGAGTCTGCGATGCGTCGCGGGAGGTGGCGGAGACCGCGAAGGAGACACTCGGTTTCGAATTCGCCACGACGGATCCGGAGGCGATCCTCGCCCGGGACGACGTCCAGGTCGTGGATGTGTGCACGCCCAACGTCTTCCACAAAGATGCCGTTCTCAAGGCGCTCGCGGCGGGGAAGCACGTCTACTGCGACAAACCGCTCGCGGCGACCGCCGCGGAGGCGCGGGAGATCGTGTCCGCGCTCGAGGGGAGCCGGAGCGTCACGCAGATGGCCCTCCAGTACCGCTTCTTCCCGGTCACGATGCGTGCGCGGGAACTGATCGACGAAGGGCGGATCGGCACGCCGCTCTCCTTCCGGATCCAGTATCTGCATTCGGGGTCGGTCGACGCGACGAAGCCGATCGGGTGGAAGCAGGACAGGAAGATGGGCGGCGGCGGGGTCCTGTTCGACCTCGGGTCGCATGCGCTCGACCTGGCGTACTTCCTGCTCGGGGAGTTCGCGGACGTGCAGGCGAGGACGCGCATCCTGTATCCGCAGCGGCCGGACCGCACGGGGAAATGGGTCGACGTCGACGCGGACGACCTCGCGATCGTGGTCGCGACGATGCGCACCGGCGCGGTGGGAACGATCGAGGCGTCGAAGATCGCGACAGGGGCGAATGACGAGATGCGCGTGGAGCTGCACGGAGACAGGGGCGCGCTGCGATTCGACCTCATGGAGCCGATCTACCTGGAGTTCTACGACAACACGCTGCCGGAAAGGCCGTTGGGCGGGATGCGGGGCTACACCCGGATCGAGTGCTGCCAGCGGTTCGACAAGCCGGGCGGGGCGTTCCCGTCGTCGAAGTTCTCGATCGGCTGGATCCGGGCCCACGTGCACAGCCTGTACAGTTTCCTCGCCTGCGTCGATGCGGACCGGCCGGCGAGCCCGTCGTTCCGGGACGGCGCCTACATCCAGGAGGTCATGGAGCGGGCCTACGAGTCCGATGCGACCTCGCAGCGGGTGCGGATCGGGTAGGCGGAGGGCGCCGGAGAGGCGCCGACCGTGCGCCGGCGCCGATTGACGACGTCCCGCGCCGCCGCCTAGAATGGAGGACGAGCGGACGGAGGTGGCAGGATGGCGGAACCGGTACGGGATGAACTCGACGCGGATGAGCGGCGGAAGCGCATCCTCGAGATCCTCGAGCAGGAGTCGAAGGTCCGCGTCGTCGACCTGAGCCGGCGCTTCTCGATCTCGGAGGTGACGATCCGCAACGACCTCGGAGAGCTCGAGGAAGCGGGGCTGCTCGAACGCATCCACGGCGGCGCGGTCAGTTCGCACAAGGCCTACTACAACATGTCCCTCAAGGAGCGCATGCGCACGAACGCAGACGAGAAGCGCTGCATCGCCGCGCACATCGCTTCCCTCGTTCGAGACGGGGACACGCTCATGGTGGACTCGGGGACGACGACGCTCTATCTCGCGAAGGCGCTGAAGGGCGTCAAGGACCTCACGCTCGTGACCAACTCGCTCGCGGTCGCCGAAGAGCTCGGCTATCGTGACGACGCGCAGATCATCCTGATCGGCGGCAGTCTCGATCCGCGCTACCAATTCACCTACGGCGACGATGCCGTCGCCCAGCTGCGCAAGTACAAGGCGGACCTCATGGTCGT
>CAIXGU010000264.1 GCA_903919045.1 uncultured Eubacteriales bacterium | reverse complement strand
TCTCCGTAGTGGCTGGAGTGCACGTCGCGCACTTCAAAGCCGGCGCGCTCGCGGCTCAGACCGCCGGGGCCCAGCGCGCTGAGGCGGCGCTTGTGCGTCAGCTCGGCGAGCGGGTTCGGCTGGTCCATGAACTGGGACAGCTGGCTCGAGCCGAAGAACTCCTTGATCGCGGCGCTCACCGGGCGCGTGTTGACGAGCGACTGCGGGGTCGCGGTCGTGATGTCGCCGACGGTGCCCATCCGCTCGCGGACGACGCGCTCCATGCGCGCGAAGCCGACGCGGATCTGGTTCTGGAGCAGCTCGCCGACCGAGCGGATGCGGCGGTTGCCCAGGTGGTCGATGTCGTCCGTGTGGCCGATGCCGTGCGCGAGGCCGATCAGGTAGCTGACGGACGCGACGATGTCCTCGTGGGTCAGGTGCTTCGGCAGGAGCTCCTCGCCGTCGCGGTCGTAGGCGCGCGGAATCGCGCGGCCCTCCTTCTCGGCGCGGTCGGCCAGGTCGGAGCTGGACAGGGCCTTCGCGATGCGCTCGCGCAGGTCGGAGGCGGCATGGGAGCGGACCTCCTCGAGGAGGCGGTCCAGGTCGGCGGCCGCGGCCTTGGCCGGCAGCCCGAGGTCGGCGGCCGCGGGGAGGCCGAGCCCGTAGCGGGACCGCACGTACGCCTCGGCGTCGACGGTTCCGTCGTCCTTGGCGGCCTTCGCGTCCTTGGCGTCCTTGCCCTTCGCGGGCTTCTTCGCGGACTTCGCGCCGAGGCGGTCGGCGGCGAGGCTCGCGACCAGGCGGGCCGACCCGTCCTGGACTTCCCGGACGATGCCGGCGAGGACCTTCGTGCGGACCGACTCGAAGACGCCGAGCGCTTCGAGGTCGAGCCCTTCGAGCACGTCCGCGGGGAAGCGGCCCTCGAGGTAGCGGCGCGCGTCCACGCGGCCGTTCCCGACGACCTTGATCTCCTTCTCGGACTGGCGGACCGTGTCGCCGACCTTGGTGACGGGGTAGACCAGGACCTCGTTGATGCCGGCATCCTGGATCGCCCGCGCCTCGGACTCGGTGATGATCCGCTTCGCCTCGACGACGATCTCGCCGTCCGGGGTCACGACGTCGGAGACGGCGCAATGGCCCACGATGCGGGTGGCGAGCGAGAGCTTCTTGTTGATCTTGTAAACGCCGACGCGCGCGAGGTCGTAGCGCTTCGGGTCGAAGAACATGTTGTACATCAGCGTGTCGGCGCCCTCGACGGACGCGGGCTCGCCGGGCCGCAGCTTTCGGTAGAGCTCCTGCAGGCCTTCCTCGTACGTGCGGCTCGTATCCTTCGCCAGGGTCGCGAGGAGGCGGTCCTCCTTGCCGAACGCCGAGAGGATCTCGTCGTTCGTGCCGAAGCCGACCGAGCGGAGCAGCACGGACAGCGGGATCTTGCGGGTGCGGTCGACGCGGACGTAGAGGATGTCGTTCGCGTCGGTCTCGTACTCCAGCCAGGCGCCGCGGTTCGGGATGATCTGCGAGGAGTAGAGGGCCTTCTCGCTCTTGTCGCGGGGCGCGGAGAAATAGGCGCCCGGCGATCGGACGAGCTGGCTGATGATGACGCGCTCGGCGCCGTTGATGATGAACGTGCCGTACTCCGTCATGATCGGGAAGTCGCCGATGTAGATCAGCGAATCCTGCACGTTCAGGATCTCCCGGTCGCGGCGGACCGTCAGGCGGACCTTGATGCGCAGGGGGGCGGCGTAGTTGGCGTCGCGCTCCTTGCACTCCTCGATGTCGGTCGTGGGGGCGGTCGGGTCGAACTCGCGGTCGATGAACGAGAGCTCGATGTCGCCCGAGTAGTCGCGGATCGGCGAGACGTCGCGCAGGACCTCCATCAGCCCCTCGTCGAGGAACCACTGGTAGGAGTTCTTCTGCACTTCGATCAGGTTGGGGATCTCGATGACCTCGTCGATCTTGGAGTAGGACTGCCGAACGGCTCTGCCCAGCTTGACGGTGACGGGTCGTGCCATGTGTCGAACCACCTCGCGTGCATTCCCGGCGGTGCCGGCGTTCCGGGCGCCCGTTGACGGCGCCTTGCCCCGTGCTATAATTCGCCTTGAAGAGCCTGTCCGTACGCCCTTCCGGGGGTCGGGGGCAGACGCGTGGCGTTATAGCGCGCCTAAGGATTTTAGCAGACGGGCACGGCCGTGTCAATGAAAAACGGCCGTGCCTCTTCGTTTCCGTCGATTGCCGTCGAAGACCGTCGGAGAGCGTCTCTCCCGTCCCGACGGGAGAGGCCCCCGCACCGCTCCGAAGCGTCGCAGGGGCCTCCCGGGGATCCGCAGGCCTCCGTCGGACGGAGGCCCCCGGCCGCTGGCTACAGGACGCTCGCGTCCATGATCGCCTGGCTCTTCGTCACCTTGAACTTGTCCAGCTTCCGCTGCTCCTCGAGCCACGCGTTCATGTCGTCGGATCGCAGCGTCTGCTCGATGTCGTAGCGGTACTTCGCGACCGATTCGACGAACCACAGGATGTGGAATCCGTAGTCGGTCTGGACGATGCCCGTGTCGCCCGCCCTGCGGACGGGATCGAAGGCCCAGTCCTCGAACTCGGTCACCATCTCGCCCTTCCCGAATCCGGCGATCAGGCCGCCTTCGGCCGCGGAGCCCGTGTCGGCGGATTTCGAGGCGGCGAGCGCCTCGAACGAGGCCTCGTCGGTCACCTGCTCCAGGATCGCCTCGGCATCGGCCTTCGCCTTGTCGATCTCGTCCTGCGTCGCGGTCGTGCGGTCGACGGCCACGAGGATGTGGCGGACGGTCTTCAGCGAGTCGTCGTCCATCCGGCGACCGACGAAGTACACGACGTAGTAGCCGTCGGAGGAGCCGCTGGTCCCCGCCACCACGGCCTTCTCGCCGGCCTTGCGCGACGCGTCGAAGAGCCAGGTCGCCAGTTCGGTGCCGTAGTAGGAGACGGAGCTCTTGACCTGGTCCTCGTCGAGGCTGGGATCCGGCGTGGGCGACGGCGTCGGCGACGGGCCCTCGGTCGGGGTCGGCGTCGGGGTGGCCGTCGGCTTGGGCGTCGGCGTCGGGGTCGGGGTGGAGCCGGTCGGGACGGGCGTCGCCGTGGGCTTGGGCGTCGGAGTCGGCGTCGGCGTCGGCGACGGCGTGTTGGCCTCGTACATCGCCTGGAAGGAGGCCTCGTCGGTCACCTGCGCGAGCAGGGAGTCGGCCTTCGCCTTCGCGGCCTTGTCGGCGGCCTTCTTCTCCTCTTCCGTCGCGCCCGTCGCATAGGTCGTCTTCACGAAGAAGCTGCGGTAGGACACGAGGTCGAGGTCGTTCTTGTTCGCGGCGTAGTAGTCGGAGATGCGCTTGTCCGTCACCTCGAACCCGGCCGTCTTCAGCTTCGCGTACTTCGTCGCGAGCGTCTGGCGGAGCAGGATCTCCTGGAGGTTCACCAGGTTCAGGCCCTTCGCGTAGTTCTGCTCGAGGTACTGGATCGCCTTGTTCTCGTTCTCCTGCTGGGAGACGAAGTTCGTGATGATGTCCTTCACCGACTGGACCTCCGCGTCGGTGAGGGCGATCCCCTCGGACTTCGCGGTCTCGGACTCGATCACGAGGTCGCGGATCTGGTCGGCGACCTGCTGCTCGAAGTACTGCTTCCAGGTCTTGTCGGTGGACCCCTCGACCGTGCATTTCTCGGCCAGGTAGGCCTTGCCGTCGGCGGTCGACGGGTCGATGTAGTAGTTCGACAGGAGCACCTTGTAATAGAAGCCGAACTCGGGGCCCTTGATGTCGACGGCGCCGACCTTGAGCGGCGGGACGACAAGGGCGGGCACGCCGAGCTGGATCAGGCTCCAGACGACGACGGCGAGGGCGGCGACCAGGACCGCGATGCGGAAGAGGATCCGGGGGGTGCGGTTGAAGGAGCCGGGGGACACGGGGCGCTTGCTGCCGTCCGCGTTCTTCATGCGCTCATAGCGCAGCCTGCGCTCTTCCTTCTGTCGTTCGGTCTTCCACTGGGTCGAGGGATTGTCCATGGGCCGGGGTCCTCACTTTCCGCCCTTGCGGGCTGGCGCGGGCGCTCGCGGAGCGCGACGGGAGGTATTATACAACGCTCCCGGGGACCGGGGCAAATGGATTCAGGCGACGTCCGTGAGCCGCCGGTAGGCGACGGCGAAATCGGCCTCGCGCTCGAGCAGGACCGCGCACAGGACGGGGTCGATGTGGCGGCCGGACGAGGCGCGCACGACCTCGAGGCAGGCCTCGTGGGACATCGGCTCCTTGTAGACGCGCCGCGACCGGAGCGCGTCGTAGAGGTCGGCGAGGGCCATGATGCGCGCGGAGAGCGGGATCGTCCCGCCGGCGAGTCCGTCGGGATAGCCCGTGCCGTCCCAGCGCTCGTGGTGGGACCGCGCGACGGAGATGCCCATCCGGAGGAACGCGTTGCCGGGATAGCGCTGCAGCACTTCCGCGAGGTGGGCCGCGCCGATCTCGGCGTGGGTGCGCATGACGGCCATCTCGTCGGGGTCGAGCGGTCCGGGCTTCAGGAGGATGCGGTCGGGGATCGCGACCTTCCCGATGTCGTGCAGCGGGCCCGCGCTCTCGAGCAGCCGGCGGAATTCCGGCGTCGCGGCCTCGTATCCGGGGCGCCCCGCGAGGCCCTCCGCGAGGAGCCCGCAGAAGGTCTGCACCCGCTCGACGTGCTTCCCCGTCGCGTCGTCCCGGAGCTCAGTCATCCGCGCGAGGGAATAGATCATGGCCATCTGCGCGTCGCCGATCTCCGCGACCTGTCGCCGGACCTCCCGCTCGAGGGAGCGCTGCAGCCGCGAGAGGCGGAGGTGCGTGTCGATGCGGGCCTGCACCTCCTCGAACCGGAAGGGCTTCGTCACGTAGTCCACGCCGCCCGCGCGGAAGGCCCGCACCTTGCCCTCGACGTCCGCGAGCGCGCTCACGAACAGGACCGGCACGGAGCCCAGGCTCGCATCGGCCTTCAGGCGCGCGCAGACCTCGAACCCGTCCATCCCCGGCATCGAGACGTCGAGCAGGACGAGGTCGGGCGGCTCCCCGGCGGCGGCGCGCAGCGCAGCGGGTCCGTTCGTGACCGGACGGACCTTGTAGCCGCAGGCGCGGAGCATCTCGGCGAGGACGTCCAGGTTCTCCCGCGTGTCGTCCACGATGAGGATGTCGGCGGTGCGCGGGGCGGTCGGGGCGGTCGGTTCCATGATCACACCCTCCGGAGCATCGCGAGGATGCCTTCGTAGCGGTAGTCGGCGGCGAGCCTCCGCAGGCGCGCGGCGAGCCGGGGCGCGCGCCCGGCGATGCCCGCGATGCGGTCCAGCAGCTCGTCGATGCGGGCGGCGCGCGCGGCGGCGCGCAGGGCTTCGACCTCCTCGACGCGCAGGAGGTCGAGCGGCTCGGGCGGCAGCTCGGCGTCGGCCCGCTCCGCGGCGTCCCGGGAATCCGCGGCCTCCGGGACGCGTTCGGAGCGCCCGTTCCCGAGGTCGACGGAAGCCGTCTCTCCCTCGAGGCATCCGAACTCCCCTTCCTCCGGCTCCTCGATCGGCAGCTCGAAGCGGAAGACGGAGCCGCCGCCCGCGCGCGGCCGGTAGGCCACCGAGCCGCCCATGAGGCGCGCGTGGCTCAGGCTGATCGCGAGGCCCAGGCCGGTGCCTCCCTGCATCCGGGTGCCGGCCGGGGTCTGGAAGAAGGGGGCGAACAGCGTGGCGGCCTCCTCGTCCGGGATGCCGACGCCGGTGTCCTC
>CAIXGU010000263.1 GCA_903919045.1 uncultured Eubacteriales bacterium | reverse complement strand
GGTTGATCGCGTTGACGTACGCCTGCGCGGTCGCCTCGAGGACGTCGGTGCTGACGCCGCGGCCGTTGTAGATCTCGGAATCCTTGCGGATCTTGATCGTCGCCTCGCCCTGGGCGTCGGTCTGCTCCGTGACGGCGTGCAGGCTGTAGTCCGTGAGGACGAACTTCACGCCGACGATGCGGTTGATGGCCGTGAACATCGCATCCACGGGTCCGTCGCCGGTCGCGACCTGCTCCTCGACGAAGCCGTCCTTCACGAGGCGGACCGTCGCCGTGGCGGTGATCGTGTTGCCGCTGTTGATCACGAAGCGCTCGATCCTGTAGGCGCCCGGCTTGCGGGTGTCCTCGGTCTTGGTGACCCCCAGGAGGGCCTCGACGTCGCGGTCGGTGACGGTGCGCTTGCGGTCGGCGAGGTCCTTGAACTTCGCGAACAGGACGTCGATCTCCTCGCGCGTGGGCGCGTACCCCATCTCCTGGATCCGCGTCTCGAACGCGTGGCGCCCGGAGTGCTTGCCGAGGACCATGTTCTTCTTCGGCACGCCCACGGACTCGGGGCTCATGATCTCGTACGTCAGCGCGTTGGCGAGCACGCCGTGCTGGTGGATGCCGGACTCGTGCGCGAAGGCGTTCTGGCCGACGACGGCCTTGTTGATCTGGACCGGCGCGCCCGTGACGGCCGTGACGAGGCGGCTCGTGCGGTAGATGCGCTTCGTGTCGAGGCGGGTCTCGGCGCCGAAGTACGCGTGGCGCGTCTTCAGGGCCATGGCGATCTCCTCGAGCGCGGCGTTGCCCGCCCGTTCGCCGATGCCGTTGACCGTGCACTCGACCTGCGTCGCGCCCGCCTTCACGGCCGCGAGCGAGTTCGCGACGGCGAGGCCGAGGTCGTCGTGGCAGTGCGTGGAGACGACGGCCTTCTCGATGCCCTTCGTGTTGGCGAGGATGTAGGCGACCAGCGCGCCGAACTCGTCGGGCGTGGCGTAGCCGACGGTGTCGGGGATGTTGATCGTGGTGGCGCCGGCGGCGATCGCGGCGGCGAAGACCCGGCATAGGAAGGCGCGGTCGCTGCGGCTCGCGTCCTCGGCGGAGAACTCGACCTCGGGGCACAGGCTCCGCGCGAGCTTCACGGCCTCGACGGACTTCTCGAGGACCTCGTCCGGGGTCATCTTGAGCTTGTATTCCATGTGGATCGGCGACGTCGCGAGGAAGGTGTGGATCACGGGCGCCTGCGCGCCGCGCAGGGCCTCCCAGGCGCGGTGGATGTCGGCCGGGACGGCGCGGGAGAGGCTCGCCACGCGCGATTCGCGCACCTGGCGGGCGATCTGCTTCACGGACTCGAAGTCGCCGGGCGACGCGATCGCGAAGCCCGCCTCGATGGTGTCCACGCGGAGGGCTTCAAGGGCCAGGGCCACCTCCAGCTTCTCCTGGTGGTTCATGCTGCATCCGGGCGCCTGTTCGCCGTCCCGGAGCGTCGTGTCGAAGATCCGCACGGTCTTCCCGCTCTTCATGTCCATGGCTCGGTCCCCTTTCCCGCCGATCCGCGCGTCCGCGCGCACGGCGATTTCCGCGTTTTCCCCACTCTATCCCGGTTCGGGGGGCGCGGCAAGGGGAGCGGCCGCTTCGGGACGCTTTCGTTCATCTCCCTGCATGGGGACGCACGCGGGGGCGCGGGCGCCGGGGAACGGGGGTCCGCGGCGCGTCAGCCGCCGTTCTCGTCCCAGGCGCGGCCGTCGTCCTCGAGCAGGCGCAGCGCCGTATCCGGGCCGCAGGAGCCGGCCGGATAGGGCTCGAGGGCGGGGCTGCCGAGGGCGTCGACGAACGCCCACGCGGTCTCGAGCTCGTCCCAGCGCACGAACAGCGCGGTGGAGCCCAGCGCGGCGTCGGCGAGCAGCCGCTCGTACGCCTGCGGCGTGTTGACGCCGTAGCGGATCGACTGGCAGTAGTCCATCCGGACGCGCTCGGTGCGGAACCCGCGCACGGGCGACAGGGTGTTGACCTCGAAGAAGAAGCCCTCGTTGGGCTGGACGGTCACGACCAGGCGGTCGGGCACGGCCTTGGCGAGCTCGGGGTAGCGGTCGCCCGTCGCCGGGGCCTTGAAGGCGATCTCGATGCGGGTCCCCTTGCGGTCCAGGCGCTTCCCGGCGCGCAGGTAGAACGGGACGCCGACCCAGCGCGACGACTCGACGCGCACCTTCAGGGCCACGAACGTCTCCGTGTCCGAGTCCGGCGCGACGCCCGCCTCGGCGCGGTAGGCCGGGACGGCGCGGCCGTTCGCGACGCCCGCGGCGTACTGCCCGCGCACGAAGCCGGGCCTCCCGTCGGCGCCGATCCAGGGGCGGACCGTCCGGAGCGTGGCGACCTTCGCGTCGCGGATCGCGTCCGGGGACAGCGAGTTCGGCGGCTCCATGGCGACGAGGGCGAGCATCTGCAGCAGGTGGCTCTGGAGCATGTCCTTCAGGGCGCCCGAGGACTCGTAGTAGCCCGCGCGCGTCCCGATCCCGTCGGTCTCGCAGGCGGAGATGCGCACGTGGTCGATGTTCGCGCCGTTCCAGAGCGGCTCGAAGACGCGGTTCGCGAACCGGAGGCCGAGCAGGCTGCGGATCATCTCCTTGCCGAGGTAGTGGTCGATCCGGTAGAGCCGATGCTCCGGGACCATCCCGACCAGCGCCTCCTGCAGCGTCCGCGCGGACGCGAGGTCGGAGCCGAACGGCTTCTCGGCGACGACGCGGCGGTAGCCGGCGGCCTCCTCGAGCATCCCGTTCGCGTGGAGCCCCCGCACCACCGGGACGAAGGCGTCCGGCGCCACGGCGAGGTAGTAGAGGCGGCCCGCGCTCGGGGCGCCGCTGATGCCGAGGTCCTTCTCGAGGGACGCGAGCGACGCCTCCAGCGCCGGGAAGCCGGCGGTGTCGGCGAGGAAGTCGAGGGTCCGGTAGTGGATCGCGGCGCGGCAGGCCTCGAAGCGCTCGAGGTCGGCGGGCTCGCCGGCTGTGCGCAGGAAGGCGGCGAGATCGTTCCGGAAGGCCTCGTCGGTGTAGTTCCGGCGGCCGACGGCGACGAGCGCCGCGCCGTCCCGGATCGCGCCGTCCTGGAGGAGCCGCACGAACGCGGGGACGAGCTTGCGCTTCGTCAGGTCCCCGGTTCCGCCGAAGACGACGAGCAGGAAGGGCGGGATGCCGGTCGGAAGGCTCTGGTTCTCCATGGGGACCTCCATCGGCGCGATCGGGCGCTTACCGGCATTCTACCCCCGTTTCCGGACCGTGTGGTAACATGGGCATCGGAAACCGGCCGGTTCCGGCCGACGGAGGCCTCCCATGGCGAACTACCACCTGCGGCGCGCGGACCGCGCGATCGACGACCCCGCCGAGCTCGACCGGATCCTTTCGACGACGAAGCACGTCTCCGTCGCGCTGTGCGGGCCCGACCTCGTCCCGCACGTCGTCGTGATGAGCCACGGCTACGACGCCGAGCGGAACTGCCTGTACTTCCACGCCGCGAAGGCGGGCCGCAAGATGGACCTCCTCCGCGCGAACCCGCGCGTCGCCGCGATCGCCGTCGAGGACCTCGGCTACAAGGCCGGCGAGTGCTCGCACGGCTACCGCTCGGTGCATCTGTCCGGCATGCTCGCGGAGGTCGCCGATCCCGTCGAGGCGATGCACGCGCTCGAGGTCATGATCCGCCGTCTCGAGCCCGACCCGGAGGCCGTCCTCGCGAAGTTCCTGGACGAGTTCCGGCAGGGACGCCCCCTCCCCTGCGCGATCCTCCGCCTCTCGATCGAGGAGCGGACGGGCAAGCACGGGTCGTGACCCGGACGCCGCGATGAGCCTGCTGTCGGTCGAGGGCGTCTCGAAGTCCTACGGGAACCGCGTCGTGCTCGATGGCGCATCGCTGCGCGTCGACCGCGGCGAGCGCCTCGCGCTGATCGGCGGCAACGGCGCCGGCAAGACGACCCTCCTGCGCATCGTCCGCGGCATGGAGACGCCCGACGCCGGCCGCGTCGTCGTCGCCTCCGCCGCCGTCCCCGGCTACCTCCCGCAGGACCTCGACGACATCCCCGCGCTCGGCGAGACCGCCCGCAACGACCCGGAGGCGCGCGCCCTCGAGGCGCGGATGCGCGATCTCGAGCGGGCGATGCACGGCGCGGACCGCGGCCAGCTCGACGAGTACGAGCGGCTGACGTCCCGCTACCAGGCGCTCGGCGGCTACGACGTCGACCTGCGCACCGCGGACGCCCTGCGCGGCCTCGGGTTCCCGGACGAGGCGCTGGACCGCCCGGTGTCGACGCTGTCCGGCGGCGAGCGCATGCGCGTCGCCCTCGCGCGGCTGCTCGTGCGGTCGCCCGACCTGCTGCTCCTCGACGAGCCGACCAACCACCTCGACGTCGACGCCCTCGAATGGCTCGAGTCGTTCCTCCTGCGCTTCAAGGGCGGCCTCCTCGTGATCTCGCACGACCGCTACTTCCTCGATCGCGTCGCGACCTCGGTCGCCGAGCTCGCGGGCACGCTCCGCGTCCGGCCCGGCAACTACACCGCCTTCGTCGAGCAGAAGCGGATCGAGACGGAGTTCGGGGAGAGCGAGGTGCGAAGGCTCGAGGACGAGGCCGCGCACAACGCCGCCGTCGCCCAGACGCTGCTGTCGCACCGCAAGATGGTCTCCTTCCACAGCCGGGAGCGCGTCGTCCGCAAGCTCCAGGACAAGCTCGAGGAAGCCCGCGCCCGCCTGCCCGCCGCCTCGGCGCGCCGCATCAGCGTGGACATCATCCGCCCCGAGCGCATCGAGAGCTTCGAGGCCGTGAAGGAGATCCTCGCGGTCTCCGGGCTGACCAAGTCGTTCGGCGCGCGCACGCTCTTCCGCGACCTCTCCTTCCGCGTCCGCCTCGGCGACCGCATCGCGATCGTCGGCCCCAACGGCTGCGGCAAGTCGACCCTCCTGTCGCTCCTGCTCGGCGACGACGCGGGATTCGACGGCACGGTGCGCGTCGCGGACTGGCTCCAGTACGGCTTCATGGGCCAGCATACGACATTCGTCGACGAGGACGCGTCGCCGTACGACGAGATCGCCCGCCCCGGCACGCTGACCGAGACCGCCGTCCGCAGCCGCCTCGCGCTGTACGGCTTCCGCGGCACCGACGTCTTCAAGCGCATCCGCGTCCTGTCGGGCGGCGAGCGCTCGCGCCTCTACCTCTGCCGCCTCCTGATGGACGAGCCCGACTGCCTGATCCTCGACGAGCCGACGAACCACCTCGACATCGAGTCGCGCGAGGTCCTCGAGACGGCGCTCGCCGGATTCGGCGGCTGCCTGCTCGCCGTGAGCCACGACCGCTACTTCATCGCCCGCTGCACGCGCACCGTATTCGCCCTCGACGAAGGCGCCTTGCGGACCTATGAGAGCTACGCCGGCTACCGGACGGACGTGCACCGGCGCGCCGCGGCGCGCGCCGCCGTCGAAGCCGCGCGCCGCGAGTCCGCGAAGGCGGAGGCGGAAGCCGCCGCCGCGCGCGGGACG
>CAIXGU010000262.1 GCA_903919045.1 uncultured Eubacteriales bacterium | reverse complement strand
CTGACCGGTCCGGCCGCCTCCCGCGTGCTCCGCGCGCCGCGAGCGCTACTTCAGGTTGAAGAACGCCGCAAGGCCCGGATACTCGGCGGTGCCGCCGAGCTCCTCCTCGATCCGCAGCAGCTGGTTGTACTTCGCGACGCGGTCCGTGCGGCTCGGCGCGCCGGTCTTGATCTGCCCGGCGTTCGTCGCCACCGCGATGTCGGCGAGCGTCACGTCCTCGGTCTCGCCCGACCGGTGCGACGTCACGGCCGTGTAGCCGGCGCGGTTCGCCATCTCGATCGCCTCGAGCGTCTCGGTCAGCGTGCCGATCTGGTTCACCTTGATGAGGATCGAGTTCGCGACGCCCTCGGAGAGCCCGCGCGCGAGCCGCTCGGTGTTCGTGACGAACAGGTCGTCGCCGACGAGCTGGATGCGCTTCCCGAGCCGCTCCGTGAGCAGCTTCCAGCCCTCCCAGTCCTCCTCGCCCATCCCGTCCTCGAGGGACGCGATCGGGTAGCGGTCGGCGAGGTCCGCCCAGAAATCGACCATCTGCTCGCGCGTCAGCGCCTTGCCCTGCTTCCAGAACAGGTAGCTGCCCTCCTGTCCGGCCATCTTAGCTTCGTCGTACATCTCGGTCGCCGCGGCGTCGATCGCGAGCCGGAAGTCCTCGCCCGGCCGGTAGCCGGCCGCCGCGATCGCCTCGACGATCGCCTTCAGCGCGTCCTCGTCGCTCCCGAGGTTCGGGGCGAACCCGCCCTCGTCGCCGACGGACGTCGCGAGGCCCTTGCCCTTCAGCACCTTCTTCAGCGACGCGAAGACCTCGGCGCACCAGCGCAGGGCTTCCTTGAAGCTGTCGGCGCCCACGGGCATGACCATGAACTCCTGGATCGTCACGCTGTTGTCCGCGTGCTTGCCGCCGTTGATGATGTTCATCATCGGGACGGGCAGGCGACGCGCGTTCGTGCCGCCGATGTAGCGGTACAGCGGCATGTCGAGGGAATCCGCGGCCGCCTTCGCGACGGCGAGCGACACGCCGAGGATCGCGTTCGCGCCGAGGCGCGCCTTGTTGGGCGTCCCGTCGAGGGCGATCATCGCGCGGTCGATGCCGACCTGGTCCTCGACGTCCATCCCGTAGAGGGCGGGGCCGATCACGGAATTGACGTTCTCGACGGCCTGCGACACGCCCTTGCCGCCGTAGCGCTTCGGGTCGCCGTCGCGCAGCTCGACCGCCTCGAAGGCGCCGGTCGACGCGCCCGACGGCACCGCCGCGCGGCCGAAGGACCCGCAGCAGGTCGTCACCTCGACCTCCAGGGTGGGGTTGCCGCGCGAATCGAGGATCTCGCGGGCGAAGACGGTCTCGATCGTGGAATTGCCTGCCATGTCCGGCTCCTTTCCGAGGGGCCGCTCGGTCAGGTCCGGGGCCCCGTTCCGTCCACCGACTCGTCGATGAACTGGCTCACGTACAGGTCGTGGTAGTGGCCGCGCCGGCGCATCAGCTCCCGGTGCGTCCCGTCTTCGATGATACGCCCGCCCGAAATCACGAGGATACGGTCAGCGTTACGGATCGTGGAGAGACGGTGGGCCACCACGAACGACGTCCGCCCGGACAGCAGGCGCACGATCGCGTGCTGGATCGCCTGCTCGGTCTCGGTGTCGACGGAGGACGTCGCCTCGTCGAGGACGAACAGGCACGGGTCCGCGAGCACGGCACGCGCGAACGAGACCAGCTGCTTCTCGCCGGTCGACAGGCGGTCGCCGCCCTCGCCGACCTCGGTGTCGTAGCCCTTCTCGAGCTTCAGGATGAAGTCGTGCGCCGACACGAGCCGCGCGGCCTCCTCGACCTCGGCGCGCGTCGCGTCCGGCTTCGCGTAGCGGATGTTCTCCTCGACGGTGCCGCTGAAGAGGTGCGGCGCCTGGAGCACGTACCCGAGCCGCGAGTAGAGCCAGTGGAGCGGATATTCGCGGTAGTCGCGGCCGTCGATCAGGATCGCGCCGGAGGTCGGCTCGTAGAACCGGCACGCCAGGTTCACGATCGTGCTCTTCCCGGCGCCGGTCTCCCCGACGAGCGCCACGGACTGCCCGGGCGGCACCACGAGGTCGAAGTGCTCGAGCACCTTCTCGCCCTCGCCGTAGGCGAACGTCACGTCGCGGAACTCGATGCCGCCCACCATGCCGGGCCAGCCCGCCGGGTCGGCGCCGTGAGTGGCCTCGAAGGCCTCCCGCACGCCGGGCGCGTCCACGATTTCCGGCTTCTCGTCGAGCAGGTTCATCACGCGCTCGGCCGCCGCCTGCGCCGCCTGGAGTTCCGCAAAGATGCGCGCGAGGTGCCGGATCGGGTCGAAGAAGCGGGCCGAGAAGGAGATGAATGCGTACAGGGTGCCCATCAGGAGCAGGCCGCCGATCACGCGGCTGCCGCCGTACACCAGCACGATCGCCGATCCGCACGCGGCGAGCACCGACACGAGCGGGACGTACAGCGACGAGAACACGGCGGCGCGCACGGACGAGCGGTACATCCCGTCCGCCAGCTCCGCGAACTCCTCGACGTTGCGGTCCTCGCGCAGGAGCGTCTTCGTAGTGCGCGCGCCCATGATGCCCTCGTTGAAGGAGCCCGTGATGCGCGAGTTCGTCTTGCGGATCTCGCGGTGCGCCTTCAGCATGCGGCGCTGGAAATACACGCTCGCGTAGCCGAGGACCGGCAGCACCGCCATCGCGGCGAGCGCCATCCGCCAGTCGAGGACGAACATCGCGACGGCCGACGCGACGAGGCTCGCGGCGCCCCAGAGGATGTCGAGCATGCCCCACGCCACGATCTCGGCGAGCCGGTTGCTGTCCGCGGTCATGCGGGCCATGATCCAGCCGACGGGCGTCCGGTCGTAGTACGCGAACGGCAGCTGCTGGAGCCGTTCGAAGCCAGCCTGGCGGATGCGGTAGCCCATCCCCATCTCCGCCTTGCCGGCGTACACGAGGAAGAAGCGGATGCACACCGCCTGCGCGACCGTCACGACGAAGAACACGGCCGCGTAGACCGGCATCCCGTCGAGGTTCCCGTCCGCGACGAACCGGTCGATCGCGTACTTCGTGAGCAGCGGCCCGAGCGTCTCGAGCGCGGCGAGCAGGACCATGTAGAACCCGAGCCAGACGAAGACGCTCCGCATGCCCTTCGCATGGGAGAGCAGCCGCCGCCAGATGCCGAGCTCGAGCTTCTCGCTGAAGTCCTTCTCCTCGAACGCGTTCACGCGGCGCCACCCCCTTCCGTCCCGTCCCCGGCGGCTTCGTCCTCCATCCCGAGCGCGCTCTGGATCTCCCAGACGCGCCGGTAGAGGCCGGGCCGCGCGATCAGCTCCGCGTGCGTGCCGCTCTCGGAGATGCGCCCGTCCTCGAGCACGAGGATCCGGTCCGCCTCCGCGAGCGTCGAGATGCGGTGCGAGATGATGAACGTGGTCGCCCGGCTGCGGCGCGCCGCGAGCTCGGAGCGGATCCGCGCGTCGGTCTCCGTGTCGACCGCCGACAGCGCGTCGTCGAACACGACGACCGGGCACTCGCGGATGATCGAGCGGGCCATCGCGACCCGCTGCCGCTGCCCGCCGGACAGCGTCACGCCGCGCTCGCCGACGACCGTGTCGTAGCCCTCCTCGAACGCGAGGATGTCCTCGTGGACCGAGGCGGTGCGCGCGGCGTCGTACACCCGCTCCTCGGAGGCGTCGGGGCGGGGCAGGCGGATGTTCTCCTTGAGGGAGCGGGAGAACAGGAACGCCTCCTGCAGCACGAGCCCCACGTTCCGCCGCACGTGCCCGCGCCGGATCGACGCGAGGTCGACGCCGTCGAGCAGGACCCGGCCGGACGTAGGGTCGTACAGCCGCTGCAGCAGGTGCACCAGCGTCGACTTGCCCGAGCCCGTGGGCCCGAGGATCGCCACGGTCTCGCCGCACGCGACGGAGAACGACACGTCGGAGAGGACCTCCTTGCCGTCGTCGTAGCGGAAGCCGACGTTCTCGAACGCCACCGCGCCGCAGATCCGCGGCTCGAGGAGGTGCGAATCGTCGGGCTCCGCGGGCTCGTCGAGGATCTCCTCGATGCGCGACAGGGAGATCTGCATCTTGCCGGCGTCGGCGAGCGTGCGGGCGAGTCCGCGCAGCGGGTAGAGCAGCGTGTCCATGTAGGCGATGAAGGCGAGCAGCGTGCCGAGGCTGAGCGCCCCGTCGACGACGCGCACCGTGCCGAGCACGGTCACGGCCGCGGTCTGCAGCAGGCACAGGAAGTCCGACATCATCCAGAAGTTGCCGACGATCGTCATCAGCTTCACGCCGAGAGCCGACAGCGTCTCGTTGCCCTCGCGGTACTTCGCGGTCTCGAAGGCCTGCTGCGCGAACGCCTTGACGACGCGCACGCCGGTGAGGTTCTCCTGCAGGCGCGCGGAGAGCTTGCCCTCCTGCTCGTCGTAGGCCTGGAACGCGGCCCGCTCCTTGCGGAAGTAGAAGAGCGCGGTCCCGAAGACGACGGGCGTCACGGCGATCGAGACGAGGGCCATCGTCGGGTCCAAGGCGGCCATCACGCCGATCG
The DNA here is from genome assembly GCA_903919045.1 of uncultured Eubacteriales bacterium. Lineage (GTDB taxonomy): Bacteria > Bacillota > Clostridia > Saccharofermentanales > UBA5734 > CAILLO01. The sequence continues at coordinate 3,082 of CAIXGU010000262.1, read as the reverse complement.
AGAAGCCGACCAGAGACAGGCACCGGACGATCTCGAGCAGCTGCAGCGCGAGGAACTTGCGGACCGTCTCGACGTCCGACGTGCACCGCTGCACGAGGTCGCCGGTCTCGGCCTTGGCGTGGTAGGCGTACGGCAGGTCGTGCAGGTGGCGGTAGAGCTCCATGCGCAGCGTCCGCGCGGTCTGCTCGGACACGATCGCCATCCACCAGCCCTTGAAGAAGTCGACGGCGCCGGAGAGCGAGTTCACGACGACGACCAGGAGGCCGCACAGCCAGAGGTTCGCGACGAAGTAGTCCCGCGCGCCGAGTCCCTCGTACAGGGGCACGAGGAACGGCGGCAGGGAAGGAGCGTTCCCGTCGATCACCGTGTCGATGACGAAGCGGAACACGAGCGGGCCGACCATCGCCAGCCCCGCGCCGAGCAGCGTGAACGCGAGCGCGCCCGCATAGGGCGCGGCCGTGCCTTTCAGGAAGCCGGCCAGCCGTCGGACCGTCTTTCGGACCGTGAGTCTCTTCATGTCCTTCCTTCTTTCCGCCGTCCATTCTACCGGCTCGCGGCGCGGAAGGCAACGCGGCCGGACCCGTGCGGACCCCCCCGCCGGACATCTCGCCAAACCGTTCCCGCCGGAGTATAGTGTTCGGAGCATGGTGGACGAACGCTTCCCCGAGAACCCGATGGACCTCCCCGACGCGCCCGCGGCCGACTCCGGCGCGGCCTCTCCCGCGCGCCGCCCGTTCCTGCGCTGGGACGTCCTCGGCGCCCTCCTCGTCCTGTCCTGGCCCGCGGTCCTCGAGCAGGTCGTGCTCATGTTCGGCGGCCTCTTCGTGACCGCGATCCTCGGCCACGTCGGCAGCGCCGAGCTCGCCGCGGCCGGCTTCGTCAACATGATCATCGCCTTCCTCCAGACCTCCTTCGCCGGCCTCGCGACCGGAACGACGGTCATCGTGGCGCGCCTCTTCGGCGCCGGGCAGGAGCGGACCGCGCGCAGCGCGCTGTTCCAGTCGCTCCTGCTGGCCCTGGCCCTTTCCGCGGCCGTGACCGGCCTCGCGCTCGCCTTCTCCGGACCGATCGCAGGCGCCTTCTTCTCGGCGAACAGCGCCGACGCCGCCGCGCTCGCGCCCGCCTACCTCCGCATCGTGCTCCTCAGCCTGCCCTTCCTGGTCCTCGACCTGACGATCGCGGCCGCGATGCGCGGCGCCGGCGACACGCTCTCGCCGATGCTGGTCTCGGGCGTCGGCATGGTCCTCAACGTCGTCCTCTGCGTCACGCTCGTCCCGGCGCTCGGCATCGTCGGCGCCGGCATCGCGCTGTCGGCCTCGCGGACGGCGACCGCCCTCCTGCGCGTCGTCCTCATGTTCGCCCTGCGGGCGCGCATGTATCTCGGCGGCGAGCGGTACCGCATCGACGCTCCCCTGATGGGCCGCATCCTGCGGCAGGGCCTCCCGGCCTTCCTCGAGCAGGCGGTCATGCAGGGCGGATTCCTCGCCATGAGCGGGCTGCTGGTCGGGCTCGGCACCGCGGAGTACGCGTCCTGGCAGGTCGGCGTCAACATGAACTCGATGGCCTTCATGCCGATCTTCGGCCTCGCGATCGCCACGACGACCTACGTGGGACAGGCTCTCGGCGACGGCCGCCTCGACGATGCAGGCGACGGCGCGCGCGAGTCCGTCCGTCTCGCGATCGTCGTCATCTCGCTCCTCGGCATCCTCGCGGCGGTCTTCGCCGAGCCGATCGCCCGCATCTTCACGGACGACCCCGCCGTCCTCCGCTCGGGCGTCCAGCTGATCCGCTTCTTCGCGGTGCTCGAGCCGCTGCTCGGGATCATGAACATCAGCGCCAGCACGCTGCGCGCCGGCGGCGACATCTGGTACGTCATGGCCACTGCGGTGATCGGCCTCTGGGTCTTCCGCGTCTGCCTCTCCTTCGTGCTGATCCGCTTCGGCGGGTTCGGACTCTACGGCGTGATGGTCGGAACGGCCTGCGATTTCGTCGCGCGCGCGACGCTCTACGGCCTGCGCGTGCGCAAGGGCCGCTGGAGGCACCGGAAGGTCTAGAGGAAGGGCCGCGTCGATCGGCCGCCGAATGCCTCAGTAGTACTTCTGGTCCGTGTAGTTCCCGGCGACGATGTTGTTGTAGATCTGCTGGTTCGAGATGCTGTGCCCGAACGTCGTATCGAGCAGCTGCCAGACGACGCCGTCGACGCTGACCCACTGGAACCCGTTGATCACGACCCAGCCCTTGCCTTCGAAATAGACCTCGTTCCAGGCGTGGTAGGCGCCGTTCGGGGCGATTCCCATCACGAGCCGGCACGGGATCCCCTGGGAGCGGACCATCGCGGAGAACAGCGACGAGTAGTCGAAGCAGATGCCCTTCTTCGTGGCGTAGGTGGTGTCGGGGTCGGGCACGTGGAGCGTCACGACCTTGTTGTTGATGTCGGTGGCCAGCTGGCCGTCGTAGGAGATGTTCGCGATCACCCAGCGGTAGATCGCATCGACCTTCGCCGTCGCGGCGGTCTTCCCGGCGCACAGGGCGTTCGCCTTCTGCACGCAGGCCGAGGCGCGCGAGAAATCGGCCATGTTGAAGGAAGACAGGAAGCCTTCGACCGGGTCCAGCGTCACGGTGACGGACGTCCGGACGAGCAGGACGTAGTTGTTCGTGTCGGGATCGATCCGCCGGTAGACCGAGGCCGTATAGGTGCCCGAGCCCATGTTCAGGGGGATCCCGTCGAACGCGCCGCGCCGCAGGATCGTGTACTGGTAGGACGTGACCGCGGGATAGCCGGACGGAAGGGTGCCGGAGAAGGAGACGACCACCTTGATCCGGACGTCCGGGTCGGCGGGGATGTCGGCGGAGACCTTCGCGAGCAGCAGGCCGCGGCTGGCCTTGCCGACGTCGATCACGGCCGTGCCGTCCGCATTCGAGACCAGGTTCTGGTCGTCGGGGAAATCGTCGCGGAAGATCACGGGGAACGGGCCCGAGAATACCGTGACCGGCGCGGCGGTCGTCGGCGTGGCGGTCGGCGCCTTGGTCGGCGTCGGCTTCGGCGTGGCGGTCGGACCCTTCGTGGGCGTGGGCGACGGCG
>CAIXGU010000261.1 GCA_903919045.1 uncultured Eubacteriales bacterium | reverse complement strand
CCGGCCGGCCCGCGGGAAGGACCGCCCGGCGCGTCCGGCCGCTTCGGCCCACCGCACCCCCGTCCCCGCGCGCAGCCCGTTCGGCCCGCCCCGTGCCCCGGCCGAAGCCGCTGTCGGCGCTCCGGGCACCGGCACTGCCGAAGCGCCGGATCCGCGCCCGCCCCTCCGCGGCTCGACGCGTGCCGTCGCGCAGCTGTCCGGCGGCTTCCGCGCCCGATTCCGCGGCGTCCTGCGCATCGTCCTCGTCCTGATCCTCGCGGGCGCCCTCGTGGCCGCCGGCTTCTACGGCATCCCGCGCCTCGTCGACGCCTGGCCCTTCGGCTCCCCCTCGGGCAAGCCCACGCCGACGCCCGACGCCGTGGACCGCCTGCAGTGGATCCTCGCCGCGATCGAGGAGCTCCGTGCGTCGGGAAAGCCCGTCTCCGCCGAGCTCCGCGCCCTGCTCGAGGCATTCAACGAGGAATTCCCCGAGGCCGCCGTCTCGATCCCGCCCGACCCGACCGCCTCGCCCGCGCCGGTGTCGCCGACGCCCGTCGAGACGCCCGACGCGGAGCGCTTCCGCCTGGCCGCCGCGGACCTCGCCGCCGCGGAGGCGAAGGCCGCCGCGGGCGACTCCGTCGGTGCCGCCGACCTCCTGCTCGCCGTGCGCGAAGCCCTCGCCCCGCTCCCGAGCGGCACGACCGCGACGGGAGTCGAAGGGACCGTAGGGGACGCGCTGGAGACGGTGCGGACGTTGCTGTCCCAGGTCGGGAGGACGGCCTGCGACATCTGGCGCCGGACCGGGATGGACCTCTTCTACGCCGGACGCCCCGCGGACGCGCTCGTCCCGCTGCGGAAGGCCTACGCGATCGACCCGGGCTTCTTCGGCGGCGGCGTGGCCTACCACCTCGGGCGCTGCTACGAGGCCCTCGGACAGAAGGACGAGGCCCGCGCCTTCTACCAGTACGTGATCGACCACTTCCCCGCGAAGGACATCGCGGACTACTCCCGGTCGCGCATCGCGCGGCTCGGCTAGCCGCCGGAAGGAGCTCCCACCATGGATTACGTCAGCACGCGCGGCGGTTCGCCCGCCGTCCCCTCCGCCGAGGCCATCCGCCGCGGGCTCGCGCCCGACGGCGGCCTCTACGTCCCGTCGGAGATCCCGGCCTTCGAGCCCGAGGAGATCGAGGCCCTGGCCCGCGTGCCGTTCGTCGACCGCATCGTCGCCGTCCTGTCGCGCTTCCTCACGGACTACACCCCCGCCGAGCTCCGCCGCTACGCCGAGGAAGCCTACGGCGAGGAGCGCTTCCAGCCCGCGCCGGCGCCGCTCGTCCAGCTCAATCCCTATTCCGACCGGCTGTGGATGCTCGAGCTGTGGCACGGGCCGACGGCCGCCTTCAAGGACATGGCCCTGCAGATCCTCCCGCACCTCCTGAAGGCCGCGCTGCGCAAGTGCGGGACCGAGCGCGAGGTGCGCATCCTCGCGGCGACGTCCGGCGACACCGGCAAGGCGGCGCTCGAGGGCTTCAAGGACATCCCGGGCACGTCCGTCGTCGTCTTCTATCCGGCGCGGGGCGTGAGCGAGGCGCAGCGCCTGCAGATGGCGACCCAGGAGGGCGCCAACTGCCGCGTGGTCGCCGTCGAGGGCACCTTCGACGACACCCAGGCCGGCGTGAAGGAGATCCTCGCCGACGCCGCGACGGCGGCCGAACTCGACGCGGCGGGCGTGTTCCTGTCCTCGGCGAACTCGATCAACTGGGGCCGCCTCGTCCCGCAGATCGCCTACTACTTCTCCGCCTACGCGGACCTGCTCGCCGCCGTGCCCAAGGAGCCCGGCGTCCCGATGAAGATGGGGGAGCGGGTCGACTTCGTGGTGCCGACCGGCAACTTCGGGAACATCCTCGCGGCCTGGTACGCGAAGCGCATGGGCCTGCCCGTCGGCCGGCTCGTCTGCGCGTCCAACCGCAACAAGGTCCTCGCGGACTTCCTGCGCACCGGCGTCTACGATAGACGGCGCGAGTTCCACCGCACGATCTCTCCGTCCATGGACATCCTCGTGTCGAGCAACCTCGAGCGCCTGCTCCACGAGGTCTCCGGGCGCGACGCCGCGCGCGTTTCAGGATGGATGGGCGATCTCGCCGCCAAGGGGTCCTATTCCGTCGACCCCGCCGCCCTGCGCACGCTGCAGGAGACGTTCGTCGGCGGCTTCGCGGACGACGCCGCGACGATCCGCACGATCCGCGAGATCTACGACCGCTTCGACCATGTCGTCGACCCCCACACCGCCGTCGGCTTCCACGTGCTCGAACGGGTCTCGACCCGCCCGGGGACGCCCGGCGCCCCGCCGCCGCGCACCGTCGTCGTCTCGACGGCGAGCCCGTTCAAGTTCGGGGCGAGCGTGTGCGACGCGCTCTTCGGGAACGGCTATTCCCGAGGGCGCGGCGAGGACGTGCTGCTGCAGGAGCTCGCCGCCGAGAGCGGCCTCGCGGTCCCCGCGGGACTCGACGGGCTGACGCGGAAGGAGATCCGCCACACGGCGGTCATCCCGCCGTCCGGTATGCGCGACGAGGCGCTGAGGGCGTTCGGCTGAGGGGATTCCGACCGAGCGGATCGCCGTTCCCGGCTCCTCGGTCGACTATTCCAGTGCCGTCCGCGCGTGGATCTCCTCGAGGACGAGGCCCTTGTTGCGGTCCGTCGCCCAGGTGATCGCCCACTCCGTCTCGAACAGCAGCACCGGCGCGCCGTCCCGGTCGAGAACGCGCAGTGTCGTGGACGTGAGGCTGAGCCTCGCCATGTCCGGCCGCTTCCCGTCGGCGCCGGGACCGACCCACCGCGCGTGGCGGTAGGGGAGCTGCTGGAGGCGCACGTCGACGCCGTATTCCGCCTTCAGGCGGTATTCCAGCACCTCGAGCTGCAGCACGCCGACGACGCCGACGACGAATGTCTCGGTGCCGATGTCGGGCTGCTTGAAGACCTGGATCGCGCCTTCCTCGGAGAGCTGCGCGATGCCCTTCAGGAACTGCTTGCGCTTCATCGAGTCGGCCGGCGCGATGCGGGCGAAGTGCTCGGCCGGGAAGACGGGGATGCCCTCGAACGCGAGGTCGCGCGTCCCCTGGACGAGCGTGTCGCCGATGCGGAACATCCCCGGGTCGAAGACGCCGATGATGTCCCCGGCGAACGCCTCCTCGACGATGCTGCGCTCCTGGGCCATGAACTGCTGCGGCTGCGACAGGCGGATCGGCCGCCCCTCGCGCACGTGGCGCACCTCGAGGCCCTTCTCGAAGCGGCCGGAGCAGATGCGCAGGAACGCGATGCGGTCGCGGTGGTCGGGGTTCATGTTCGCCTGGATCTTGAACACGAAGCCCGAGAAATACGGGGCGTCGACGGGCACGGGACCGACCTGCGCGGCGCGCGGGGCGGGCGGCGGGGCCATCCCGAGGAACGCCTGGAGGAACGGCTCGACGCCGAAGTTGTTGATCGCGCTGCCGAAGAAGACCGGCGTCAGTTCGCCCGCGAGGACCTTCCCCATGTCGAGGGAATCGCCCGCGATGTCGAGCAGCTCGATCTCCTGCATGAGCCGGCGGTGGTGCTCCGGGCCGAGGAGCGACCCGAGCGCGGGGTCGTCGACCGAGCGGACCTCGACGTGGACCATCGAGGCGCCGTGGTCGCCCGCGGTCCCGTCGAACCGCTCGACGCGGCGCAGCGCGCGGTTGTAGACGCCCTGGAAGTCGCCGTCGGTGCCGATCGGCCAGTTCATCGGGGAGGACGCGATGCCGAGCACCTTCTCGAGTTCGTCCATGAGGTCGAACGGGTTGCGGGCGGCGCGGTCCATCTTGTTGACGAACGTGAAGATCGGGATGCCGCGCATCCGGCAGACGTGGAACAGCTTGATCGTCTGCGCCTCGACGCCCTTGGCGCCGTCGATCAGCATCACGGCGCAATCCGCCGCGCACAGCGTGCGGTAGGTGTCCTCGGAGAAATCCTGGTGGCCGGGGGTGTCGAGGATGTTGATGCAGCAGCCGCCGTACTCGAACTGCATGACGGAGGACGTGACGGAGATGCCGCGCTGGCGCTCGATCTCCATCCAGTCCGACGTCGCGTACCGCGACGCCTTGCGCGACTTCACCGTGCCGGCCATGTGGATCGCGCCGCCGTAGAGCAGCAGCTTCTCCGTCAGCGTCGTCTTGCCGGCGTCGGGGTGGGAGATGATCGCGAAGGTGCGGCGGCGGGCGATCTGCTCGGCGGTGCGGACGGCAGCCGCCGGCGCGGCGGCGGGAGCCGTCGTCTCGGGGATCGCAGCGGAGTTCGGGACCGGGTCCATGGAGTCCTCCTCGAAGGCCTGTCGCACCCGAGGAAAGAGCCGGGCGGAGCGGCCGGTCTCCGATTATACAGGCGGCGCGGCACGGGCGCAATCCGGGCCTCCGTGGTATAATCCAGAGACTTTCCCGACGGGAGGGAGGGACGCCGGATGGCCCGATTGGAAGCGATGGTGCGCACCTCGGTCGAGGACCTCGAGGAGAGCCTCGGCACGAAGAAGCTCGACGTGTACGTCCACGAATGCGAGGCCGCGTTCCTGGCCCGCGTGGACGCCGTCGCCCGCCGCGTCGCCGAGGACCCGTGCATCCAGGCCGTCTTCATCTCCGGCCCGACCGCCTCCGGCAAGACGACCTTCAACGACCGCCTCGGGGGCGCGCTGCGCCTGCACGGGAAGGCGACGGAACGGATCTCGCTCGACGACTACTACCTCTACGGCCAGGAGGGCGTCCCGCGCGACGCGCAGGGCCGGCCGGACTACGAGAGCACCGTCACGCTCGACCTCGCCCTGATGTCGCGCCAGATCGCCGACCTGCTCGCGGGCGGCGAGGCCGTCGTCCCGACCTTCGACTTCACGCGCCGCGTCCGCCTGGAGACCGGCGGCCGCACCGTGCGCATCCCGAAGAACGGCGTCCTGCTGGTCGAGGGCCTGCACGGGATGAGCCGGGCCGTCGCCGGCTCGGTCCCGCGCGCCTCCCGCCTCGGCGTGTTCATCATGCCGCACGGCTCGCTCGTCGGCGACCGCCAGCTCCTCGACGCGCACGACATGCGCAAGCTCCGCCGCATCTGCCGCGACGTGCGCCACCGCTCGGCCTCCGCGATCGAGACGCTGGACTACTGGCCGATGATCGCCGCCTCCGAGGAGACCTGCTTCGCGCAGTACCTCGCGGACGCGGACGAGTACGTCAATTCCGCGATGCCCTATGAGTTCTGCGTCGTCGACCCGCTCGCGGCGGGGCACCTGCGCACCTCGCTGGAGGACCTCGCCGCCGGCCGCGTGCCGGGCTCCTGGTTTCTCGACCGGAAGGCCTTCGCGGACCTGCCGCGCGCCGTCGCCGAGGCCGAACGGCTCGTCGCCGCGATCGCCCACGTCCCGCGCGCCGACCCCCGCTTCGTGCCCGACTCGTCGATCCTGATCGAGTTCATCCGGTAGACCGGAGGAAGGAGAAGACGCGATGCCGATCAAGATCCCCGACACGCTCCCCGCCGCCGACATCCTCGAGAAGGAGAACGTCTTCTTCATGCGCGAGGACCGCGCGTACCACCAGGAGATCCGCCCGCTGCGGATCCTGATCCTGAACCTCATGCCGACGAAGGTCTCGACCGAGACGCAGCTCCTGCGCCTGCTGGGCAACACGCCGCTGCAGGTCGAGGTCGACCTGATCTACACCGCGTCGTACCAGCCGAAGAACACGCCGGAGGAGCACCTCCTGAAGTTCTACTCGACGTTCGCCGAGGTGTCCGGGAACCGCTACGACGGCTGCATCGTCACCGGCGCGCCGGTCGAGCAGATGCCCTTCGAGGAGGTCGCGTACTGGCCCGAGCTCGCGCGCATCCTCGAGTGGACGAAGCACAACGTGTACTCGACGCTCCACATCTGCTGGGGCGCCCAGGCCGGCCTGCACTACCACTACGGCGTCCCGAAGCACGAACTGCCGGAGAAGATGTTCGGCGTCTTCCCGCACTCGCGGCCGGACAACCACGTGAAGCTGTTCCGCGGCTTCGACGACGTCTTCTACGTCCCGCACTCGCGGCACACCACGGTGCTGCGGGAGGATATCCTCGCGGTCCCGGAGCTGACGCTGCTGTCGGAATCGGAGGAGTCGGGCGTCTACCTCGCGAGCGCGCAGCACGGCCGGCAGATCTTCGTGACCGGGCACTCCGAGTACGACCCGCTGACCCTCAAGGGCGAATACGACCGCGACGTCGCGAAGGGCCTCCCGATCGCGATCCCGCGGAACTACTACCCGGGCGACGACCCGACGCGCGAGCCGGTCGTCCGCTGGCGCGCGCACGCGAACCTGCTGTTCGCGAACTGGCTCAACTACTACGTCTATCAGGAGACGCCGTACGACCTGTCCGGCCTCGACCAGGAAGTCATCTAGCGCCGCGTCGGCGGGGGGATCGCTTCCTCGCTGCGCTCCCCGCGCAGCTCGATGACGACGCGCAGCGCGCCGCCTTCCTCGTCCGCGACGGAGAGCACGCGCTTCTCGAAGCGCCGCGAGCCGCAGCGGCGCAGCGCGTCGCGGAACCGCTCGCGCTCGGGCGAGCTGTAGGCGCGCACCGGGTCGGCCGTCGACAGGAGTCCTCCGAAGAGCGCGCAGGCCTGGGCGTGGAGGCGGCGGTCCGCGTCCTCCCCGGGATCCTGCGCGCGCCGCAGCGAGAACGGACCGGGGTCGGAGCGGAAGGCGCGCCCGTCGAGGTGGCGCCGGCCGGCGGCCGTGCGCACGACGGCGTCCGCGACGGGCCGTTCGCGCAGGCCGCGCGCCGCGAGGCGCGCGAAAGGGGAACGGCGCGCGGCGGCGGGCTCGGGGCAGACGGCCGCGTACTCGACGGTCTCGAAGGCCGCGCCGAGAGGGACGCCGGCGGCGACGGCCGGGATCCCGCGGCAGAGGTCCTGCAGCAGGCGGAGCGCTTCCTGCGTCGCCTGGGCGCGCGTCCGGCCGCGGCCGGCGCCGCCGAGCAGGGCCGCGGCGTGGAGGCGCTCGAGGCGGACGAGTCCTGCGCCGCCTTCGGCGACGAGCGGGCGGAAGAGCGTCTCGAGATGGCGGCGGTAGGCCGCGTCGTAGAAGTCCATCACGTACAGCACGCGCTCTCCGGGGCGGTCGGCGCCGATGCGGAGGGGATGCCCCCGGACGTCGAGGGCGAGGAACTCCTTGCGCTCCCGGTAGAGGTCGGAACGCTCTTCGCACGCGAAGGGGGAGAGGGAGACCCCCGGCAGCGCCCCGCTGCGGCGGACGGCGTCGAAGGCGGCGCGGAGGACGGCCGGGCGTCCGTTCGCGCCGGATCCTTCGCCGGCGCCGGCGCGCGGCGCCAGCGCGCAGACGTCGCGACGTCCCACGAACAGGTAGTCGAGGGGCTCGTCCAGCAGGAGGAACGGTTCCGCCGCGGCCTCGATCTCCGCCGCGCCCACGGTCGCGGGAGGGTCGGCGCCGCGCGGTTCCGGCCGCGCGATCCAGGCCACGCCGGGCCGGCCGGGCGAGCGCGGACGCACGCGGGGGTCGGGGTTCTCCCCGCGGATCCTCCGGCGCAGGGCGAAGTAGCCGTCGACGCAGGCCGTCTCGTCTCCCATGGCCAGATACACGTCGAGAAGCCGGACGGTCTCCTGCGGCGTTCCCTTGGTCCTCGGAGCGGGGGGCAGGACGAGTCCGTCGCAGTCGGCATGGATCGCGAGACCCGCGGGGCCCGGTCCGCGGGCCGGGGCGGCGAAATCGAAGCGAGCGAAGGCGAGCGTTTCGTCGAGCGCGCCGAACCAGGAGAAGGCGGCGCCGGCGCCGAACCACGCGTAGGACCAGCTGTGGACGCGGCCGCGCCCGTAGCGGACGAAGCCGTAGTCGCCGAGGGCGCGGTCGGCGGCGGAGGCGAAGCGCGGGAAGGGCAGGCCGTCGGAGATGCGCACGAGGCCGGAGGCGCTGTCCGACTGCCAGCCGTTCGCGAAGACGCGGGTCGAGGGGGCGACCGCGAGATTGGTCTCGAGGGAGGCGGCGAGGATCTCGACCGGCAGGCCGAGGCCGTTGCGCAGGCGGAGCGTCGCGCGGAGACCGCCGCGCGCGGCGGCCAGCTCGCACCAGGCGGCGACCCCGTTCGCTGCGCCGCGCGGCGGCCGCCCGACGGTCACGTCGACCGACCCGCTCTCGGTCCCGCAGCGGTAGCGCACGGTGCCGGAGCGGACCATGTACCCGTAGACGTGGGTCGCTTCCGTCGGCATGCCTCGCCTCCGTCTTCTCGCTCGATTGTAACCATCGGAACGCGTTCGTGCAATCGTTCCCATGGCCGGAATCACGGCCTTTCAGGGTCTCGGCGGACCATGTAACTCCAGTTACCGTGCCCGGATTTCACATCGGTATGATGGGGATGACGATTCGAAACCCCGTGCCGATGCGAGATTGGGAGGAACCACCGATGGCCGTGACCGTGACCGCCGCGAATTTCGACGAGGTCGTCCTGAAGAGCGACAAGCCCGTTCTGCTCGATTTCTGGGCGGTCTGGTGCGGCCCCTGCCGCATGGTGGCGCCGACCGTCGAGAAGCTCGCCTCCGCGTACGAAGGCAAGGCCGTGATCGGCAAGGTCAACGTCGACGAGGAGATGGCCCTCGCCGAGCGGTTCAAGGTGATGAGCATCCCGACCCTGTACGTCCTGAAGGGCGGACAGGTGGTCGACCGCGCGATCGGCGCGCGCCCCTACGAGGACCTCGCCGCGATGCTGGACAAGGCGCTCTGATCCGCGCCTGAAGCCTTTGCGGGGCGTCGGCCCCGCATGCGGGAAGGCCTGCCTCCCTTCGGGAAGCGGGCCTTCTCCTTCGTCCGGTGCGAGGGACCTCAGGACGGTCCGGGAACCCGGCGCTCCGCGTCCGGCCGCTTCCAGCCGTCGATGCCGAGGCGCCGCAGCGCCGCGAAGACCCGCTCGCCGACATGCGGGTCGTCCGCCTCGAACGCCTGCAGCATCGCATCGACGCGGTGGCGGGAGGTCGTGCCGGCGGCCGGGCAGGGGCTCGCGAGGACGGGCAGCCCGACGTCGGCGGCGAGCGCGCGGATCGCGTCCTCCTTCACGAGGACGAGCGGGCGGACCTGGAAGAGGTGCGCCCGGCTGAGCCAGGAGACCGGCTCGAAGCAGTGGACGCGGCCTTCGTAGAACATCGACAGGAGGAGCGTCTCCACCGCGTCGTCCATCGTATGCCCGAGCGCGAGGCGCCGGCATCCCAGGCGGCGGGCCGCCTGGTGCAGCGTGCCCCGCCGCATCTTCGCGCACAGCGCGCACGGATTCGGCTCCTTGCGCGTGTCGAAGACGATCGGCCCGATCCGCGTCCGCTCGAGGACGAAGGGGACGCCGAGCGAGGCGCAGAAGGCCTCGAGCCCCGAGAAATCGGTTCCGGGGAAGCCGAGGTCGACGGTGAGGGCGACCAGCTCGAAGGGGAACGGCAGGTCCGGGAAGCCGCGCAGCCGGGAGAGCGCGTAGAGGAGGGCGAGGCTGTCCTTCCCGCCCGACAGGCCGACCGCGACGCGGTCGCCCGCCTCGATCATCGCGTAGTCCTCGATGGCCCTCCGGACGGCGCCGACGAGCCGGAGACGGTCGCGTTCCATGGGTTGCATTCTACCGCCGGAAGGTGGATATTCCAAGGGGAGAAGCGCCGGCCGCGGGCCGGCGCGGGAAGGGAGGACGCCCGACGATGCGCACGCTCGGCCGCACGGACGCCGCACGGGTCGACCAGGCCGCGATGGAGCGGCTGGGCCTGCCGCGCGCCGTCCTGATGGAGAACGCGGCGCGCGCCGTCGCCGACGCCGCGATGCGGCTCGCGTCGGGCCTTCCGGAGCCGGTCGCCTTCGTCGCGCTCTGCGGCAAGGGGTACAACGGCGGAGACGGGCTTGCCGCCGCCAGGCTGCTCGCGACCGCGGGCCGCGACGTCCGCCTCGTCGACGCGGAGCCCGGCGACCTCGGCGCCCTCGGCCCCGAGACCGCCGCGAACCGCACGGCCGCCCTGCGCCTCGGCCTCCCCGCCGCCGAGCCCGACGATCCGGACCTCTTCGGCGACGGCCGCTCCTGGGTCGTCCTCGACGCCGTCTACGGCACCGGCTTCCGCGGCGCCGGCCTGCCGCCCGCGGTCCGCGCCCTCTTCGCCCGCGTGCGGGCCGCGCGCGGCCCCCGTCTCCGCGTCCTCGCGGTCGACCTCGTCTCCGGCACCGATGCCGACACCGGCGCCGTCGCGGACGGCGCGGTCCCGGCCGACGCCACCGTCGCCTTCGTCCTCCCGAAGACCGGCTCCGTGGCGATGCCCGGCCTTCTCGCCGCCGGCCGCCTGCTCGTCGCGCCGATCGGCTTCCCGACCCGCTTCGCCGACGCGGTCCTCGGCCCGCCCGACGCGGTGTGGGCGGACGACGCCTGGACCGCCGCGCAGGCGCCGGTCCGCGCGCGCGACGCGCACAAGGGCGACTTCGGCAAGGCCGTCGTCGTCGGCGGCGCCCCCGGCATGCCGGGCTCCGTGCGGATGGCCGCCGAGGCGGCGGGCCGCAGCGGCGCCGGCCGCACGTGGGGCGTCGTCCCCGAGGGGATCCTCGCCTCCTGCGCCGCGGCGCTCCCGGAAACGATGTGGCGCGCCTTCGCCTCCGAGGACGCCGACGCGGCGGCCGCCGCGCTGAAGGCGCTGCTCGACGGCCGGGACGCGTGCGCGATCGGCCCCGGCCTGCCCGTCGACCCCTTCGCCGAGTCGCTCGTCGCGGCGG
>CAIXGU010000260.1 GCA_903919045.1 uncultured Eubacteriales bacterium | reverse complement strand
GCCCGAGCATCAGGATGTTGCTCTTCGAGAGCTCGACGTCGTCGTGTCGGCCGCCGCTCGCGTCCTTGCGGAACACGCGCTTGTAGTGGTTGTAGACCGCGACCGACAGGATCTTCTTGGCCTTCTCCTGGCCGATCACGTACTGGTCGAGCGTCTCCTTGATGCGCGCGGGCGACGGCAGGTGCGCGGGCGCGACCACCGGGACCGGCGTCTCGCGGTGCCGCGGCGGGCGCACGTCCTCCTGCGCGAGGATCTCCCCGCACAGGTCGATGCACTCGCTGCAGATGAAGACGCCTGGGCCGGCGATCAGCCGCTCGACCTGGGATTCGTCCTTGCCGCAGAACGAGCAGCGGACGGAACCGTCGTCCCCGCCCTCGTCGTCGTGATCATGCTCGCGGCCATGCTCATGACGGCGGTCGGACCCGCCGCCGCTTCCGCGGCCGGAGCCGGGCCCCGGTGGGGGGGTCCCGCCGTTGCGCCGGCCGCCGTCGTCCGAGCCGCGGCCGGAGCCGCCGCCCTTCGTGGAGGATGCCATCGCTTCCCTACTTCCTCTTGTCCATGATGTGGTCGATGATGCCGTACGCCTTGGCTTCCTCGGCGCTCATCCAGAAGTCGCGCTCCGTGTCGATGTCGATCTTCTCGATCGGCTGCCCGGTGCGCTCGGCGAGGATCCTGTTGAGGCGCTTGCGCGTCTTCACGATCTGCTCGGCCGCGATCTTGATGTCGGTCGCCTGGCCCTGGGCGCCGCCCGACGGCTGGTGGATCATCACCTCGGCGTTCGGGAGCGCGAAGCGCTTGCCCGGCGCGCCGGCGGCGAGCAGGAAGGCGCCCATGCTGGCGGCCATCCCGACGCAGATCGTCTGCACGTCCGGCTTGATGTACTGCATCGTGTCGTAGATCATGAACCCGGCCGTGATCAGGCCGCCCGGGCTGTTGATGTAGAACTGGATGTCCTTGTCGGGGTCCTCCGCCTCGAGGAACAGCAGCTGGGCGGTGATGAGGCTCGCGGTGACCTCGTTCACCTCGTCGCTCAGCATGATGATCCGCTCCTTGAGAAGGCGCGAATAGATGTCGTAGGAACGCTCTCCGCGGTTGGTCTGTTCGATGACGATCGGTACGAGGCTCATGGCAGGTGCTCCTTTTCGGTGCGGTCGGGCCGTCGCTCGGTCCGGCGCGGTGTCGATGACCCGATTGTATTGACTTTCCCTGTCCTTCGCCGATACCTATGTGACGTTCGTCCCGCTTCGGGCCATCCGGTCTCCGCTACTCGGCCTTCTCGGCCTTCTTCGCGGCCTTCTTCGCCTTCGCGGGCTTCTCCGCCTTCGCGTCCGCCGTCGCGGCGTCCTCCGCGGGCGCCGGCTTCACGGGCTTCGCCGCGGCGGTAATGAGCTCGACGGTCTTGCGGTTCACGACGCTGTCGCGGACGATGCCGTCCTCGCCCGGCGTCAGGCGGCTCTTCAGGTCCTCGGCCTTCATGCCGTACATCGTCGCCATCCGCTCGATCTCGGCCTCGACCTCCTCGTCGGACGCCTCGACCTTCTCGGCCTTCGCGACGGTCTCGATCACGAGCTGGGTCTTGACGCGCGAGGCGGCCATGTCGGCGAAGCCCTTGCGGAACTCCTCCATCGTCTGGCCGACGTACTGCAGGTACTGCTCGATCTCGAGCCCCTGGTAGCGCATGCGGTTCGCGTAGTCCTCGACCATCCGGTCGACCTCGTGCTCGACCATCACCGCCGGGATCTCGACCGACGCGCCCGCGACGACGGCCTCGACGGCCTTGTCCTCGAACGCATGTTCGGCGCGGTGCGCCGTGTCCTCCTCCAGCTTCTTGCGGAGGCTGTCCTTGTAGGCGTCCAGCGAGTCGAACTCGGAGACGTCCTTCGCGAACTCGTCGTCGAGAGCAGGCAGCTCGCGCAGCTTCACGGCGTGCACCGTGACGGCGAACTTCGCCTTCTGGCCCTTCAGCGACTCGCTGTGGTAGTCCTCGGGGAAGGTCACCGCGAGGTCGAACGACTCGCCGGCGGAATGCCCGACGAGCTGGGCCTCGAAGCCGGGGATGAACGAGTTGGAGCCGATCCTGAGGTCGTGGTTCTCGGCCTTGCCGCCTTCGAACGGGATCTCGTCGACCGTGCCCTCGTAGTCGATCGTGACGGTG
>CAIXGU010000259.1 GCA_903919045.1 uncultured Eubacteriales bacterium | reverse complement strand
TCCAGGAGGCCACGAAGGGCCGGATGCAGTCCACGACGATCGGGGCCCGGAAGACCGTGCCGTCGAGGATCGCGCGGATCGTGCCGTTCGGGCTCTTCCACATCTTCTTCAGCCTGTATTCCTCGACGCGCTGCGCGTTCGGGGTGATCGTCGCGCATTTCACGGCGACGCCGAGCCGCAGGGTCGCCTCGGCCGAAGCGGACGTCACGCGGTCGTCCGTCGCGTCGCGGTTGGGGAGACCTAGATCGTAGTACTCGGTCTTCAGATCGACGAACGGGTGCAGGAGGATGTCCTTGATCTGCTGCCAGATGATGCGGGTCATCTCGTCCCCGTCCATCTCGACCAGCGGGGTCTTCATGGCGATCTTCGTCATCTCGTCTTCCTTTCCAGCAGGGCCCCGTGGATTATATCACGGCTTCCGCGGCGCTTCACGGGCGCCGGGCCGCGCCGCGCGGCGGCACGGAGGCGATCAGGGCCTCGAGGGCGGCGCGCTCCTCGAGCCGGCCCGTCTTGGCGGCGGCGTCGGCCTCGAAGCACTTCGCGTGCAGCGCCTCCAGGGCCTCCATCGAGAAGCCCCGCGCCTGGTCCGCGTAGCGGCCGGCGATGAAGGGCGGCAGGCCGAGCGCGGCCGGGAGGTACTTCGCGGACGGGACCTCCTTCGCGCGGATCAGGAGCCGCACGTGGCGGGCCAGCATGAAGAGCAGCACGAGCACCGGTTCCTTGCGGGCGACCAGGGTGTCGAGGATGCGGAGCGCCTCGCCCGGCTTCCCGAGCCCGATCGCGTCGGTCAGGTCGAAGATGCGCCCGGCGAGGTCCGGGATGCATGTCTCCTCGACGATCGCCGCCGTGACGCGCGTGGTGCCGTCCCCCGTGCAGCGGAGCCGGAGCTTCTCGCACTCGGTCGAGAGCGCGCCCATCGACGACTCGCACCGGACGAGCAGCGACTCCACGGCGTCCGCGTCGATCGAGAGCCCGGCCGTGGCCAGGTCCCGGGAGATGAAGACGCGGAGGTCCTGGATATCCTGGATGGCGAACTCCACGATGCGCCCGTTCCGCTCCACGGCCTCGAGCGGCTTCTTGATGCGGCGATCGATCTTCTTCTCCAGGAAGACGAGGCAGGCCGAATCCGGAATCCCGTCGAGGAGGCGCACGAGCTCGTCCGGCTTCTCGCGGGCCGCGGCCGGCGCTTCGGAGTCCTCTTCCTCCCCTTCCTCGGGCTCGTCCGCGGCCGGGGCGTCCTTGGCGGCGCCGCGGCGCTCCGACCCGAACAGGCCGGAGTTCCGGACGAGGACGAGGCGGCGCGGCGAGAGGAAGGGCGGCGTGGCGAGCTCGGAGGCGAGCCTGCGGAGGTCGAGGGACGACGGACGGCCCTGCGGGTCGAGCACCGCGCGGTCGACGGATTCGGCGCCGGGCGCGAGGACCGCCTTGGAGACCGCCTCGGCGAAGCGCCGCATCAGGAAGGCCTCGTCCCCGTGGAAGAGATAGACGCGGCGGACCGCCCCCGCCGCGAGGTCCTCGCGGACGACCATGTATTGACGCTTGTCGGCCTTCGGTTCACGCTGGGCCATCCTCAGGGTTCCTTTCTCCAGGAGGCGACGACGGCCTCTCCGTGCGAGATCCTCGCCAGGACCGCGCCGCCCGCATCGGTCCGGTATGTCGGGATCCCCGCCTCCGCCAGGCGCGCCAGGAGCGCCGGCGCCGGGTGCCCGTACAGGTTCGGTCCGACGCTCACGACGGCCGCCTGCGGCGAGACCGCCTCGAGGAACGCGCGCGACGTCGACGAGGCCGATCCGTGGTGCGAGACGCGGAGCAGGTCGACGTCCGCTCCGCCCGCGGTCGCCCGTCCGGCGTCCGCGACCGCGATCGACGCGAGGGCGTCCTCGGTCGTCCCGTCGGCGTCTCCCGCCACGAGGAAGGAGAACGTCCCGACCGCAACGCGAAGCACCAGCGATCGGGCGTTCGGGTCCGCATCCCGCGTCCCGGCCGCCGCCTCCGGAAGCGGTGCGAGCGCCGCGACCGAAAGGAAGCGTCCGCAGTCCATTCTATCATTCGCGCCCCACTCCGACACCGGGCATCCCCTCTCGCGGGCCGCGTCGACGAGGAGGGCGCCGAGGCCCAGGGACTCCGCGGTCCCCGGGGCGCCGCCGGTCCGCGCGGACGATCCGACGGCGGCTCCGACGGTCCCGGAAGGCATGTAGAGGGCCTTGCACGGGACGTTCTGGAGCAGCCAGAGGAGGCCGCCGGCGTGATCGGCGTGTCCGTGCGTCGCGAAGACCGCGTCGACCGCGTCGATCCCGTAGTAGGCGAGCAGTGCCTCGAGAGCCCGGACCCCCTCCCCTTTCCCGGACGCGTCGGCGGGGCCCCCGTCGATGACCGCGCAGCGCCCGTCGCGCGTCAGGACGAGCGTGAGGTCCCCCTGCCCGACGTCGGCGAAGACGACGGTCGCTTCGGGGGCGAAGAGCGGCATCGCAGCGAGGGCGAGGATTCCGGCGGCCGCGCAGGCGGCGGCCGTCCGCAGGAGGGAGCGGCGGATCCCGCGGCGCCCGGCCGCAAGGGCCGCGAGAGCCAGCGCGAAGGCCGGCAGCAGGAGCGCGGCGTCCCGCGCGGGAAGGGACGCGCGCAGGGCGTCGAGGCCGGCCGCCCATTCCGCCGTGTCGAGGATGAAGCGGAGCAGTCCCGCGAGCGGCGCCGCGACGAGCCGGACCGGCAGGCACGCAAGGGAGGCGGGGCCCGTGGTCGCCGAGAGGATCCAGCCGAGCGCGCCGGCGGCGCCGCCGTAGAGCGTCACCAGCTCGGCGAGCGGAACGACGGGCGGGTTGGAGAGGAAGCCGGCCGCCGAGATCCCGCCCGACAGGGGCAGGGAAACCGGAAGGACCGCCGCCTGCGCGGAGAGCGTCACGGCGAGGAGGTCCAGGAACGCGAGCGCGGCGCGCCGGCCCGGGAAGGGCCGGCGAAAGGGCGGCAGCGCGCGCAGGAAGGAGCCGACCGGGCGCGCGAGCCCGAGGAGACCGGCCGTGGCGAGCGCGGACAGGCGGAAGCCGGCGTCGAAGGCGACCGTCGGTTCGGCCAGCAGCATCCCGAGGCAGGCGGCGGCGAGGGCGCTCGCGGCGTCGGAGCGGCGCAGGAGGACGCCCCCGGCGAGGGCGACGGCCGCCATCAGGATCGCGCGGGTCACGGAGGCCTCCCAGCCCGTGACGTACCCGAAGAACATCAGGTAGGCCGCGAGCGCGGCGGCGCGGACCTTCCGGCCGAGGCGGCCCTTCGAGGCCAGCAGGGCGGCGGGCGCGAGGATGAACGCCACATTGGAGCCGGAGACGGCCGTGAGGTGCGAGAGACCGGCGCGACGGAAGGCCTCCGCGTCCTCGTCCGCCATCGCGCTCACGTCGCCGAGGAGCATCCCGCTCATCAGCGACGCCTCCCGCGGCGGCAGGAAGGCCCGATAGGCGGCCGAGAAGGCCTCCCGGACCCGCGCGCCGGCCGCGGCGAACGGGTTCGGCGGTACGGTCGCGCCGTCGCTCCGGTCGGGACCCGTCGCCTCCGCGAGGAGGAAGATCCCCTCGGCGCCGAGTCGCGCGGCCTCGTCGTAGCCGCCGGGATTGGCCGCGCCCTCCGGACGCTCGAAGCGGACGGGGATCTCGACGCGGCGGCCGTACGGGAGCGCCGGTCCCTTCACCGTCAGGACGACGGCGCCGATGCCGGGCGCGGAGACGCGCTGGCGACTCCAGGCGGACGTCCCGCCGACCGCGGCGGCGTCCGTGGTGACGACCACGCCCGACAGAACGCCCTCCGTGCCGGCGAGCCTCGCTGCGGCGGCTCGCGGCGGCGCGACGGCGGCCAGCATGCGGACGGCTCCGGCGGCGCAGGCGGCGAGCGCGATCCAGGCGGCGATCGGGACGGCGCGGCGGCGAAGCGCGAGGACGACGGGGGGCGCGACGAGCGCCGGAAGGACGGCGAGGGCGAGCCACCCCGCCTGGAAGGAGGCGACGCATCCGACGAACGCGCCGACCGCGGCCGGCACGAGCGGTCTCAGACGGGCCTGGTCCGCGATCCATTCTCCCATCCGCACGGCGCACCCTCCCGCTTCGAGGATGGCCCACGGAGAGGGAATCCCGGGAGACGGGAGAACGGCAGGAGACGACGGGAGGCGGCGGGCAGCGTCAGCCGGCGACCGAACGCGTCCGCTCCGCGATCAGGGCGCGCAGGGCGTCGACGCCGGCGCGGGTCTCGGCGGAGAACACGACGGCCGGATCGCCGTCGGCGAGGGCGAGCGCGGCGCGGATCGCCTTCTCCTGCGCCTGGGTCTCGCGGCGGGTCAGCTTGTCGGCCTTGGTGAGGACGGTCACGGTCGGAAGCCCCCGCGCCACGAGCCAGGACCGCATGAGGAGGTCCTCCGCGGACGGCGCGTGGCGGATGTCGACGAGGTGGAGCGCGAGCCGGAGGTCGCGCTTCTCGTGCAGGTAGCCGTCGGTCAGCTCCGAGAAGCGGCGGCGGTCTTCCTGGCCGACGCGCGCGTAGCCGTAGCCCGGGAGGTCGACGAGGAGCAGCGCGCCGTCGACGTCGAAGGCGAGGACGAGGCGCGTCTTGCCCGGGATCCGGCTGGTGCGGCTGAGGGTGCGGTTGTCCCCGAGGGCGTTCACGAGGGAGGATTTCCCGACATTGGAGCGCCCGACGATCACGACTTCGGGGCGCGTCGGAGGCGGCAGTCCGGAGAGGTCCCCGGAGACCGAATGGAGGCGGGTCCTGCGGAAATCCACGCCGCTCCCTCCTGTTGACATCCGTGGCGGAATCGCGCTTGATATAGATAGCAGGCCGTCGGGCGAGCCCACGGCTACCATACCCCAGGGGGTGCCCGATGTCCACTACGCCCCGGAACGAGTCCAACTACTACCTCTACAACCAATACGGAGACAACGCGATGCAGCCGGTCGGACCGATCGGCATCATCCCCCTGCGGGGCAGCATCGATTTCGCGGCGAACGTGAACTCCTACCTGCACCGCCGCCGCGTCGAGTACCGCGAGACCAACCCCAAGCACGCCTCGGGCTGCCCGGGCTTCATGCGCTCCGACTACCGGATCAACGTCGACACCCTCCGGTTCTCGTCCGGGGAAGGCAAGGCCGTGATCTCGCACACCACGCGCGGCCACGACATCTTCATCCTCGCCGACGTGCTGAACTTCTCCTGCACCTACAGGATGTTCGGCATCGAGAACCACATGAGCCCGGACGACCACTATCAGGACCTCAAGCGGACGATCCTCGCGATCTCCGGCAAGGCCCGCCGCGTTCACGTGATCATGCCGTTCCTCTACGAGAGCCGCCAGCACAAGCGCAACTCGCGCGAGTCCCTCGACTGCGCCTTCATGCTGGAGGAGCTCTACGACCTCGGCGTCGCGAACATCATCACCTTCGACGCGCACGACGCCCGGGTCGCCAACGCGATCCCGATCGGCGGCTTCGAGAACATCACGACGGCCTACCAGATCCTCAAGGCGATGGTCCACCGCATCCCCGACCTGAAACTGGACGGCGACCTCATGGTCGTGAGCCCGGACGAGGGCGGCATCTCGCGCGCGATGTACTACGCCTCGATGCTCGGATGCCCGCTCGGCACCTTCTACAAGCGACGCGACTACACGAAGGTGATCAACGGCCGCAACCCGATCGTCGCGCATGAATTCCTCGGCGATTCGGTCGAGGGGATGGACATCCTCATCATCGACGACATGATCTCGTCGGGCGAATCGATGCTCGACCTCGCCCGCGAGCTGAAGGCCCGCAAGGCGCGCCGCATCTTCTGCGCCGCGACGTTCGCCCTCTTCACGGACGGGACGGAGGCCTTCGACAAGGCGTACGAAGAAGGCCTGATCACGCGCGTCCTCGCGACGAACCTGATCTACCGCCGTCCCGAGCTGCTCGAGGCGCCCTGGTTCATCGACGTGAACCTCGCGAAGTTCGTGGCGCTGATCATCGACGCGATCAACCACGACGCGTCCCTGTCGAGCCTCATGGACCCGACCGAGAAGATCCGCCGCCTGCTCGAGACGCAGAAGCGGCGCATGGCCGGTCCGTGCCCGCCCGAAGCGGGGCCGGTCACGCTCGGCTAGTCCCGGACCCTCCGGATCAGGTAGACCGCCCAGAGGGCGGCCGCGAAGAGCAGGAATTCGGCTCCTGCGAGCTGATAGAAGGCGCGCAGGGAGTCGCCCGTCACCAGGAGATCGAAGCCGCAGACGACCGTCGCGGCGACCGCATAGAGCAGCAGTCGGCCGACGTAGGTCCGCGTGAGCAGGCGCCCGAGGACCGACGGGGTCCTCGTCCTCTTCGCCCTCGTTCTCCGATCCGCCATGCCGTCCTCCTTCCGCGCCGTCCGCGCGGCCGGGTTCCCGACCCGAGTGTAGTATACTGGGAAACGCGGCGCAAGCCGGGCCGGAAGCCCGCCCAGCGGCCGCGGAGGAAGCATGCCCCTCGACGGGATCACCGCGAAGCGATTGGCCGCGGAGCTGGACGAGGCCCTGTCCGGCGCCCGGCTCGACCGGGTCGCCCAGCCGGGCCGCTACGACGTCGTCCTGCAGTTCCGCAAGGAGTCGTCGACGCTGCGCCTCCTCCTGTCCGCGAACCCGTCCGCCCCCCGGATCCACCTCCTCGACGGCGCGCCGGAGAACCCGCCCGAGCCGCCGGCCTTCTGCATGTTCCTGCGCAAGCACCTCTCGGGCGGACGCGTCGTCGACGTCTCGACGCCCGACTACGAGCGCGTATTCGTCCTGCGGATCCAGACGCTCGACGAGATCGGCGACCGCGTCGAGAAGCGCCTCGTCGCGGAGCTCATGGGCAAGCAGTCGAACCTCGTGCTGCTCGGCCCGACCGGCCGCATCCTCGACGCCCTGCTCCATGTCGACGCCTCCGTGAGCCGCGTCCGCGAGGTCATGCCCGGACGGATGTACCCGCCGGTCCCGCCGCAGGGGAAGCCGCCGCCCGAGGCGGTCCTCGCGGCGATGGACCGCCGGGAGGACCCGTTCGCCGCCGCGAGCGCGTCCCAGTCGGCCGAGAAGGCCGTCCTCGGGGCCGTCCAGGGCTTCTCCCCTCCCCTGTGCCGC
>CAIXGU010000258.1 GCA_903919045.1 uncultured Eubacteriales bacterium | reverse complement strand
TGCTGCGCGTGAAGGTGCCGCAGATGCCGGAGACGCCGAGGAAGATCATGACGAACGGCGCGCGCACCCAGTCGATGAACCAGAGCTTCTCCTGGAAGGCGAAGACCGGGAGCCCCATCTCGAACCGGAGGTCGTACGCGAGGTGGTGGAGCATCATCATCACGACCGCGAAGCCGCGCAGGAAATCGAGCTCGAAGGCGCGCACGCGCTTCGGGGCCACGGCGGGCGCTCCGGCCGCCGGGAGCGCGCCGGTCTCCTCAGGCGGTCTCAATCGCGGCCTCCTTCTGGAGCCCGAGCTCCTCGACCGCCCACTCGCGGATGCGGTACTTCTGGATCTTGCCGCTCGCCGTCATCGGGAACGAGTCGACGAACCGCACGTAGCGCGGCGTCTTGTGGCGGGCCATCCGCGCCCGCACGAACGCCTGGATCTCCTCCTCGGTGACCTCCGCGCCGGACCGGCGGATCACCACCGCGAGGACCTCCTCGCCGTACCTGCGGTCCGGGACGCCGACGCATTGAACGTCCTTGACGGCCGGATGCGTGTAGAGCAGCTCCTCGATCTCCTTCGGGTAGAGGTTCTCTCCTCCCCGGATGATCATGTCCTTGATGCGGCCGGTGATCTTGAAGTAGCCGCGCTCGTCCATCACGGAGAGGTCGCCGGTGTGGAGCCAGCCGTCGGCGTCGATCGCGGCGGCCGTCGCCTCGGGCATGCGGTAGTAGCCCTTCATGACGTTGTAGCCGCGCACGACGAATTCGCCGGTCGTCCCGGGCGGGCACGGCTCGTTCGTCGCCGGGTCCACGATGCGGCACTCGATGCCGGGCAGCGCGCGGCCGACGGTCGCGACGCGGTCCTCGAGCGCCTCGTCCGTGCGGGTCTGCGTGCAGACCGGCGACGATTCGGTCTGGCCGAAGGCGATCGTGATCTCGGAGGCGTGCATGCGGGAGACGACCTGCTTCATGACCTCGACCGGGCACGGCGACCCGGCCATGATGCCGGTGCGCATCGACGAGAGGTCGAATCCCGCGAAATCGGGATGGTCCAGCACCGCGATGAACATCGTCGGCACGCCGTGCATGGCCGTGCAGCGCTCCGATTCGATGGCCTGCAGGCACTTCAGGGGCTGGAAGTAGTCGAGGGGGACCATCGTGGCCGCGTGCGTAACGCAGGCCAGGATCGCGAGGACGAGCCCGAAGCAGTGGAAGAACGGGACCGGGATCAGCAGGCGGTCGTCCGTGCCGAATCGCATGCAGTCGCCGATCTGGAGGCCGTTGTTCACGATGTTGTAGTGGGTCAGCATGACGCCCTTCGGGAAGCCCGTCGTGCCCGACGTGTACTGCATGTTGATCACGTCGTGGGGGGACAGCGTGAGGCCGATCCGCTCGACCTCCGCCTGGGGGACCGCGGCGCCCGCGGCGATCATCCCGGGCCAGGAGTACGTGCCGGGGCGCGGCGTCGGGTCGATGCAGACGACGCGGCGGAGCAGGGGCAGGCGCACGCTCTCCAGCCGGCCGGGCGCGCAGGCGGCGAGCTCGGGGCAGACCTCGTTCAGGATTCCGACGTAGTCCGAATCGCGGTAGCCGTCGATCAGCACCAGCGTCGTCGTGTCGGATTGGCGCAGCAGGTACTCGAACTCGAAGACCTTGTAGCTCGTGTTGACGGTCACGAGGACCGCGCCGATGCGGGCCGTCGCGAACAGCGGGACCAGCCACTCGGGGCGGTTCGTCGCCCAGATCGCGACGTGGTCGCCGGGCGCGACGCCGATCGCGAGGAGGCCGCGGGCCGCCGCGTCGACGTCGGCGAGGAATCCCGCGTAGGTGCGGCGGTAGGGCGGCTCGAGGTAGGCGACGGCGGGCTGGTCCGGGTGGCGGCGCGCCACGTCCTCGAGCAGGCCGCCCACGGTGCAGTCGAGGCGTCGGACGGGCGCCGACGCGGCGGGCGCGGGAGCCGGGGCCCGCGCGGGAGCGGGCGCGGACGCGAGGAAGCGGGCCATGTAGTCCGCGAAGTGCGGGAAGACGACGGCGGCGTCCTCGAGGTCGCGGCTCCAGCGCTTCACCCATTCGAGGCAGACGTACCCGTCGTAGCCGCGGCCTCGCAGGAGGGTCAGGGCGCGCGCCACCGGCACGTCGCCGTGCCCGGTCATCCGGTACTGGACGCGGCCGTCCACGGAGACGGAGTCCTTGACGTGGAGGTAGCGGATGCGGTCGCCGAGGTGCGCGACCGTCTCCTCCGGCGTCTCCCCGAAGAAGCGGAACGGGTGGTGGACGTCCCACAGGACGCCGACCGCCGGGGAGGCGACGCGGTCCACGAGGGCGGCGAGGCGCTTCGTGTCGGCATAGGCGCCGTTGGTCTCGACGAGCAGGACGACGCCCTTCTCCCGGGCGTACGGCGCGAGCTCCGCGAGAGCGTCCGCGACGGCCTCGTCGTCGACCGCCGGTCCGGGCGCCGGATCCCGGTCGGCGAGGAGGCGCACGAAGGGAGCGCCCAGGGCGGCGGCGAGGTCGACGGCTTCGCGGCCTTCCGCGAGGCAGGCGCAGTCCTTCCGATAGTCGGCGAGGCAGCAGGACGTCGAGACCGAGGGAATCGCGACGCCGAGCGCCTTCAGGCGGGCGAGCGTCGCCGCGCGGGCGCCCGGCTGGAAGGGCGCGGCACGGGAGGCGGAGAGCTCGGAGCCCACCCCCCGGAGCTCGATGCCGTCGAAGCCCAGGTCCTTGGCCATCGGGACGATCTCGTCCCACGACCAGTCGGGACAGCCCAGCGTCGAGAATGCGGTCTTCATGTCGTCCTCCCCTTTTCGCGGTCCTCGGTGCGGATCCGGAGCGCGGCGCGCCCCACGGTGCGGTTCAGGTCGCGACCCCCTGCTCCGGAGAGCAGAGCGCGGCGCCGATCCCGGTCGCGTATTCCGCGTCGTCCGGGATGAGGAAATCGGTGGCGTACAGCTCGGACAGTCCCTGGAAGATCGGCCGCGCCTGCGGCACCGTCGTCAGGTTCCCGGTGAGGACGACCCGCATCGGGATCCCGTCCCGCGTGACGAGGACGGCCATGACGCCGATCGTCTGGAACACGAGATTCACGATGCCGAGGGCGATGTCCTCCCGGCGCGCCGCATCCGACAAGCGGCCGAAGTTGGACGCCGTCGCCGTCGTCGGCAGGCCGGGGATCGCGTCGCAGGTGATGTCCCCGATCATGAGGTCGACGTTCGCGAGGTCGCCCTGCGCGGCGAGCTCGACGACCATGTCGAAGTCGCGGATGTTCAGCATGCGGTTCGCGAGCCCGAGCAGCGTGCCGCCCCCGACGCCCGTCCCGCCGATGTGGCGGATCCCCTTCGCATCGGCCTTCACGAAGGCCGTGCCGGTGCCCATGCTGACGACGACCGCGTCGCGCTCCCCGGACAGGCGGAGCCCGCCGAGCCCGATCGCGAGGAACTCGGGCACCCGGTAGGTCCGTAGGCCGAGCAAGGGGCCCCGGAGGAACGAGGCGCCGACGCCGGTCGCCATCACGCGTTCGATGCGACCGAGGTCGAGGCCGTTGAGGCTGAGGTATTTCCCGAGCGCACCGAAGGCCGAGGCGACCGGATCCGTCGCCTTGACGAGAAGAGGCGCGACGATCTCCCCGTCGCGCAGGCCCACGATCTTGGTCGTGCTTCCTCCGATGTCGAGCCCGATGACGACGCCCATGTCGGCTCCTTTCGCTCAGTCGAGGAGGTGGAGGGCCAGCTTGACCCTGTACGCGATGCCGATGAGGAAGCCGCCGGCCGGTCCGGGGATCCGCGCGCCGAGGACCAGGGGGCGGAACGCGGCCTCGCGGTGGAGGCGCGGGTGGTTCCGCTTCAGCCAGCGGACGAGTCCGTGCCGCTGCCGGTCCCGGTCGGGGCGCCGGCTCATCGCGAGCAGGCCCAGGGAAGCGGCCAGCATCAGGACGAAGAAGCCGCGGACGTATCGGGCCGCCGCCGGGGGGGTCCCGGGAGGCAGCGCGTCGCTGGCGGCCCCGAGGAGGCGCGTGATGCGGACGTGATCCTCGACGTGCTCGATCGTGGAGGCCATCGAGGTCGCCTGTCCATGGCGTCCCTTGTGATAGAGGGAGAGCGGCTCCGGAAGGTAGTGCAGGATCCGGGTCCGGAGCAGCGGGACGCTGGTGTAGAGCACGTCCGTGAAGTGCGTCCGCTCGGGCAGGTCGGGACAGGCTTCCGCGAGGAGGTCGCGACGGAAGACGAGGCTGTTCAGGGAGAAGCGCTGGAGGGGCCGGAGATGCCGTACGTCCTCCCAGCCGAAGTTCCGGTTCGCTGGCAAGGAGTCGCCGAAACGCTGGATGCGGATCCGGCCCGTCCCCTCGTCGAGATAGGCGCGGTCGGAGATCATCACGTCGGGCGGTCCGCCGGCGTCCGAAAGCCAGCGCAGGCGCCCCGCGGCGCGGCGCAGGGAATCCGGCACGGCCTCGTCGTCCCCGTCGACGACCGTGAAATAAGCGCCGCGGGCCTCGCGGATCGCGAGGGCGAGCGCGGACCCCTGGCCGCCGTTCTCCTTCCGGATCACGCGGATTCCGGGACGGAGCGCCGCGAAGGCTTCGGCGATCTCCGCGGACCGGTCGCGCGAGCCGTCGTCGACGACCAGCACCTCGACGTCGCCGGTCGGCAGGGGGCCGTCCGGATCCGCAAGCGACCGGAGGCAGCGCTCCACGACGTCCTCGAGCCCGTAGACGTCGACGGCGACGGTCAGGATGGGAGATGGGCCATTCGAGGGCATCCGGCACCTCCGTGCCGGATGATTATATCATAGGGCCGAAAAAGGGACGGAGCCTGCGGAGGCTCCGTCCCATGCGGCTTCCGGGTCTTCCGGCGCTGCGTCCGGGCGCTTCAGTATCCGCCGGGCACGCCCTGGATGCGGACGGAATCCGTCGTCTCGGCCGCGTTCTCGTCGATGATCATCGTGCTGTGGGGCGCGACGAGGAAGATGACCGGCGACACCTTGGTGACCTGCCCGTCGAGGGCGAAGGTCGCGCCGGTGATGAAGTCGATGACCCGCTGCGCGGTCTTCTGGTCGATGCGCTCGAAGTTGCAGACGAC
>CAIXGU010000257.1 GCA_903919045.1 uncultured Eubacteriales bacterium | reverse complement strand
GCCGTCGGCTTCCGGATGACCTGCTTTCGCTGCATTCAAGCCTATTCGTCTGTCAAGGTTCGCGTTCGTTCTTTATCCATCAATGCCGCTTGACATTTGATAGCTGGTCTTTCGGGTCGGCGAGGAACGGGTAGAACAGGGACAAGGCGAATCCGATCGACGGCGTCGCGTTGTTGAGTGCGAGGAGGAGCGCCGAGGCGAGGACGAAGGGGGCGGAGATCAGCACGGAAGAGCCGCGGAAGCGATCCGGCGCGAAGGGCGCCGCGGGAGCCGACAGCGCCAGCAGGCCGATCGGGTAGCCGAACAGGGCCAGGGTGTCGAGCAGGAAGGAATGCTGGCCGACATCCTCGAGGAGCCTCGCCGTCGTGTAGTCCGTACGTTCGAGGATGCCGCGCAGCGGGTGGAAGAACGCCGTCCAGGAACTGTTCTCGAGCCGTGGCCAGCGGTCGGCGGTGAATTCGCGGATGAGGCCCTTCAGCAGGGAGCCGTCGAAGGACGCAAGCAGGCGTGCGATCTTCCCGTTCGGCAGGACCGTCGACAGGAGCGAGACGAGACCCTCGAACTCGAGGTTCACGAGCACGAAGAGAGCGGCCGCCGTCGCCATGAGGGACAAGGAAAGGATTCGACGGCGCGGAGAGCGGATCGTGGCGACGATCCAGAGGGAAAGCGACGCCAGCAGGACGATCAGGACGGCGGTCAGGTAGTTCGACAGGAGAATGACGACGGAGGCGGCGGCGAAGCCGGCGAGCGACGCTCCGCGGACGAAGCGGGAGCGGGTCTTCGCCGCAAGGCCGAGCAGGAGCACGGCGAGCAGAACGAGGCAGTAGATGAAGGCGTAGTCTCCGATCCCCTGCTGCATCATGGAATAGGAGATCTCCCCGCCGGACTTGATGCGGCGGGAGGCGTAGGGATCGAGGAGCAGCGCGGCGGCCGTTCGGATCATCGTGAACGAGGCGAAGAGCAGCGTAGTTCCGATGACCGCGCGCAGGATGTGCATCCTGCCCTCCCGCCGGTGGTGCTCATAGAGGAGGGCGCCGACGAAGAGCGGCCAGAGGGAGAGGTACCGGTTGCCGATCGTCCCGTGGCCCGTCGCGTAGCTGAAGGCGACGCAGTACGCGAGCACGAGCGCCGGAAGAAGCAGGCGGTTCGGCATCCTGAGGAACGAAGCGGGCCGCCGGACGAGGGAAAGGAGGACCCAGATGCCGAGAGCGGCGAGGCTCGCGACGGCCGCGGAAGGGAAGGCGCGCAGAGGAGGGTAGATCGACGAGACCGTGCAGAAGGCGAGCGCGCACCCGGCGGCCCAGTCGAGCCAGGCCTCGGATGCGCCGAGGCGCGGCCGGACCGGGGCCGCTGCGGCGGAGATCCGCTGGACCGTCGAGGCGGATGCAGGCGGCTCCTCAGGGGCATCGACGGGAGGCGGCGCGCCGATCCGCCGCAGGAAGGCGGCCAGCGCGGGAATGCGGGAGCCGTAGTGGAAGCGGTCACGGTCGACCGTCGCACGCGTCGGGATTCCGGGCGACGCCGGTACGCCCCCGGGCGGGGCGGCGGCATACAGGTCGGCGATGCGCTCGATCTGCGAGGCGGCCGCGTCGTCCGCCTCGTCGAGGAAAACACCATCCATCCCCTCCCGCAGGTACGCCGGCAGGTCGCTGGTGCGGCTCGTCAGCACGGGGGTTCCGCAGGTCACGCTCTCGACGTGCTTCGTCGGGAAGCCGGCGTTCACGACGCGCGAGGCGTCGCGCAGGAAGATCGTGAAGTCGGCGCCGCGGATCCGTCGCAGGCACTCCTCCCGGCTGCGTCGTCCGAGGAAGCGCACATCCGGTCCCGGCTCGTCCTTCCGGTCCTTCGCCTGCAGCGCGAGGTACCGCTCCCGGGTCATTCCGATGACGGTCAGCGTGGCCTTGCCTCCGAGGCGTCCGACCAGCCGCACGGCGCGGTCCAGACGATCCTTGCTGCGGCCGGCGTCGCCGGCGTAGACGAGCCGCAGCCGGCGCGGGACGGCGGGCGTCTCGTCGACGAGCGGGTCCGCGTCCCAGATCGAGTCGCCGCGGTCGATGAGAGGCGGGAGGCGCAGCGTCGGAACGGCGCGGCCGTCGTAATAGCGCTCCAGGAGGCGGCTGATGCAGAGGACGCCGTCGAGATGCGGCTGGATGAGCCGCATGCGGGCCCAGGTATCGAGCGCCTTGAGGGGGCGGGCGTCTCCGTACCATTCCGTGCAATCGGCGACGATGCGCACGTCGCGCCTCCGGCAGGCGCACGCAAGGCTCAGCAGGGCCGCCGCGGGGTAATTGTATGCGATGACGATGCGCGTCTCCGGCAGCCGGTCCAGGACGCGGACCGCTTGACGAGCGGAGAGCAGCGATCGGAGGCGGGCGGCGACGTCTTGCGGATAGGGTTGCGCGAAGCAGCGGAACCCGTCCGCCTCGCATGGGTTAATCGGGGATCCGGCGGGAAGGTCCCTGGAGACGCCGAGGAAGACGACCTCGTACCCGAGATCGCGGAGCAGCTTGCCGTTCGCGAGGACCCGGTGCGCGGCCGCGTTGCGGTCCGGGAGCTCGAACCCGCCGAGATAGAGGACGACGGGGCGCTGCGCCTCAGCCATGCGGGGCTCCGCTCCTCGTCGGTCTCGCCCATCGAAGGGTCTTGCCCAGGATGCCGCGCACGAGCCCCTTCTCTTCTTCGTTCATCGCCGCGAACCATATCGCCGCGGCGAACAAGGCCGCAACGGCCGCGATCTTCGCTCCGAAGACCCAGAAGGAGCCGTGGGGGATCCCGTCCTCGAGGGCCCAGCCGACGAGCCCGACGCCCGCCGTGACCGGCAGGATCCGGAGGTGGCACTGGCGGAAGAAGCGGACGATGTCGAGCTTCATCACCTTCGCATAGACGACGTTCATGCCGACGAGGTGCCCGGCCGTCATGGCGATGGCGATGGCGGCGGCGGCG
>CAIXGU010000256.1 GCA_903919045.1 uncultured Eubacteriales bacterium | reverse complement strand
GTGCTTCCCCGCTGGCATCCGCATGAGGTTCCTTCGGAAGGAAGTGGAGACATGAAGAAGACCGTCGTTTCGATCCTGACCACCCTGCTGCTCCTCGCGGCGATCCCCGCCGTGCTCGTCCTCGCCGCCCCGGGCGCTCTTTCGTTCCTGCAGGAAGACCCGACCGGCGCGCCGACCGAGGAGATCTCGGGCGCCCCGACCGAGGACATCGAGCCCACCGACGAACCCGAGGCCACGGAAGCGCCCGACGTCGACGAGCCCGAGGCCACCCCGGAGAACACCCCGCCCGCGCTCGAGCGCGTCGCCACCGCGCATACCCTCGGCATCCCGCCGGGACGCCTGCTCCTGATCGACCGCCTCGCCGGCCTGCTGGGCTGGACCCGCGAGCAGACCCTCCTGGTCTACGGCAACTCCTCGGTGAAGGACATCCAGAAGCTCACCAACGAGCTCCGGCATTCCGGCAAGGGCCACCACCCCGCGGTGACCCCGCCGGTCGCGCCGACCGCGACGCCCGAGCCGACGGTCGCACCGACCGCGCCGCCCGGGGACCTTCCGCCGGTGTGATCGGATGACCCTCCACGGATCCGGCACCCCCTAGCCGGCCCGGAGGCTCCTCCGTCCACTCGAGCCCCGCGCTCCCTCACCGGAGCCCGGGGCTCGCCCCTTTTCCGGGGGTTCTTCGACCGGGCGCCGCGCGCCTCGCCGATCGGTTCGCGGCGGTTCCGTCCGCCGCCTTGACATCCAGCGGGAGCGCCTTATATAATCCCGACAGTGGTTTACTAGTTTATCATGATAAAGCGATAAAGCATGAAAGCGAGCGGACGGACATGACCCTGAGCGACTGGCGCTTCCACACTCCCGACGGAGTCCAGGACGGACTCCCGGACGACTGCGCCCGCAAGCGCGGGATCGAGGCGGCGCTGCGCGCGGTCTTCGCCGCGCGCGGCTACGTCGAGGTCGAGACCCCGGGCCTCGAGTTCCACGACGTCTACGCCGCCGGGCGCGGGCTCGCGCCGCAGGAAGGCCTGTACAAGCTCTTCGACCCGCAGGGGCGCATCCTCGTGCTGCGCTACGACGGCACCGTGCCCGTCGCGCGCCTCGCGGCGACGCTGCTCCGCGACGAGGAGCCGCCGCTGCGCCTGTCGTACGTCGGGAACATGGTCCGCTACGGCGGATCCGGCGGCGGGCGGAACATCGAGTTCACCCAGGCCGGCGTCGAGCTCATGGGCCCGTGCACGCCGGAGGCCGACGCGGAGGCGATCGCGACCGCGATCGCGGCCGCCCGCGCCGCGGGGATCGACCAGCTGCAGGTCGCGGTCGGGACCGTCGCGTTCTTCAAGGCGCTGCGCGAGGAGTGGGGCCTGTCCGAGGCGGATGCCGCGGAGCTGCCCGAGCTGATCGAATCGAAGGACACGCTCGCGCTCGAGGAGATCGCCGACGAGCGGCGCCTGTCGCCGGAGGCGCGCGCCGCGCTGCTGGCGATGGCCTCCTTCGAGGGCACGTTCGACGTGCTCGACCGCATGGAGGGCCTGACGCGCAGCCCGAAGGCCCGGGCCGCGCTCGCGAACCTGCGCGAGGTGCTGCGCCTGCTCGCCGCCGACGGGCTGCTGCGCTACGTCTCGGTCGACCTCGGGATGATGGGCAATCTCGATTACTATACCGGCATCATCTTCAAGGGCTTCACCTACGGCATCGGGTTCCCGGTGCTGTCGGGGGGCCGGTACGACAACGTCGTCGCCGAATTCGGGCGGCCGCTCCCCGCGACGGGGTTCTCGCTGGGCGTGAACCTCGCCATGGCCGCGCTGCGGCGGCAGGGATCCGCGCCGGAGAAGGCGGGTCCCGACACGCTGTTCGGGTACGACCCGGCGGCGCGGGCGCCGGCAGGGGCCTTCGTCGAGACGCTGCGGGCGGAGGGCCGCCGCGTGGCGGTCGACGTCGAGCGGCGCGGCGAGGCGGAGCTGCGGGCGGAGGGCGCGCGGCGCGGCATCGCGCGGGTGCTCTTCATGGACGCGGAAGGGGCGGTGCGCTAGGATGGAGACGGGACCCGGCACGCTCACCATCGCCCTCTCGAAGGGGCGCCTCGCCGAGCAGACGCTCGACCTCCTGCAGGCCGCCGGCTACGACACGCGGTGCGCCCGCTCCGGCTCGCGCCGGCTGATCCTCGAGGATCCGGAGGCCGGCCTGCGGTTCATCCTCGCGAAGCCCGCCGACGTGCCGACCTACGTCGAGTACGGCGCGGCCGACATCGGGGTCGTCGGGAAGGACACCCTGCTCGAGGAGGGGCGCCGCCTCCACGAGGTGCTGAACCTGGGCTTCGGCGCCTGCCGGATGTGCGTGGCCGGCCCGGCGGCGCTGCGGGGGCGCCTCGACGCGATCCCCAACAAGCGCGTCGCGACGAAGTACCCGCGGATCGCCCGCGACTGGTTCGAGCGGAAGAAGCGCGAGAGCGTCGAGATCATCAAGCTGAACGGTTCGGTGGAGCTCGCCCCCCTCGTGGGGCTCTCGGAGGTCATCGTGGACATCGTGGAGAGCGGCCGCACGCTCGCCGAGAACGGTCTCGAGGTGCTCGAGACGATCGCGGACGTGAGCGCCCGGATGGTCGTGAACCGCGTGAGCCTCAAGATGAAGTCGGAGCGGATCGGCGCGCTGGTCTCCGCGGTGCGCGCGGAGCTCGCCCGCCAGGGAGGGAAGGCATGACCGGACCCGTCGACCCCGCGCTGCGGCCGCGCGTGATCGCCGCCCCGACGCCGGAGGCGCGGGCGCAGGCCGTCGCGTCGCTCGGCGTGCGCGCGAAGATGGAGCGGAAGGACGTCGTGCAGGGCGTGCAGGCGATCCTGGACGACGTGCGGGCGCGTGGCGACGCCGCCGTGCTGGCGTTCACGGAGCGCTTCGACAAGGTCGCGCTGCGCGCGGAGGACCTGCGCGTCGCGCCCGCGGAGATCGAGGCGGCGCTCGCCGCCGTCGACCCCGCCCTGCTCGCCGTGATGCGCAAGGCCGCCGCGAACATCCTGGCGTTCCACGAGCGTCAGCGCGAGACCGGCTTCGAGGCCGAGGACCTGCCCGGAGCGCACGTCGGGCTGCGCGTGACGCCGCTCGCCACGGTCGGGCTGTACGTCCCCGGCGGCACGGCGCCGCTTCCGTCCTCCGTGCTCATGAACGCCCTGCCGGCGAAGGCCGCCGGCGTGGAGCGCCTCGTCCTGTGCACGCCGCCGCGCCCGGACGGCTCGGTCGCCCCCGCGATCCTCGCCGCCGCCGCGATCGCCGGCGTGGACGAGGCGTACCGGATCGGCGGCGCGCAGGCCGTCGCGGCGATGGCCTACGGCACCGGCACGGTCCCGCGCGTCGACAAGGTCTGCGGGCCCGGCAACCTCTGGGTGAACACCGCGAAGCGGCTCGTCTTCGGGCAGGTCGACATCGACCTGTTCGCCGGGCCGAGCGAGATCCTGATCGTCGCCGACGATTCCGCGGATCCGGAATTCGTCGCGGCCGACCTCCTGTCGCAGGCCGAGCACGACGTGCTCGCCTCGGCCGTCTGCGTCACCGATTCCCCGCGCCTCGCGGAGGCCGTCGCCGACGCGACCGCGCGCCGCGCCGCGCGCCTGCCGCGCCGCGCGATCCTGGCGCGCTCGCTCGCCGACTTCGCGGGCGTCGTCGTCGTGCCCGGCCTCGACGCCGCGGTCGATTTCGCGAACGGCCTCGCGCCGGAGCACCTCGAGCTGTGCGTCGCCGATCCCGACGCGCTGCTCCCGCGCCTGCGCGCCGCCGGCGCCGTCTTCGTCGGGCACTGGTCGCCCGAGCCGCTCGGCGACTACTTCGCCGGCCCGAACCACGTCCTCCCGACGAGCGGCACCGCGCGCTTCTTCTCGCCGCTGTCCACGCAGGACTTCCAGAAGCGGACGAGCGTGATCCGGTACACCCGCGAGGCCCTCGAGCGCGTCGGCGCCGATGTCGCCGCCTTCGCCGACGCCGAGGGGCTGGCCGCGCACGCCGAGGCGATCCGCGTCCGGCTCGGGCGCGGACCCGGCGCACCCGGTGCGTCCGGCGCGTCCGGCACGCCCGGGGAGGTCCGCCCGTGAGCCGCCTCTGGAGCCGGAAGGCCGCCGCCCTCGTTCCGTACGTGCCCGGCGAGCAGCCGCAGGACCGGCGGTACATCAAGCTCAACACGAACGAGAACCCGTACCCGCCCTCGCCGGCCGTCGCGGCCGCGCTGCAGGCGTTCGACCCCGCTGCGCTGCGGCTCTACCCGGACCCGCAGTCCAGGGGGCTGCGCGCGGCGCTCGGGAAGGAGCACGGCGTCCCCGCGGAGAACGTCTTCGTCGGGAACGGCTCCGACGAGATCCTCGCCTTCGCGTTCCAGGCCTTCTTCGAGCCGTCGCCGGCCGGCGGCGCCGTCCCGCCGGAGGCGCACGTGCTGTTCCCCGACGTGACCTACAGCTTCTACCCGGTCTACGCCGCCCTGTACGGCATCCCGTACCGCACGCCGCCCCTCGCGGACGATTTCTCCGTCGCCGTCGAGGACTACCTCGGCCCCTGCGCGGGCGTCGTCCTCCCGAACCCCAACGCTCCGACCGGCCGCGCCCTGCCGCTCGCCGGCCTCGCCCGGATCGCCGCAGGTCAGCCCGACCGCGTCCTCGTCGTCGACGAGGCCTACGTCGACTTCGGCGCCGAGACCGCCCTGCCGCTCGCCGCATCGCGCGACAACGTGCTCGTCGTGCGCACGATGTCCAAGGCGCGCTCGCTCGCCGGGCTGCGGCTCGGGTACGCGATCGGGCCGCGCCAGCTGATCGAGGCGCTCGAGCGGGTCCGCGACTCGTTCAACTCGTATACGGTCGACCGGATCGCCCAGACGCTCGCAATCGCCGCGCTGTCGGACCCCGCGTGGTTCGAGCGGACGCGGACGGAGGTCATGGAGACCCGCGAACGCACCGCGCGCCGACTGCGGAAACTGGGCTTCGAGGTGGTCCCGTCGGACGCGAACTTCCTGTTCGCGAAGCCGCCCGGAATGGGCGGAGAGGCGCTCTATGAAGCCCTGAAGGAACGCGGTATACTCGTACGGTACTTCCGGAAGCCCCGCATCGACGGGCATGTCCGGATCACCGTCGGGACCCCGGAGGAGATGGACGCCCTGTGCGTCGAAGCCGCGCGCCTGCTGGGCGCGGGCGGCTGAAGGAGGCGGAGATGGCGAGGAGAGAGGCGGTCGTCGACCGCAGGACCCGGGAGACCGAGATCCGCCTGGAGCTCGTCCTCGGCGAGAGCGAGGCCGCGCCGCAGCGGACGGCGTTCACGGATGCGGAGCCGGGCATCCGCACGGGCATCGGGTTCTTCGACCACATGCTCGCGTCGCTCGCGAAGCACGGCGACATGACCCTCCGGATCGACATGAAGGGCGACCTGCACGTCGACGGGCACCACACGGTCGAGGACACCGGCATCGCGCTCGGCCAGGCCCTGAAGCAGGCGCTCGGCGACAAGGCCGGGATCCGCCGGTTCGGCTCGGCGCACGTGCCGCTCGACGAGGCCCTTTCGCTCGCGGTCGTGGACGTGTCCGGGCGCCCCTTCCTCGTGTTCGAGGCGGACTTCGGCGGCGACTGCACGGGCGGGCTGGACAACCAGCTGGTCGAGGAGTTCTTCCGCGCCGTGGCCGTCCACGCCGGCATCACGGTGCACCTGCAGTGCCTCTACGGCTCGAACGACCACCACCGGATCGAGTCGCTGTTCAAGGCCTTCGCCCGCGCCCTGCGCGAGGCGGTCGAGATCGACCCGGCGGCGACCGGGATCCCGTCCACGAAGGGCGTGCTGTAGGGCGCGCGGGCGAGGCCCGCGGCCGGGAAGGAGACCCCCATGACGACGCTCCGCGACACGACGTTCCTCCCGCGCCCCGCGACGTACCGCGGGAAGGTGCGCGACGTCTTCGACCTCGGCGACAGCCTCGTGATCGTCGTGACCGACCGCATCTCCGCGTTCGACGTCGTGTTCCGCGAGCTCGTCCCCGACAAGGGCCGCGTGCTCAACGAGCTGTCGGCGTTCTGGTTCGCGCAGACGCAGGGGATCGTGCCGAACCACGTGATCTCGACCGACGTGCGCGAGTTCCCGGCCGAGTTCCCGCGGTACGCCGAGGCGCTCCAGGGGCGGGCGATGTGGGTCCGCAAGGTCGCGATGCTGCCGGCGGAGTGCATCGTCCGTGGCTATCTCGAGGGATCGGCCCTGAAGGAGTACAAGGCGCACGGCACCGTCGCCGGCGTGCCGCTCCCCGCGGGCCTGCGGCAGTGCGACCGCCTGCCCGAGCCGATGTTCACCCCCTCGACGAAGGCGTCCGAGGGCCACGACGTCAACATCACCTTCGCGCAGCTGCGCGATCTCATCGGAGAGCCGCAGGCCCGCGAGGTCCGCGACGCGAGCCTCGCCCTGTACCGCTTCGCTTCCGAGCACGCCGAGCGCCGGGGCATCCTGCTCGCCGACACGAAGTTCGAGTTCGGCACGATCGACGGACGGCTCGCGGTCGCCGACGAGATGTTCACGCCCGACTCCTCCCGGTTCTGGGAGAAGGCGGAGTACGAGCCGGGGCGCGCGCAGCGCAGCTTCGACAAGCAGTACCTGCGCGAGTTCCTCGAGGCGAGCGGCTGGGACAAGAACCCGCCGCCGCCGGCGCTGCCCGCCGAGGTCGTCGAGCGGACCGCCGCCAAGTACCGCGAGGCCTACGAGCGCCTGGCCGGGAAGCGGCTGGAGCCGGCCGGATAGGGACGCGGCGCCGATGATCGCGATCGTCGACTACGGGATGGGGAACCTGCGCAGCGTCCAGAAGGCCCTCGAGGCGCTGGGCGCGCCGGCGGAGACCGTCGCGGACCCGGAGCGGATCCGCGGTGCGGACGCCGTCGTGCTGCCCGGCGTCGGGGCCATTTCCGACGCGATGGCGGAGCTGCGGCGCACCGGGATGGATGCCGCGGTCCGGGACTTCCTGCCGACCGGCAAGCCGTTCCTCGGGATCTGCCTCGGCATGCAGATGCTGTTCGAGGAGAGCGAGGAGCACGCGCCGGGCGAGCCCGCCCCGCGCGGCCTCGGGATCCTCCCGGGGCGCGTCCGGCGGCTGCCGGGCGGGCCGGGGCTCAAGGTCCCGCACATGGGCTGGAACACCCTGCACGACGTCCGCGGACCGCTGCTCGGCGAGGCCGGGGGGACGAGCGTCTATTTCGTGCATTCCTACTACGTCGAGTCCGCCGACCGGTCGGTCGTGACCGCCCGGGCGACGCACGGCCTCGCGTTCGACGCGGCCGTCGGCCGGGGCAACCTCGACGCCGTGCAGTTCCACCCCGAGAAGAGCGGGGCCGAGGGCCTCGCGATCCTCGGCCGCTGGCTCCGGGCCGGAGGCCTCGCCCGATGATCGTCTACCCCGCGATCGACCTGCTCGGCGGGCGCTGCGTGCGCCTGCGCCAGGGCGACTACGCGCAGGCCACCGTCTACTCCGACGACCCCGTCGCCGTCGCGCGCGGATTCCGCGACGCCGGCGCGGCGTGGATCCACGTCGTCGACCTCGACGCGGCCCGCTCCGGCGTCCCCGTCCACCACGCCCTGGTCGCCCGCATCCGGGCCGAGACGGGGCTGCGCGTGCAGACGGGCGGCGGCGTGCGCGGGATGGACGTCCTCGAGGCGCACCTCGCGGCCGGCGTCGAGCGCGTCGTGCTCGGCACGGCGGCCGTGAAGGACCGCGCGTTCACGGAGGAGGCGCTGCGGCGCCACGGGGACCGCATCGCGATCGGCATCGACGCGCGGGGCGGCGAGGTCAGCGTCGACGGCTGGACGGCCGGCGGCGGCGTGCGCGCCGCGGACTTCGCGCGGACGATGGAGGCGCTCGGCGCCCGGACCGTCGTCTTCACGGACATCGCCCGCGACGGGACGCTCGCAGGACCGGCGCTCGACGCGACCGCGGAGCTCGTGCGCGGCACGGGGCTCGCCGTGATCGCCTCGGGCGGCATCGGGTCGCAGGCCGACATCGAGGCCGTGCGCGGCATCGGCGCCGCCGGCGTGATCGTCGGCAAGGCGCTCTACGAAGGAAAGGTGGACCTCGCGGCATGCTGGCGAAACGGCTGATCCCGTGCCTCGACGTCCACGGCGGCCGCGTCGTGAAGGGCGTGAACTTCGTGGACCTCGTCGACGCGGGAGACCCGGTCGAGGCGGCGGTCGCGTACGACGCCTCGGGCGCCGACGAGCTCGTGTTCCTCGACATCACCGCGACGTCCGACGCCCGCGGGACGGTCGTCGAGATGGCCCGGCGCGTCGCCGAGAAGGTGTTCATCCCGTTCACCGTCGGCGGCGGCCTCCGCAGCGTCGACGACATCCGGCGGATCCTGCTCGCCGGGGCCGACAAGATCTCGCTCAACTCCGCGGCCGTCGCGGACCCGGGCCTCGTGACCGAGGCGGCGCGCCGCTTCGGGAGCCAGTGCGTGGTCGTGGCCATCGACGCGAAGGCCCGCCGCGACGCGTCCGGCCGCCGGACGGGCGGCTCCGAGGTCTACGTGGCGGGTGGTCGCCGGGCGACCGGCAAGGACGCGGTGGCCTGGGCGAAGGAGGCCGAGCGGCTCGGCGCGGGGGAGATCCTGCTGACGAGCATGGACGCCGACGGGACGAAGGCGGGCTACGACCTGGAGATCACGCGCGCGGTCGCGGACGCGGTGTCGATTCCCGTGATCGCCTCCGGCGGCGCGGGGACGTACGCGCACTTCCTCGAGGCGCTGACCGCGGGCGGGGCGGAGGCGGCGCTCGCCGCGAGCCTGTTCCACTTCGGGGAGATGCAGGTGATGGACCTGAAGCGGTATCTCGCCGCGCACGGCGTGCCGGTGCGGATGCCGCGGGGGAAGGGGTGACGCGATGGGCGCGCTGATGCGGCGCGAGGCGGCGGAGAAGGTCTGGGCGCAGCTGCGTCCGGCGGCGGACGGGCTCGTGCCCGCGGTCGCGGTCGACGGTCCCGACGGACCGGTGCTGATGCTGGCCTACATGGACCGCGAGGCGTTCCTCGCGACGATGGCCGCGGGACGGATGCACTACCGCAGCCGCAGCCGGAACGAGCTCTGGCTGAAGGGCGCGACGTCGGGGCATTTCCAGGACGTGCGCCGCGTGCGCGTCGACTGCGACGGCGATGCGCTGCTGTTCGAGGTGGACCAGACGGGGGCCGCGTGCCACACGGGCGCGCGCTCCTGCTTCTATCGGGAGGCCGGCCTGCTGGCCGGGGAAGGGGAGGACGCATGAGCCGGATCGGAGAGGTGCTGGACGAGATCTACGCGGTGGTCGCCGACCGCCGGGCGAACCCGCAGGAGGGTTCCTATACGAACTACCTGTTCGACAAGGGCCTCGACAAGATCTGCAAGAAGGTCGGCGAGGAGTCGGCCGAGGTCATCATCGCGGCGAAGAACGGGAAGAAGGAGGAGGTCGTCTACGAGGTCTCCGACCTCCTCTACCATGTGTCCGTGCTGCTCGTGGAGCAGGGCGTGACCCTCGACGACCTCTACGACGAGCTGAAGCGGCGGAGATAGGAACGTCTTGCGCCCGCGGGGCGCCGTGATAGAGTGGATGCATCGGAAGCCGCCGCCGAGGCAAGCCCCAGGGAGGTGATCCCATGGCCGCCGACTGGACCGCGCCGCCGATTCCAAGCGCCGCCTCGCTCGTCGGACTCGGGGAGGACGAGTACGACCTCCTCCGCGCCGTCTTCGACAAGGCGACCGGACACGTCCGCAAGAAGCAGGAGGAAGCCGCCGCGAAGGCCGCGGAAGGCACAGCCGCCGCTTCCGCCGCGGAAGGGACGCCTGCCTCGTCCGCCGCGCCGGCGGAGGTCCCGGACGAGGCGCTCGGGTTCTTCCCGCTCCTCGGCCGGCACGTCGTGCGCTCCGCGAAGGCGATTCCCGTCTTCTTCAGGAAGTTCTGGATCCCGCTGCTCGTCATGGCCGTCGTCTGGGTGGTCTTCCAGGTCCTGCTCCCGCTCTTCATCTTCCGCCTGGGCGCCTTCCTCTCGGCCTTCTCCTCGCTGATCGGCGCGCTGACCGGCTCCTACGCCAACTTCCTCGGCAAGGCGGTCTACGCCGGCGTGTTCATGGGCACCGTGATGCCGCTGTACAGCTATTACAAGGCGAGCGGCGCGAAGGACCTGATCGCGAAGTACAAGAAGGTCCGCGGGATGCTGCGATCCTACTACAAGACGCTCGGCCGCACCGGCTGGATCGTGTTCCTCGCGTCCGCGGGGACCGGCCTCGCCGTCGCCAACGTCCTGTCCACGAACAACGGCTTCGGCACCTGGTTCGTGAGCTTCCTGGCCGCGTTCGCGCTGATCAACGCGATGGCCCTGGGCGGCGGGCAGATGCGGACGAAGCTCTTCCACGCCGGCTACCGCGACCTCGCGAAGCTCTTCAGGAGCCCGAAGGCCCCCTCCGCGGACCTCGCCCACGCGGTCTTCGGCGCCTTCGCCGCCGGCCTCGCCGGCTCGCTGGTCCCGGCCGTCCTCGCGACGCCGTTCACGGTCTGGAACTTCCTGGCGTACTCGAAGCTCTCCCTGGCCCTCTCGGGATTCCTTTCCGGATTCCAGGCGATCTCCGGCTACCTCTTCGGAGGACTGGCCGTCCTCGCCGCGATCGTCCTGTCCATCGTCTGGAGGAAGCCGAAGACGCCGGCCGCACCGCCCGCCCCCGCCTCGCCCGAGACGCCGGCCGCCCCCGCCGATCCGGCGGGATCCTGAAGGGAGGCGACGCGCCATGCCCGTCCCGTTCGACGCCCTGATCCGCGCGCTCTCCGGAATCGTCTCCCTCTCGACCTCGAGTCCCCTCTGGCTGGTCGTCGAGATGCTGCGGCACTCCGGGCCGGAATCGCATCACGTGCTTCCCGCGATCGCCGGCACCGTCGCCGGCGTCCTCGCGACGACCGCGATCGCCGCGCCG
This sequence comes from uncultured Eubacteriales bacterium, assembly GCA_903919045.1. Classification (GTDB taxonomy): domain Bacteria; phylum Bacillota; class Clostridia; order Saccharofermentanales; family UBA5734; genus CAILLO01. The sequence continues at coordinate 1,221 of CAIXGU010000256.1, read as the reverse complement.
CTGGCCGCGACCGCCGTCTCGTCGGCGAGCGCCGCCGCGGCGGTCCCGTCCTCGATGCCGGCGCCCGACGCGTCGGTCCCGCAGTTCGACCTGGTGGCCGACGCCGCCCAGCGCGCCACCGAGCTCCGCATCCACCAGATGCAGACCGCCGTCGAGCCGGCGGGCGCCCGCACCCTCGTCGCCGGCGCCGCGGCGCCGATCTGGCTCTACGCCCGGATGTGCACGGCCTCGTCGCCCACGTCGGGCTTCGAGGTCGACGAGAAGCTGACCGAAGGCATCACGTTCCGCCTGGCGGCCGGCACCAAGGGCGCCGTCCTCGGCGAGCGGCAGGAAGCCGGAGGCTGGATGGCCGTCGGGATCGCCGTCGAGGCGCCCGCGGACGGATCGCCGCTCCCGGAGACCGTGAAGGTCGTCGCCGAGCGCTTCGCCACGACGGGCGCCCTGTACCACCGCCGGACGATCGCGCTGAAGGTCGTCGCGCCGCAGCCGTAGGGAAGGACCCCGGGCGCCGCGCCGCCCGCGGGAATCGACCGGGTCCGTGCCGCCGAGGGGTTGACACGGGCCCGGTCGCGTCATATATTCACAAGTGCGTTAGCACTCTTCTTGAGGGAGTGCTAACGCATGAAAGATGAACCGAAGAAAGGCAAGGAGGTCGAGTCCATGAAGATCAAACCGTTGGGCGACAGGGTCGTCATCAAGATGGTCGAAGCCGAGGAGACGACGCGCAGCGGCATCGTGCTCGCCGGCACCGCCAAGGAGAAGCCGCAGGTCGCGGAAGTGATCGCGGTGGGTCCCGGCGGCCTCGTCGACGGCAAGGAAGTCACGATGTACGTCAAGGCCGGCGACAAGGTCCTGACGAGCAAGTACTCCGGCACCGAGGTCAAGATGGACGGCGTCGAGTACACGATCCTGAAGCAGGGCGACATCCTCGCGGTCGTCGAGGAGTAGGAAAGGCAGGACGAAGACGATGGCCAAGCAGATCAAGTACGGCGAGGACGCTCGCCGGGCGCTCGAGAGGGGCGTCAACCACCTCGCCGACACCGTCAAGATCACCCTCGGCCCCAAGGGCCGCAACGTCGTGCTCGACAAGAAGTTCGGCGCGCCGCTGATCACCAACGACGGCGTGACGATCGCCAAGGAGATCGAGCTCGAGGACCGCTTCGAGAACATGGGCGCCCAGCTCGTGAAGGAAGTCGCCACCAAGACGAACGACGTCGCGGG
>CAIXGU010000255.1 GCA_903919045.1 uncultured Eubacteriales bacterium | reverse complement strand
CCTCCTACGCCCGCGTGGCCGACCGCGTCCTCGCCCCCGGCACCGTTCCGCCCGAACGGCTCTTCGAGGCCGTGCGCGACGCGGCACCGTCGGACATCCCGCAGTGGCTCGCGCTCGCCGCGTCCTCCGCCTACGACGCCTACATGCGCACGGGCGACGCGTACCGGATCGACGCCGCCGTCGACCGCGCCCAGGCCGCCGAGGCCGCGCGCCGCTCGCAGGCGCTCGCCTGCCCGTGGGTGACGGAGCTCCTGCGCCTCAAGCTGGACCTCGCGAACCTGGGCGTGCTGCTGCGCATACGCGCAGCCGGTCTCGGGCGCGATGTGCTCGAGCGGACGCTGCTGCCCGGGGGCGCGTTCCCCGAGGCCGACGTCGCGCGGCTTCTCGACGCCTCCGACGAGGCGCTCGTCGAGATCTACGGCCCCACGGGCTGCGGCCCCGCGCTCGCGGCGCACTTCACGGGCGAGGAGGGCGGCCCCGACGCCGCGTCCCGCTACGGGAAGGCGGCCGACGACGCCGCGATGGCCCACGTCCGCACGGTGCGCCGCATCCCGTTCGGCCCCGAATGGCTCGTCGCCTTCCGCTTCGCCAAGGAGGCGGAGGCGCGCAACTTCCGCATCGCCCTGCTGCTCCTGCGCAACGGCATGTCCGCCGCCGACGCGCTCCCGCTGCTGCGGGAGCCGTTCGTCCGGTAGGCGGGAAGGGGAGGCGGCATGTACAGGGTCGGCGTGATCGGGGACCGGGACAGCGTGCTGGGCTTCCGCGCGCTCGGGATGGTCGTGCTGCCCGCGGAGGACCGCGAATCGGTGCTCGCGGCGCTCGAGGAGACCCTCAAGGAGGACTGCGCGGTCGTGTTCCTGACGGAGCACGCCGCGGCGCTCGTGCCCGACCGGCTCGAGCAGCTGCGCGAGCGGCGGATCCCGGCCATCGTGCCGATCCCGTCGACGCGCGGGACGACCGGGCTCGGGATGGGCCAGGTGAAGGAGACCGTACGGAAGGCCGTGGGCGTGGACATCCTCGGCTTCGACCGCGCCCCGGAGGGCAAGGAGACGGAACGATGAAGGCACTGAGCAAGGGACGGATCGTGAAGGTGTCGGGCCCGCTGGTCGTGGCCGAGGGCATGCGCGACGCGGAGATGTTCGACGTCGTGCGCGTGTCCTCGATGAACCTGATCGGCGAGATCATCGAGATCCACGGCGACCGCGCCTCGATCCAGGTCTACGAGGAGACCGCGGGCCTCGGCCCCGGCGAGCCCGTCGAGTCGACCGGCGCCCCGCTGTCGGTGGACCTCGCGCCCGGGATGCTCGGCCGCATCTTCGACGGCATCCAGCGCCCGCTCGAGCGCATCCGCGAGCAGGTCGGCAACAGCATCACGCGCGGCATCCGGCTCGACGCGCTCGACATGGAGGCGAAGTGGGACTTCGTCCCGACCGTCACCGTCGGCGCCGCGGTCGTGCCCGGCGACGTCCTCGGCACCGTGCAGGAGACGACGCTCGTCCAGCACCGCGTCCTCGTCCCGCCGGGCGTGTCCGGCACCGTGACCGCCGTGCACGGCGGGAAGCGGACGATCGCCGAGCCCGTCGCGACCCTGCGCACGGCGGACGGCGGCACGCGCGACCTCCCGATGCTCCAGCGCTGGCCCGTGCGCCGCGGGCGCCCGTACGCCGAGAAGCGCGCCCCCACGGAGCCGATGATCACCGGGCAGCGCGTCGTCGACGCGTTCTTCCCCGTCGCGAAGGGCGGCACCGCCGCCGTCCCGGGCCCGTTCGGCAGCGGCAAGACCGTGATCCAGCACCAGCTCGCCAAGTGGGCCGAGGCCGACATCGTCGTGTACATCGGCTGCGGCGAGCGCGGCAACGAGATGACCGACGTGCTCCTCGAGTTCCCGGAACTGAAGGACCCGAAGTCCGGCCGCCCGCTCATGGAGCGCACCGTGCTGATCGCCAACACCTCCGACATGCCCGTCGCGGCCCGCGAGGCCTCGATCTACACCGGCATCGCGATCGCTGAGTACTTCCGCGACATGGGCTACAGCGTCGCGCTGATGGCCGACTCCACCTCCCGCTGGGCCGAGGCGCTGCGCGAGATGAGCGGCCGCCTCGAGGAGATGCCCGGCGAGGAGGGGTACCCCGCGTACCTCGGCTCCCGCCTCGCCCAGTTCTACGAGCGCGCGGGCCACGTGACGTGCCTCGGCGCCGACCGGCGCGAGGGCATCCTCACCGCGATCGGGGCGGTGTCGCCTCCGGGCGGCGACCTGTCGGACCCCGTCGCGCAGGCGACGCTCCGCATCGTCAAGGTCTTCTGGGGCCTCGACGCCGCGCTCGCCTACAAGCGGCACTTCCCGGCGATCAACTGGCTCGTCAGCTATTCGCTCTACGCCGAGCGCGTCGACGAGTGGATGGACCGGAACGTCTCGCCCGAGTGGAGCCGCCTGCACACGCTCGCGCTGCGCCTCCTCCAGGAGGAGTCCGAGCTCGAGGAGATCGTGAAGCTCGTCGGCATCGACTCGCTGTCGCCCGGCGACCGCCTGAAGCTCGAGGCCGCGCGGTCGATCCGCGAGGACTTCCTGCAGCAGAACTCGTTCGACGAGGTCGACACGTACACGTCGCTGCCGAAGCAGTTCCGCATGCTGCAGACCGTGCTCCGCTACTACGAGCTCGGCGAGAAGGCGCTCGCGAACAACCTGCCGATCCGGGTGCTGGCCGCGCTGCCCGTGCGCGACCGCATCGCGCGCCTCAAGTACGCGAAGGAGGACGCCTTCGCGGCGGCCGCCGACGAGGTCGACCGGGAGCTCGCCGAGCAGACGCGCGGGCAGAAGGCGTAGGGGGGAACGACATGTCGAGGGAATACCGCACCATCGCGGAAGTCGCCGGCCCCCTGATGCTGGTCCGCCAGGTCGAGGGCGTGGCGTTCGGCGAGCTCGGCGAGCTCGAGCTGCCGAGCGGCGAAGTCCGCCGCTGCCGCGTGCTCGAGATCGACGGCACCGACGCGCTCGTCCAGCTCTTCGAGAACACGGCGGGCATCAACCTCGCCGAGACGCGCGTCCGCTTCCTCGGGCGCGGGCTCGAGCTCCCCGTCTCGCGGGACATCCTCGGGCGCGTCTTCGACGGCATGGGCCGCCCGGCCGACGGCGGCCCGCCGGTCCTCCCGGAGAAGCGGCTCGACGTCAACGGCCTGCCCATGAACCCGGCCGCCCGCAGCTACCCGTCCGAGTTCATCCAGACCGGCGTCTCCGCGATCGACGGCCTGAACACCCTCGTCCGCGGCCAGAAGCTGCCGATCTTCTCGGCGTCCGGCCTCCCGCACGCCCGCCTCGCCGCGCAGATCGCGCGCCAGGCCAAGGTCCTCGGCAAGGACGAGAAGTTCGCCGTCGTGTTCGCCGCCATGGGCATCACGTTCGAGGAGGCGGACTACTTCATCGACGACTTCCGCCGCACCGGGGCGATCGACCGCACCGTCCTGTTCGTCAACCTCGCGAACGACCCCGCGATCGAGCGCATCGCCACCCCCCGGATGGCCCTCACCGCCGCCGAGTACCTCGCCTTCGAGCAGGACATGCACGTTCTGGTCATCCTCACGGACATCACCTACTACGCCGAGGCGCTGCGTGAGGTGTCCGCCGCCCGCAAGGAGGTCCCGGGCCGCCGCGGCTATCCCGGCTACCTCTACACCGACCTCGCGACCCTGTACGAAAGAGCCGGGCGCCAGAAGGGCAAGCCGGGGTCGATCACGCTGATCCCGATCCTCACGATGCCCGAGGACGACAAGACGCACCCGATCCCCGACCTCACGGGCTACATCACCGAGGGGCAGATCCTCCTGTCGCGCGACCTGCACCGCAAGGGCGTCCAGCCGCCGATCGACGTGCTGCCGTCCCTGTCGCGCCTCAAGGACAAGGGCATCGGGCGCGGCAAGACGCGCGAGGACCACGCCAACACGATGAACCAGCTCTTCGCCGCCTACGCGCGCGGCAAGGACGCGAAGGAGCTGTCGCAGATCCTCGGCGAGGCCGCGCTGTCCGAGGTCGACCGCATCTACGCGCGGTTCGCCGACGCCTTCGAGCGCGAGTACGTCTCGCAGGGCTTCACGACGGACCGCACGATCCAGAAGACGCTGGCGATCGGCTGGAAGCTGCTGTCCATGCTCCCGAAGGGCGAGCTGAAGCGCATCCGCGAGGAGTACATCGACCAGTACTACGGCAAGGACGCCGAGGGCGAGAAGGAGTAGGCCGGGAATGGCCGAGATCCGCGTCAACCCGACCCGGATGGAGCTGCTGCGGCTGAAGCGCCGCCTCGCGGTCGCGCGCCGCGGGCACAAGCTCCTCAAGGACAAGCGGGACGAGCTCATGAAGCGCTTCCTCGACGTCGTGCGGGAGAACCGGACGCGGCGGGAGGCGATGGAGACGCAGCTCGCGGCGGCGCACCGCGGGTTCGTGCTCGCGCGCGCCACGATGCGGCCGGAGGCGGTCGAGGCGGCCCTGATGATGGGCAGCGCGCCGCTGCTGCTGGATATCGACACGATGAACGTCATGAGCGTCGAGGTGCCGGTGTTCCTGCCGCAGCCGCAGGACTCCGCGCGCAGCGACGTGCCGCCCTACGGCCTCGCGTCGACGAGCGGCGAGCTCGACGGGGCCGTAGGCGCGCTGCGGAAGGCGTTCGAGAGCATGATCGCCCTCGCGGAGGCCGAGAAGGCCGCGCAGCTGCTGGCCGACGAGATCGAGCGCACCCGCCGGCGCGTCAATTCGCTGGAGTACATCCTGATCCCCTCGCTCGTCGGCACGATCCGGTCGATCTCCGCGAAGCTCGAGGAGAACGAGCGCGGTGCCCGCACGCGCCTCATGAAGGTGAAGGACCGCCTCGTGAAGCGGGCGGTCGCGGAGCGCGCCGCAAGGGAGTATGGCTAGCGCTAGCGACTTTTTCAGCTTACGGCGGGCCCCTTCCCCGCGTCCTTCGGGTAACTGCACGTATCACCGCACCTGTCACTCCGCCGAAGGCGTCGTACGGTGCGGAACGTGCAGTAAGCCCGAAGGACGCTCGGGTTGCGTACGACGGCCATCAGCCGGAGTGACAGCTCGAGTCCTATCCGGCGCTAGATGCTCTTAGCCGCGGGCGACGACTCCGTCGGAGCGACAGCGGCTTGATAGAGCATCTTCGCTGGATTGGACGGGAATGACGGAGGCAGGTGCGATGCTCGCCGTTGCTGGAAATGCGCGGAAAGCACGTTCCATCAAGGATTCGAGTAGGGAAATTCCTTAGAAAAGCCGATTCGCCGAGATCGCTTCCGGCTCCCGGCTCTTGCCCTTCTCCGTGACGGCTCCGCGCCGGCCGATGCCGAGCGCGTCGTCGAGGAAGTCCTTCGCGTAGAGGAGGCCGACCTCCTTGTAGTCGACGAGGACGGCGCTCGCCCGGAACGACTCGAGGACCACGCGGCGCGCCAGCTGGAAGGGGAGGGAGGGCACCCTCGCCGAGGTCTCCTCGTCCGGCGGCATCGCCGAGATCATCGGACCGGCGCCTTCCGCTTCCGCCTCAACCTCGGTCCCGGCGCCTGCGTCCGCCGCCGCGCCCGCCTCCGCTGCCGCTTCCGCCGCCATCCGCTGCTCCTCCGCCAGCTGCTCGAGCCAGAGCTCGAACACGGCCTTCTCGTAGTAGTACGTCTTCGCCGGCGTGCTCCGGTCGTCGACCAGGTAGAACGAACCGAACCCCATCATGAGCACGCCCTCCCCGAGGACGCGCACGCTCTCCATGTACGGGACGTAGCGCACCAGGAGGCTGAACTTGCGCGGATTCCCGGCGAGGTGGTCCTCCACCGTCCGGAAGACCAGCCACTTCCAGAAGCGCGCCTTCGCCGGGTCGGAGACCTTCGACCAGGCCGCATGACCTGAATCGGGCGAGCCGAGCGCGCCGAGGGTCGCCGCGTTGAGCGGCCGGTAGCGCGGCCCCAGCCGGTGGTCGCGCAGGTAGTGGCCGAGGACCGCCGCGCCGCCTTCCGCGCCGAGGCCGGGCAGCATGCGCGCGAAGGCCCGCTCGTTCTCGACGAAGCCCTCGTCGCTGCACGCGGAGAAATGCCGCGCGAGCACGTCCCGCTCGAGCGGCGTCCCGGGGAGGAGGTCGTTCTGCGCGAGCCAGCGGTCGACCCATTTCTCGCCCGACGCCTGCAGCGCCGCGTGGATGCGGACGGGGAGGGTCGCGTCGATCGGGCCGCCGTCGTCCGGCGGAATCGGCGGGCAGCTCTTCTTGTCGCGCCGCTGCAGCGCCTCGCGCAGCCGGCGGAATCCCTCCTGCATGCGCGGATCCGTATAGCGGTGCTGCAGCCAGGCCCAGCCGAGCGCGTGCAGCGAACACGTCGCACGCACCTCGAGGATGCGGCCGATCCGGTCGAGCAGGTCCGGGTCCTCCGTCGCGAGCAGCGCCGGGAAGAGCAGCGTCAGCGAACGCCGGGGGAAGAGCGCCGCGCGCCGTCCCCACGCCTCGGGTCCCCCGCGGAGGGCCCGGATGCCGGCGAGGAGCGCTTCGACGTCGTCCTCCGGAACGCGTCCGATCTGCTCCGGCGGCAGCAGGAAGGCCTTGCGGAGCAGGTCGAGGACGGCCGTGAAGGCCGGTGCGGGGATCGGGGCGACGCCGGACGCGTCCACGGGTGCCGCGGCTCCCTGTCGGACCGTCAGCGGGGCGCGCCGCCGCCGATGCCGCGCAGCGCCTGCGGCAGCGCCTCGACGGCGTCGCCGATCTCGGCCGAGGCGACGGACAGGCGCTTCACGATCTCGGCGAGCCCCTCGTCGAACGCGCCGAGCGTCTTCTTCACCTCGGCGAGCATCTCCTCGTTGAAGCCGGCGACGGACCCCTTGAGGGTCGCGTTCAGTTCGGTCAGGTCGACGTCGATCTCCTTCGCGTAGAGGCTCATGCTGCGCGACTCGTCCTCCATGGTCGTGAGGAGCTGCTTCACGTTGGCCTCGAAGTTCTCGTTCTGGGTGTCCATCGTCTGCTTGAAGCCGGTCAGGGTCTCGCCGGTGACGCTGCCGAACCCGATGATGATCTGGTCGATGCGATTCGCGAGCTCGTCCGACAGCACCTGGATCTGCTTGCGCATCTCGTCGAGGTGCGCCTGGTTGGCCTCGAGCGCCGCCGCCGCCTGCTCGCTGGTCCGCCTGGACTCCTCCGCCGCGTGTCCGAGCGTCGTCTCGACGCGCTCCGCGAGCTTGTCCATCGCCCCGGTCATTCCGTCGATCGAGCCGGACAGGTGCGATTCCGTGCCCTCGTAGAGGCGCGACATGCGGTCCGCCGCTTCCGTGAGCGTGTTCAGGTCCGTCGACACGTGGGCGATCTCGGCGAGGAAGCCGGCGCGCTCCTTCTGGAGCGCCGCCTGCGCGCGACCCATCTCCTGGGCCAGGGCGACGACGTCGTCCCGCTGCTTCTTCACGACATCGAGCGTCGCGCTGAAATCCTTCTCCGCCTTGACGAGCAGGGCCGCGGTCGACTCCAGCCGCTCCGCGACCGGCGCGAACTGCGTGCGGAAATCCTTCTGCAGCGCCTCGGCGAAGTGCGCGGCGAGCGCCTTCATGCCTTCCTGCTGGTTCCGGTCGACCTGCTCGGCGACGCGGGCCATCGTGGCGGACGCCTCGGCGATCGCGGGCGCGACCGTCGTCCGCATCGCCCGCTCGGACGCCTGCGACACGGCCTTCGCGAGCGCGCCGGACGCGAGCGACTCGACGTGCTGGTCGAGGAACGCGACGGCGGCGCCCATCTGGCGATCGTACTGCAGGAAGGTGTCGATCAGCGCGGCCATCCCGGTCGACTCCGAGAAGACGGGGACCCGGCGCGCGATCGCGCGCGAGAGCCCGCCGAGCGCCGCATGCACGCGGGTGCTGGCGCCGCCGAACGTGAGGACGTAGGCGATCAGGAGCAGCAGCCCGAGGACCGTCGGCAGCGCGCAGAGGACCGCGAGCTCGAAGTAGTGGTCCGGCACGAGCGACGAGCCGAGCGACGAGCCGAGGAGGAAGGCGATGCAGGAGGAGATCAGGCCGGCCGCCGGCGGAAGGACCAGGGCCTCCTTCGAGAACAGCCAGAGGTCCTTCGTCGGGAGGACGTCGCGCATCTTCAGGAACGGCGCCGGGGACGGGATCCATAGGCCGTGGTAGAGGTCCTCGGAATCCGTCTCGATCCGGTCGAGGCCCCGGTTCAGGCCGGGCTCCTCGAGGCGCGGGACGAGGCGCCTCACCTCGGCCCAGTTCGCGATCCGGCACCGGTCGAGCGAGGCGATGCTGTCGGAGATCCAGTCGAGGGTGATCGCGCGGCGCCGGAGCGCGGCGGCGGTCCGGAAGACCAGGAAGACGCCTGCTCCGAGGAGCAGGGCCGACAGGATCGTGATCGGGAAGAAGAGCTGCGGCTCCTTCGCGAAGACGGGAATCGGATCGATCACGGTGAATCCCCCCATGCGGCTCCATTGACAAGCGCATCTGCTGCGCTCATTATAATACACGAACCCGTTCTGGGTGGATTTCCCGCTTTTCCGCATCTTCCGCTCACAGCAACGCCGAATGGCCGCTTTTCCGCGCCCTTCCGCGCTTCCGCAACCAATCCGACCGATTTCTGTAACTTGCTGCGGCTTTACTTGTCATATCAGGGGGGCTAGAATGAGTCCAGAAACCGCGAAACGCGAACCTTTCAAGGCTTTCGGGGTTTCCACGGGGAATGCGAGGATCCGCCGCCCATCGATGGGCACCTCAAGGACGGCGGGGAGCGAGTGGTGCAACCGGCCCTGGTTCCTGCTCAAGGGAATCGAAGCAGCCGGCCTCCGTGCTCTTTGCTTTTCTTACGCAGGATGACGAAGACCTTTGGAACGCGCAGGCCGCCTGGCATTCGGCTTGTTCGGTTCATGGGAATAGAGAGGAACCACAAAACACAAGGGGAGGAACACACATGAAGATCCGTCGCAACAAGAAAGGCTTCACCCTGATCGAGCTCATCGTGGTCATCGCCATCCTCGGCATCCTGGCCGCCATCCTCGTGCCCACCATCACCGGCTTCATCGACGACGCGAAGCAGAACACGGACCTCGCGAACGGCAAGATGATGTACACGTCCGGCGCGCTGGCCGTCTCCACGGGCGATCCGATCGACACCTATGTGAAGAGCGTCCCGCAGGGCCAGTACTGGGTGGGCACCTTCAGGGCCTACAATGTCTCAGGAGCGGTCCAGATCTACATCGACGGCGACGGCACCGACTATTACTATGATCCTTCTGCGAACACCATCACGGCGCTGGCTGGCGGCGCTACTCTTCCTGCGGACGCGAACGAGATTCCGTAATCAGAGCGGCCGACATCAGGAACGGCACGGCGGGGGCTGCTCTAGCGGTAGCCCTCGTCGTGCCATCCGCATCAAGAACTGCACGAGGTAATCAGATGCTGCCTCGGATCAAGCGGAGTGGCTTTACGCTCATCGAACTGATCATCGTCGTAGCGATCCTGGGTGTTCTTGCCACCGTCCTTGTGCCGACGATCGTAGGCTTCATTCAAGACGCGCGAGACAATTCGGATCTCGCGAACGCGCATCTTCTCTATACGGATGGAATCCTTGCACTGTCCACATCGACTTCGATATTGACTTTGGTTCCGGATTATCCGACACCGCAAGGAAGGACAGGTGAATTCCAGGTCTGGAATGTCGACGGCGAGATAGAAGTATATATCGTCGGGGACGCCAGCTATTTATATGATCCTCAAATGGCGACGTTCGATGCCATCGGCTTATTGCCAGAATCTTCGTCGACCGTCGTCCAGCTAGCACCGGCATAGTACCATCAGTTTGAAAGAAGGTCGGATTACCATGTGGGGGAAAGGCAGTAGCAAAAGGGGCAGTACGCTCGTCGTCGCCGTGATCCTGCTGCTCGTTCTCGCGGTTCTATCCATCGGAATCTTCAGCGTAGCCTTCGCAGAGCACAAGCTCGTGCTCGCCGAAGAGCGCACGACGCAAGCATATTACACGGCCCGTTCGATCGTGAGCGGGACGTTCGACTGGCTCCGGCTCAATATCTGGGATACGGACGAGTACAAGACCAATGTTCCCACTGAGCTCGGGTGGGACTACGGGAAGCATTCCAGCGGTTCCATCGACGGAATGACGTACGATCTCTGGATCTGGCGCGACGAGGCGACGACGAGCATGGTCCACGTCCGCTCGAAGGCCGTGAACACCGTCGAAGGAACGCCCTACAGCGCGACGGTCGAACTGACCTACATCTCCTCGGATGTCGGCCTATTCGATGACACGATCTATTCGAAAGAAGACATCGAGGCAGAAGGAAGCTCGAACTCGGCCGTAGGCGGAAACGTCCGCTCGGAGCAAAGCATCGACTACAAGCTGAATGTCGTTGGTGGAGTGCCCATTCCCAACAGCCCGCCGATCGATTTCCCACCGATCGATCCGCCGCCTGGCACCGTATATGCAGATGAATACTTTGGAACGCAGACGTGGACCACCGGTACGGTGATCAGCGGGAACACGAAATACAATGGCCAGCTCAATGCGACCGGCGAAGTGACGATCCAGAACACGACCGATCTCATCATCTGGATCGACAGCATGTCCTATGACGAGCTTACGATCACGACGACAGGGCAGGGGCGCGTATTCATCTTCGTACAGAACGACTTCGAATCACAGAAGACGAAGTCGAAGATCGATATCGTGAACAGCGACAATCTTCCATACACTTATCTGATCCTGAACTCGGAGAATTCGGTCGTCTTGAACGGCAACAACATCCTCCAGCTCTATCTCTATGCTCCGACTTCCGAAATCAGCTTCGGGGGCTGCCCCGGGCTGTCCGGAGCGCTCATCGTGAACGAATTCGCTCTCAACGGCAATGTCGTGATCACCAAGGTGGAGCCGAATCTCGCAGGCTCTCCCTTCGAGGCCGTTTCCAATGCACTGGCAGCCGGCATGACGATCAGCCGGAAATGGCTGCCGTAAGGAGGAGGCATGAACGCGAAGCGCCTCCTGATCCGTCCATTCGGTACAATCAAGAATTCATGGATCCGTGCCCGCGGCATGACGCTCGTCGAGGTCATCATTTCCATTGCGATCCTCGGCATCATGGCGGTGATGATCCTCCCGGTCTTCACCGGCGCCTTCGGACAGATCGTTCTAGGTGGATCCCGCAACCAGACCGGCTGGCAGTCGAGCGGGGTTCTGGAAGGAATTCTCGCAGGGCAGACGACGCCGGCTGCGACAGGTGGCGCATTCGATTTCACCCTCCCGGGCGATCAGGATGTTCATACTGTTCGTGTGGATTCCTCGTCGACAGGGTCCGGCGGCACGGTGGAGTTCGGCATCTTCATCCCCGTAGCGACCTCCAGCCCGAGCCCGAGTCCGAGCCCGAGCCCGAGCCCGAGCCCGACGCCTTCGCCGTCTCCGACCCCGAGCCCGACACCGGCGGTGACGTTCGATGCCGTCACCGTCGATCCGGTCGGCTGGTCGTCGACGAACAAGTTCATCATCCTGAAGAATACGACGACGGACATGCAGTATTGCTTGTCGCAAACGGCGAATGTCTTTTCTGCCGGAGCGTATATCGACTGCAGCAACGGCCAGACGCTGCAAGTGGCGGTCTCGACGAATCTTACGAATTGGTACGTTCGCGTCCGCAGCAAATACGACTACACCACTTATATGGACATGACGATCCGAGCGGCTCCGAGCGTCATCTTGACTGGCAAGAAGAGCTCGACATCGACATATTTCATCTGGTCGGCGACGAGCGTCGCCGTCGTTCAGGCGAACAACATCGCTTACTACAATGGGCTTGCGCCGACGTACCTGCCGGTTACCCTGATCGTCAGTTCCTCGAATCCCAGGATCAACCGGAAGACCGCGACCAATGTCGTGGCCTGGCGAGTGGCCGATGGGTCTGGCATTCCATCTTTTCCAACCATCAACCTGGTTCCGTAGCGCCATGAACGACAGGGTATTCCGACCGCTCATGAACCGGCGCGGATTCACGCTCATCGAGTTGACCGTGGTGATTGTCATCGTAGCGGTCGTGATGCTGGCTGCTTATACGTTATTGCAGTATTCCAACCTGACGTTCCTCAGCGCGAACGACCGCATCACGGTCCAGACGGAAAGCCGTGCCGTCGTGAATGCGGTGAAGGAAGCAGCCGGAACATCGACGAGCCTATGGATTCACACGACGGTACCGTCGCCGTTGCCGACCAATCGCGGGTATGCCTACTATGATGAGACGACCGAGCGCTTCGTCCTGCACTACGTCGATGGAACGACGAAATACTTCATGACGGACGGGGCGTTCAACCGGTTGAATGCAAGGCCGAACGTCTCCGTACTATACACGGGAGATTACAAGGTTCTTCAAATGGACCTGACCACCGGCCCCTTCCAGATCATGACGGACATCTACATCCAGAACATGGTGAGCGGGACGATCGTTCCGGTCCCTACGACGGCCTTGAGCGGGGTCTACATCGAGTTCGCATGAGCCCATCCCTTTATATGACAGAATGAAGAACTCCGGACCTTGCGGTCCGGAGCTCTTGCTCGTCTGCGGGAATCGCTTGCTGGAAGTTACTGGAAGGGATCCGGCTTCCCCGTTACGACGGGCCTCGTCCAGATGAAATCGTCATCCGGTTGCTCGACGATCTTCTCGATCCCATAGAAGTCGAACTGGACCGTGACCGTCATGCCCGTTGCGGTGGCGTCGGCCGCGCTGGCATTGCCGATGGACAGGTTGTTGACGATGATCGTTCGGTCCAGGGCTGCGATCCGGGTCAGGAAATCCTTGAATTGCGCATAGGTCCCCGTGAACGACATCTGGATGCTGAGATCGGCGACGGACCCCGGAGTGCCGATATCCTCCCCGGCTGCTGGCGAAGGCGCTGCCGTCGGCGTCACGGATGAAGTTGGGGACGGGTTCTCGAGATCGAGGTATCTCTCGGCGATGACCGAGATCGGGTAGGTCAGCTTGTTCACGGCTGGCTCAGGCGGAAGGACCTTCACGGCGCTCTCCGCACTGATGTTCAGGCCTCCGAGCGACAGCCCGGAAGCGAGAGCCGTATCCTGGAGATACAGGACGATCGATTCCGTCGGAAGAGAGGAGAAGAAGGGCTCCGATTTCGAGGCGATGGAGGCGACCGCTTCGCTCTTCTTCTTCTCGAAGGAACCGATCGATGAGAGATCGAGGTCGACCAGGTCCTTCTGTCCCTTCGCCGCTTCGAGATCCGAGTAGGCTTTCGCAAAGCTCTGCGTCAGCGGCATGACCACGAACCGGTACCCGCCGAAGACGATGCCGACGATGAGCAGCAGGCTCAGGAGCAGGATCTCTCTCTTGGTGAGGCGCATGCTAGGCCACCCCCTTCAGCGTACAGGTGAATGTGAAGGAATAGTTCCCGATCTCATCGGCCGTGATGCCGGCCATCTGGACATCGATGAAATGAGGATCGGACTTCAATGCGTGGAACATGTCGACCGGGTCCGTATAGACCGTGGAAAGGCAATCAAGGGATACGGAACCCTGCGTGAGGGAAATGGCGATCAAGCGCGTAGCGGCTGGAATTCGGGACTCGATGGACTGCAGCAATTCGACCCCGACGATCTTCGCCGTCTCGATGTCCGCTGCAGCGATGTCCAGCTCCTTGAGATATTGTTCGAGCAGCAGTGCCTGCGCCTTTGTTCGCACCAGCTTCGCCTGCTGGTCCTTCGTGTCGGGAGACGAGAGGTAATCGAGGTACTGCTTCGTCTCCGCGCGAATCGCATCGAGCCGGCCGTTGACGAGCCGGATCCCGAAGAAGATGCCGGCGCCGATCAGCAGGACGACCAGCAGTGCGATGAGCGCCACGTCGGTGGTCTTCGCCCGCGCGGTCTGGTATTGCGAGAAGAAATTGATATCGCGCATCGTCGTCCCTCCCCTATTCGAGACGGAGCATGGCACCAGCGGCATTGATGTAATCCGAGATCCGGGTCTTGGGCGGAGCCTTGATCCGATCCACGGCGGAGATCACCTCGACGCTCTGCCCCAGGATGTTGGCGAGCGTCGTGTCGATGCCCGTGTATTTCGCGGCGCCGCCGAAGAGGAGGACGTCCTCTGCGACGAAGGCATCGACGCGACCTTTCTGGTACTGGATGATGCGGGTGATGCCGTCGGAAACGGCGTTGAAGTAGGGGCGAACGGCGTCCGCAAGCTCGGCATCGGCTCGAAGCGCATCCACGGTGAAGTCGGGTTCCGGCGCCGTGCGCCCCGCTCCCTCTTCCGCAGCCCGTCGCTGGGCGAGGAACCGATCGATTTCCTGGTCGCCGATCGGAAGAAGCCGATTGTAGACGATTTCACCGTCATTGAGGATATAGACGCTGGTCGTCGTTGCGCCGAGGTCCACGAGAATGGAGGAACGTCCCGCCATGCGACGCCCGTTCACGGTCGCGCCCTTGAACAGCTTGGAGATCGCATTCTGGTGGATGTCGAAGGCGACGGGGGAGAGCTTCACGCTTCGCAGGACGTTGTGATAATCGGTGATGACGTCCTTCAGCAGCGCGGCCGCCCGGATCCGCAGGAGCTTCGTTCCCTCCGGATTCACCGTCTCGCCGGTCCGGACGAACTCGACGACCATGTCCTTTCCGCTGCCCATGGACTGGAGGACTTCGAAGCGGACCATGTTCGCGACATCCTTCGGTTTTCCCGGAGGCACGTCGAGATCCTTCTGGAATACGTGGGTGCTGTTGACGGTGATCGCGACGCTCGAGCTCTTGAATCCGTTCTTCGCAAGGGCGCTCCGGAGGGCGACCTCGAGTCCGACGTGGTCCTTGATCAATGCATCGGAGAGGCAGCCGGGCGTGACCGGCTCGACGGCGGCTCGACGGATCTCGACGCCGTGGCCCGTCGCATTCCCTTCGACGAGGTGGAGGTTCCGGGTCCCGAGATCGATGGCGAGAATCATGGATGCGTCTCCTTTCGGAACTCAACCGCCGATGGCGCCGTACATGCCGAACATCGGCTGGGCGATGGAGATGACGACGAAGCCGATGACGACGGCCATGACGACGATCATGACGGGCTCGAGCATGCCGACCATCCGCTGGATCGCCGCATCGCTTTCCTCGTCGTAGAACGCGGCGGTCTTGTCGAGCACGCTGTCTAGCATGCCCGACTCCTCGCCGATGCTGATCATGCTGTGGACCATGGGCGGCAGAAGGACGATCTTGCGGAAGGAAGCCGAGAGAGAGATGCCCTTCCGGATGTCCTCGCGGGCTGTCATGAGGTTCTGCGCCAGCAAGGCGTTCCCGACGATCCGGGAAGAGATCTCCAGGGCGTTGAGCATCTGGATGCCACTCAGAAGAAGCGTGGAGAAGGTGCGGGCGAACCGGGCGCAATAGATCATCGTCAAGGACTTCTTGACGACCGGGATCTTGAACTTCAGCGAATCGAACCAGAGCCGTCCCTTTTCGCTGCGCAGGAAGGCACGCCAGCCGAAGATCGCGAGTGCGATGAGTCCGATGATGGCGTACCAGTAATCCACGACGAGCTGGCTTGCGCCCATCAGGATCTTCGTCGTGATCGGAAGCTCGGCGCCGGCGCTCGACAGCATGCCCATGAAGGTCGGGAGGACGAAGGTGAGGAGGATGATCACCACGAGGATCATGACGACCGAGAGGATGATCGGGTACATCATCGCGCTCTTGATCTTGTTCTGGAGCTTGGCTTCCTTCTCGAAGTGGCCGGCCATCCGGTTCAGGACGGTATCGAGCGTTCCGCTCGCTTCTCCGGCCTCGATCATGTTGATCAGCAGTTCGGGGAAGGCGAGCTTCTGCTTCCGGAAGGCTTCGGAGAGGAGTTCGCCCTTCTGGACGCCCTCGTAGATGCGGCCGATGATCGTCTTCAGGTTCTTGTCGTCGGCCTGCTGGTACAGGACGTCGAGACCCTTGATCACCGTGACGCCGGATTGGATCAGCGTCGCGAACTGGCGGACGAAGACCGAGAGCGGCTTGGTCTTGATCCGCTTGATCGAAGTCCGCGTCGTCTCGTCGTTGATGACGAACTCCTGCGCCTTCGTGATGTACAGGCCCTTCGCCTTGAGCGCGACGTTGAGCGCCGTCGGGTTGTCCGCATCCGCGCGTCCCTTGACCAGGACGCCCGCGGCGTTGACGGCAGAATAACTGTACTGGGGCATCGCGCGCCTCCTCTTCTCGTTGCCTAGAACGGCGACGAAGCCATGTAGCGCTTCAGCATCTCGATATCCTGGCAGTGCACGTAGGCCTCCTCCGAGCTGATGCGCCCGGAGCGGGCGAGTTGGGCGAGGGAGGCGTCCATCGACACCATGCCGGACTTGGCGCTCGTCTGGATCACGTTCAGCAGCTGGTGCGTCTTGCCCTCGCGGATGATGTTCCGCACGGCGTCCGTGCAGATCAGGATCTCCAGCGCGGCGACGCGGCCCTTGCCGTCGAGGGTCGGGAGCAGCTGCTGCGTGATCACGCCCTGGAGGACGGCCGCCAGCTGGATCCGGATCTGCTGCTGCTGGTAAGGCGGGAACACGTCGATCACGCGGTCGATCGTCTGCGGCGCGCTCGTGGTGTGCAGCGTCGACATGACGAGGTGGCCCGTCTCGGCGGCGGAAACGGCGGTCGAGATCGTCTCGAGGTCGCGCATCTCGCCGACCAGGATCACGTCCGGGTCCTCGCGGAGGGCGGCGCGCAGCGCGGCGGCGAAGGAGTGCGAGTCGTCGCCGATCTCGCGCTGGTTGATCATGCTCTTGCCGTGCCGGTGCAGGTACTCGATCGGCTCCTCGAGGGTCAGCACGTGGCTGTTGCGGGTCTGGTTCACGTGGTTGACCATGGCGGCGAGCGTCGTCGACTTGCCCGAGCCGGTCGGCCCGGTGACGAGCACGAGGCCGCGGGGCTTGAGGGCGAGGTCCTTGAGGACGTCCGGGAACTTGAGGCTGTCGAGCGTCGGGATCTTCGACACGATCAGGCGGAGCGCCGCGCCGTAGCTCTTGCGCTGCCGGTAGACGTTGACGCGGAACCGGCTGAAGCCCGGGAGGACGAACGAGAAGTCGACCTCGCCCTTCTCCTCGAGGACCTGCCGCTTCTTCTCGTCCAGCATGCCGAGGCACAGGCGCTTGGTGTCGTCGGGAACGAGAGGCTCGGTGCCGTAGGGGATGAGATTGCCGTGGACGCGCAGCATCGGCGGCAGCGCCACGGTGAGGTGGACGTCGGAAGCGCCTCGGGAGATCGCCTCCCGGAGGATCGTTTCGAGCACGACGGGTTCGGTGTCAGCCATCCTGATGCACCCCCTAGTCAGTCGATCGTGTATGTGACCTTCATCATTTCCTCGACCGTCGTGACGCCGTCGAGGACGAGCTTCGAGCAGGACTCCATCAGCGAGACCGTCCCCAGGCGGGCCGCCAGCTGGCGGATCTGGTCGACGGAGGCGCGGCGGTCGATCAGCTCGCGGACATCGCGCCCGACGACCATGACTTCATGGATCGCCGTGCGGCCGCGGTAGCCGGTGAAGTTGCAGGCCGGGCAGCCGGTGCCCTTGAACAGCGGGCGCGGCTCCTTCAGCTTGAGGAGCATCATCTCGGCGTGGTCCGGCTTGTAGGACGCCTTGCACTTCGGGCAGACCTTCTTCACGAGGCGCTGGGCGATCACGCCGACGACCGACGTCGAGACCAGGTACGGCTCGATGCCCATGTCGACGAGGCGCGTGATCGTGGAGGCGGCGTCGTTCGTGTGGATCGTGCTGAGCACGAGGTGGCCCGTGATCGCGGAGCGGATCGCGATCTGCGCCGTCTCGGCGTCGCGGATCTCGCCGATCAGGATGATGTCGGGGTCCTGGCGGAGAATGGAGCGCAGGCCGCTCGCGAAGGTCATGCCGGCCTTGATGTTGACCTGGACCTGGTTGATCCCGGCCATCCGGTACTCGACGGGGTCCTCGACCGTGACGATGTTGGTCGTGATCTTGTTGAGCTCCTTGAGCACGGTGTACAGGGTCGTCGTCTTGCCCGAGCCGGTGGGGCCGGACACGAGCACGACGCCGTGCGGGCTCTTCACGATCTTGTCGAAGAGGGCCATGTTCTCGGCGGAGAAGCCGAGCGCCTGCCGGCTGAACGTCACGTCCGTGCGACCCAGGATGCGGATGACGATCTTCTCGCCGGTCACGAGGGGCAGCACCGAAAGGCGCATGTCGACCGACTTGCCGCCGATCGTCGTCTCGACGCGGCCGTCCTGCGGGACGCGCTTCTCGGCGATATCCATCCCGCCCATGATCTTGATGCGGGTGACGACCGCGGCGTGCGCGGCGCGGGGGGACTTCATGATATCCTGCAGCTCGCCGTCGACGCGGATGCGGACGCGCATCCGGTCCTCCATCGGCTCGATGTGGATGTCGCTCGCGCCGACCTTGATCGCGTGCTCGACGATCGAGTTGACGAGCTTGACGACGGGGGCGTTCGAAACCTCCGCGGAGGTGATCTCGGCGCCGATCTTCTCGATCTCGGCGACGTCGAATTCCTTCTGGAGCTCGGCGACGGCCTTCTGCGCATTCTCCCGGCCGTAGCTGCGGTCGATCGCCTGCAGGATGTCGGCCTTGGACGACATCTTCGGGCGGACGTCCTTGCCGGTCGCGTAGCGGACGTCGTCGATCGCGACGAGGTCGAGCGGGTCGTTCATCACGACGACCAGCTCGCCGTCTTCGTAGCCGACGGGGATCAGGCAGTGCTTCTTCGCGAGGGCCTCGGAGATCAGGCCGGGCGCCTCGGGGTCGATCGACAGCGTCGCGAAGTCGACGTAGGGGATCCGGATCTGGTACTCGCGTGCGTTGAGGATCTGCTGCTCGGTGAGAATGCCCTTCTCCACGATCAGCTCGCCGAGCTTCTTGCCCGACTTCTTCTGTTCGTCGAGCAGCGCCTGGATCTGCTCGGGGGTGACCATTCCGGACTCGACCAGGATCTCGCCGAGTTTCTTCATGCCTCTCTCCAAATGGGTCAGGTTCCGACAGAATCGCGGCGGGCAAGGGACTAGAAGCCCCTTTCCTCGATTATACGCCATCCCCCCCGTGCAACGCACACGGCTACATGACGTTCGTATGTTATATTCTATACGTTTCAGCGTTGTCGGCGTCTGCGCCTTGGTTACGGAGGATGCGCACGGTGGGCCCATTCGAGGTCGTCTTCCCGATCCTGGCCGGGGTCTTCGGACTGTTCATCGGCAGTTTCCTGAACGTTCTGATATTCAGATTGCCGAACGGCGAGGATTTCGTGCACGGACGGTCGCACTGCCCGCGCTGCGGGCACGACCTGGGCGCCCTCGACCTCGTGCCGGTGCTCAGTTACCTCGCCCTCGGTCGCAGATGCCGCTACTGCAAGGCGCCGATCTCCGGGCGGTACGCCCTGGTCGAGGGGCTGACCGGCGTCCTCTTCGCCCTCGCCGCCTGGTTCTCCCTCGACGTCTCCCCCTGGCTGTTCCTGCCCTTCTCGACCTTCCTCGCGTGCGCGCTCGTGGTCCTCTTCATCCGGTACGACAAGCACCGCGCGCCGCTCGCGCTCGTCTGGACCGCCGTCGCGCTGGGCGTCGGGACCATCCTCTGGGTCCTGTTGGGGTAGGGAAGACCGGATCCGGCCGACAGCAAGACGCCCCGACGGTCCGTCCGCCGGGGCGCCTTCGCATTTCCGGGATCGGCCCGGAGCGTCCGTTCCCGCCGTATCAGTTCCCGTAGTTCAGGCTCTTCAGGTCCTCCGGCACGAACAGGCCGTCCTTGCGGATGAGCTCGCCGTCGAACCACATCTCGCCGCCGCCGTACTCGGGCCGCTGGATGCACACGAGGTCCCAGTGGACCGAGGACTGGTTGCCGTTCGGCGCCTCGTCGTAGCAGCGGCCGGGCGTGAAGTGGAACGACCCGAAGATCTTCTCGTCGAACAGCGTGTTGCAGAACGGCTCGCGGATCCGCGGGTTGAGGCCGATGGCGAACTCGCCGACGTACCGGGCGCCCGGGTCGCTGTCGAGGATGCGGTCGAGGTCCTCCTGCGAGCCGGTGCACGACGCCTGCTCGATGCGGCCGTTGACGAAGGTGAACCGGATGTCGGAGAAGCGCTTGCCCCAGTAGATCGACGGGGCATTGTAGGCGAGCGTGCCGTGGATCGAGTCGCGGACGGGGGCGGTGAAGATCTCGCCGTCCGGGATGTTGTATTCGCCGCAGCACGGGATGATCGGGATGCCCTGGATGGAGAACGACAGGTCGGTGCCGGGGCCGACGAGGCGGACGCGGTCGGTGCGGGCCATCCGGGCCTTCAGGGGCTCGGCGTCGCGGCGCATCTGCGCGTAGTCGACGCAGGACACGTCGAGGACGAAGTCGAAGAACTTGTCGTAGCTCATGCCGGCCTTCTGCGCCTGGCCCTTCGTGGGGTACTCGAACAGCACCCATTTCCGCTGGTTGATGATCAGGTCCTGCAGCGGGACGTTCGTGCGCGCGACGAGGCGGGTCTTCCGCGGGTCGACGCCGGAGGTCTCCATGTCGTTGTCGTACGAGCGGATGGCCACGTTCGCCTTCAGGTCCTGGTACTTGCGCAGGCCCCACTCGACCGCGCACTTCAGCGATTCCTCGGAGAATCCGCCGTCGTCGGGGTCGACGATCTCCATGCGCAGGCGCTGGAGCTCCTCGTCGATCATGTCGACGTAGGGGAACGCGCCGAGGCGCTTCGCCTCCTCGAGGATCGCCTTCCCGAGGGGGATCGCGGCGGGGGTGAGCTGGAGGTTGAAGCGGTCGCCCTTCCCGACCTGGACGGAGTACGTGAGGATATGGCGGGCGAGGGTCTCGAGGCGTGCGTCGCGCATGGGGCGCTCCTTTCTCAGAACGGGCTGCTGAGGGTCTCGAGCAGCGACGACCCGGAGACCGGGCGCCGCAGGTAGTAGCCCTGGATGAAGTCGCAGTCGCGGTGGATCAGGTGGTTGTGCTGGACGGCGTCCTCCACGCCCTCGGCCACGACCTCGAGGCCGAGCTTGTGCGCGAGCAGGATGATGGCCCCGACGAGGACCTTCTCCTCGTTGGCCTTGGTGATGTCCTGCACGAAGCTCCGGTCGATCTTCAGGCCGTCGATCGGCAGCGTGCGCAGGTAACTGAGCGAGGAGTAGCCCGTGCCGAAGTCGTCGAGCATGATCCGCACGCCCATGACCTTCAGCGCCTTGAGGATCTTCAGCGCGGCGTCGACGTTCCCGACGAGGACGGACTCCGTGATCTCGACCTCGAGGAGCATCGGGTTCGCGCCCGACTCGGACACGATGCGGCGGAAGCGCTTGAGGAAGTCGCTGCGCGCGAACTGCACGGGCGAGACGTTGATCGAGAAGATCGTCTTGCCGCGCGTGGAGTTGAAGCGGTGGCAGGCCTCGCAGACCTGCTTCAGGACGAACTCGCCGAGGTCGACGATGATGCCGGTCTCCTCGGCGACGGGGATGAACTCGGACGGCGGAACGGGGCCGAAGTGCCGGGAGTTCCAGCGCAGCAGGGCCTCGTAGCCGCGGGTCGCGCCGGAGCGGGCCACGACGATCGGCTGGTAGTCGAGGCTGAGCTCGCCGCGCTGCAGGGCCTCGCGCAGGACCAGGCCCATCTCCATCCGGCGCTGGAGGTTCTTGCGGATCTCGTCGGAGAAGTACTGGAAGCGGCTCTTGCCCTCGCGCTTCGCGGTGAACATCGCCGCGTCGGCGTTCTTCAGGAGGTTCTCCGCATCCGCACCGTTCTCCGGATGGAGCGAGATGCCGATGCTGACGCCGATGTAGTGCTTGAAGCCGGCGACGACGACCGGGGTGCCGAGGCAGTTCTGGAGACGGTGCACCACGGCCTGGGCGTCGGCGGGGCCGTCGACGTACTGGAGGATCGCGGCGAACTCGTCGCCGCTCATCCGGGCCATCGTGTCGCTCGCGCGGAGGTTCGCGGAGAAGCGCCGGGCGAGCTCCTTCAGGACCTCGTCGCCGACGTCGTGGCCCATCGTGTCGTTGATGCTCTTGAAATTGTCGACATCGAGGTAGAGCACGCCGACCTTCTTCTTCTGCCGGTCGGCGAGCCGGACCGCGGCGTCGAGGCGGTCCCGGAAGAGCGTGCGGTTGGGGAGGCCGGTCAGCGGGTCGAAGAGGACTTCCTTGGCCGCCGCCCCGTCCTCGCCGCCCATCTCGGTGATGTCGCGGCAGATGGCGACGAGCGTCGTGCCGCCCTCGGCCCGCTCCGCGCCCTCGTCGGACTCCGGCGTGAGCGAGACGTGGTACCGTCGCGGCGTGCCGTCCGGACCCCGGGCGTCGTGGACGAAGCGCACGCTGCGGCCGGCCTCGAGCGCGGCCTGGATCCGGACCGCCCATTCGGCGCCGCTCCCGTCGAGGGACAGGAGCTCCGCGACGGCCCGGCCGGTCGCAGGCGTTGCGGCGAGGACGTCGGACGCGGTCCGCCCGGACCCGAAGGTCACCTCCATGGCCCGGTTCGCCGACAGGACCGTCCCGTGGGCGTCGATGCGGAAGATCACGTCCTCGGAGATCTCGAAGAGCTCGCGGTAGCGCATCTCGCTGCGCATGAGCTCCTTCTCGCCGAGCGTGCGGGCCGTGACGTCCTTGAGGACGACGCAGAAGCTGCCGCCGCGTGCGCCGGCCACGAGGTCGAAATAGCGCTCCTCGCCCTTCCGGGAGCCGACGCGGATCGTCATGACGGTGCGGTCGATGCGGAAGAGGTTCTCGATCGAGGCCCGGTCGTCCGGGTCGACGAGGTCGAGGAGGCTGCGCCCGACCACGTCGGAGGGCTCGAAGCCGAGGAGCGTCTTCCAGTGCGGGTCCGCGTCGAGGATGCGCAGGTCGTGGGTGACGAGGGCCGCGACCTCGTCCGGCGCGGAGGCGGAGGCGTCGTCGCCGGCCGCGGCGGCGGACGCGGGCGCATCGGCGGGGGCGGGGGCGGGGGCGGAGGCGAGGGCGGTCGCGGTCGCGGAGCCGGCCGTTGCGGAGACGGCGGGCCCGAGGCCCGAGGCGAACGGCTCGACGAGGGTCGCCACCGCGTCGCCGGCCGGGAAGGAGACGATGCGGCACCACGTGCCGTAGCGCTCCGAATAGACGGCGGGGCGCGTGAACGAGACGGCGTCGGCGACGTCGACGTCGCCCATCCAGCGGCGCACGGATTCGCGCACGTCCGGTTCGAGCAGCGAGAAGCGGCGCCCCGCGAGGAGCGCCGGGTCGAGCCCGGTCAGCCGCTCGAATTCCGGATTGAGGGAGACGAATTCGGCGTCGGGGCGGACCTGGCCCGTGCCGGGGTCCGCGAACGGGGAGGGGCGGTGGAACGCGATGCCGACGGGCATCGCCTCGAGGACGGAACGGAAATCGATGTCACGGGCCGGCATGGCTGCACCTCATGTTCCGGAGGTCCGATACCGCTTCGTCCATTCTAGGGGAGCGGCCTGCCGGGTGCAACCGTTTGCACGCGCCCCCTCCGCGCGATTCCTGGAATGCCGCGCCGTCCCTCGTCTTGCGGTGCTACTCGTCCTGCGGCTCGGCGACGCCGCCGATCGCGGCGGAGGCCGACTCGAGCGTCTTCCCGTCCTCGACGTTCACGACGAGGATGCCGGGGGCGGACTTGCGCGCGAGGCCGGACAGGACCTTGCCGGGGCCGAGCTCGACGAAGGCCGAGGCGCCCGCGTCGGCCATGGCGGCCAGCTCCGCGCGGAAGCGCACGGGGCTCGTCAT
>CAIXGU010000254.1 GCA_903919045.1 uncultured Eubacteriales bacterium | reverse complement strand
TCACGAGCCCGACCGAGGCGCAGAACGTCGCGATGCGCTTCTTCGAGGCCGGCTTCCAGGCCTTCACCGTGATCTACTCGACGGCCACGGGCCGCCTGTTCGACGAGGAGACGACGCCGCTCGGGATGCAGCCGCTGCGGGACCTGTCGCGGGCCGTGCAGGCCGTGCGGCACCATGCCGACGCCTGGTGCGTCCGGCCCGACCGCGTGGCCGTGTGCGGCTTCTCCGCCGGGGGCCACCTCGCCGGCTCGCTCGCGACGCGCCACCCGGAGGTCGACCCCGCCGACGCCGCCTTCCCGGGCGTCCCCAACCGGCCCGACGCGGTCGTCCTGTCCTACCCCGTGATCACGACCGATCCGGCCGTCTGGCACGAAGGGTCGTTCCACGCGCTCCTCGGGAGGGACGCGTCCACGGAGGCGCTCGCCGCCGCCAGCCTCGAGACGCGCGTCGGGCCGCATGCGCCGCCGATGTTCGTCTGGCATACGATGACCGATGAGCTGGTCCCCGTCGAGAACAGCCTGCGCTTCGCCGCGGCGTGCCGCGCGCAGGGCGTCCCGTGCGAGCTCCATGTCTTCCGCGAGGGGCGCCACGGGCTCAGCCTGGCGGACGAGGACTGGGCGGCCGGCAAGTTCGGCGAGGACGCCGACGCGTGCATGGAGGCCGTGATGCAGTACCTCGCGGCGCTCGCGAGGACGCGTCCCGAGGCGCTGCCCGAGGCCCTGCGCTCCGCGGTGGCGGCGGACGACCCGCAGGCCTTCGCGGAGGCCTGGATGCGGTTCCTCGCGGGCCTCTACGAGGCCGACCCCGCGCGGCCCGTACCCGCCGTCGCGGTCTGGCCGCAGCTGGTCCTGCACTGGCTCGAGGGGATGTGGGGCGAGGGCAGGACCTGGAGGAAGACGACGCCTACTTGACGCGGACGAGCGTGTAGTCGCGGCGCCCGAGGCCGATCCTCTCGGCGTGCGCGAGGCAGGTCTTCCACTCCGACTCCGGCGTGCTGTTCCGGAAGGGATCATGGAGATCGACGAACCCGGTGCGCGCGAGGTTGTCGGCGAGCTGCGAGTTCGGCATCGGCGGGAGCTTGCGGCAGGCGTCGACGCAGGCCTGGTCGAGCGCGACGGGATCGAAGGACGCGAACATCCCGACATCCGGGAGGATCGGCGCGTCGTTCTCGCCGTGGCAGTCGCAGTTCGGGGAGATGTCCATCACGAGGCTCGCGTGGAAGTGCGGCCGGCCGTCGAGGACCGCCTGGGCGTACTCGGCGATCTTGCGGTTCAGGTCGGCGTTCGAGCTCGATTCCATCGGGGCGATCGCGTCGAAGGCGCACGCGCCGATGCAGCGGCCGCAGCCCACGCACGCGGCGGGGTCGATGCGCATCTTCTTCGCGACCGGGTCGAAGAGCATCGCGCCGTTCGCGCACTGCTTGCAGCACACGCGGCAGCCGGTGCAGGCGTCCGCATCGACCGCGGTCTTCCCCGAGCTGTGCTGCTCGGACTTCCCGGCGCGGCTCGCGCAGCCCATCCCGATATTCTTGAGCGCGCCGCCGAAGCCGGTCGCCTCGTGCCCCTTGAAATGCGTGAGGCTGACGACGACGTCCGCGTCCATCACCGCGCGGCCGATCTTCGCCTCCTTGAGGAGCACGCCGTTGCGGACTGGAACGGCCACGTCGTCCGTGCCCTTGAGGCCGTCCGCGATGAGCACGGGGCAACCGGCGGACAGCGGCGAGAAGCCGTTCTCCCAGGCGGTCTCGAGGTGCTCGAGCGCGTGCTTGCGGCTCCCCGGGTACAGGGTGTTCGCGTCGGTCAGGAACGGGCGTCCGCCCATCTCCTTCACGAGGTCCGCGACGGCCTTCGCGTAGTTCGGGCGCAGGAACGCGACGTTCCCGAGCTCGCCGAAATGCATCTTCACGGCCACGAACCGGTGCTCGATATCCAGCGTCCCGAAGCCGGCCTTCTTCAGGAGCTTCTTCAGCTTCGCCGGCAGCCCGGCGCCGTACATCTCGGTGCGGAAATCGGTGAAATAGACCTTCGGTGCCTCCATCGTCCCGGATCCTCCTTCGGAGCTTGTCCGGTCCGATGATACCGTGCCGGAGGCGAAGAGTCGAGGAGGAGGCGCGGACCCCTTCCAGCGGCAGAATCCGCTTCGTGAAGGCGAAATCGCCCGCGAAGGAAGCCGGGGCGCCCGAAATCAGTCTTCCGAACTCGTCGCCGAGAGGTCGCGGCTCTCCTGCCGGCATGCGACGATCCGCTGGTACCGGGCGAAGTATCGTCTGCCCAGCTTGTAGAGCGACTCCCTGCAGAAATGGATCGTATCCCCGTCGTGGATCGCTTCATCGTTCGACAGCAGGCCTGTCGATTCCACGAATCCTGCGGCTGTTGCATCGACGCAGAAGGTCCGCATGGCACTCACGATCGGAAGGCTGATCGCAGCATTGTCCTTCTTCCAGTCCTCGACGAAATCTCCCGCGAGGAAGGGGAGGTCTTCGATTCCGGATGCCTCCCGGGTCCGTTGGACGAGCGTGGCCAGATTCCCGTAGTGCGTCCGGATGTCCACTTGATTGTAGGCATCCGTCTCGCCTTGATGCCAGAGCATCGCGACGACCTGGTTCTCGCCGTTCAAGCCCAAGGAAGCGGCGATCATGTCGATCATCCGCTTCTGCAGATCGTCTCCGGGTCCCCATCGATGGTCCGAGAAGCCGGTCCCTCCGACGGCGGCCCGAAGGATCATCAGCTTCCTGCCTTCCGCAAGCATGCCTTCCTGTATATAGCGCTCCGCGAAGGCGAGCGAGAAGTTGCCCACCACTCGGTTTCCTTCGACCTTCTCGGCCGCCTGGGATAGGGTCATGTCCCCCTGGAGGAACCAGATCCTCTCCTCCGGCGTGAATGGGGTCGACGCATCGCCGAATCCAGAACCTTCGCTGTTCGACTGACCCGCCTGGATGACGACGTCGAATTTCTCCTGCCCGAAGTCCCTCAGAATGTCCGTCTCCTCCCGTTTCACTGCCTGCCTGCCCGTGGATCTCATCCCATCCCGAACAGCGCCTTCTTGCGGTCCAGGTAGTACAGGTAGTCCTCTTCCCTGACGTTCGGCGGGCAGCGGTGATCGCAGAACGGGATGTACCCGCCTCGCTCCACCCACGGCACCAGCGTCTCGAGGTACGCGTCGATCGCCGCCGGGCCCTTGCCCAGCTCGATCTTGTCCACGCCGCCCATGATCCGCAGCTCCGGGTATTCCGCCAGCAGCTCGCCCGGATGCGCGCACGAGTTCACCTCGAACGGGAACAGGCAGTTGATGCCCCCATCCATCAGGTGCGGCAGGATCGGGCGGACGTCGCCGTCGCAGTCGGTGTACCAGACGTCGACGCCGTGCTTCTCCAGCTTGTCCCGGATGCGCCGGTACCGCGGCTTCACGACATCCCGGAAGAACGACGGCGGCAGGATCGGGCCCTTGTTGAAGCAGATGTCCTCCCAGCCGCTCGCGTAGTCGAACCGGAAGTGCGGCAGCACCTGGTCCAGGAACCGCTCGACCAGCACGCAACAGGTCTCCACCATGTCCTCGAGCATCGCCGGTTCGTCGGCGTACGCGAAGCAGACGCCCTCGAACGTCAGCATGTCCCGGATGCGCCCGATCATGGACCCGCAGTCGACGCCGAGCGGGTAGTCCCGCGCCTCGTCCGGGCCATGCAGCGCCTGCAGCGCGGCGACGTCGACCTTGCGGCCGGGGTGGTCCGGATCGAACCGCTCCTTCTTCACGCGCCGCCAGTCCTCCGGCGTCGCGACCGTCGGCTTCAGGTAGTGCGGGATCGAGCTGTGGCCGTCGGCCGGGATCTCGGCGAGCAGGCCGTCGCCGTTCATGAGCAGGATGCGCCCGTTTTCCGTTCGCCCCGCCTCGCGTTCGCGGAAGGCCGGCTTCAGGAACGTTGCGCCCGAGACGACCTCGATGGGGTCGAACCCGAAGAACCGGTTCGCCTGCCATTCGGCGCGGATGCCGTTGTCGCGGAGCATCCCCCACTCCGCATAGTTCTCCTCCCAGTACCCGAACTCCATGTGGAAGGAGCGGTCGACGGGCTGGAAGTGCATCTGCCGGCGGAAGCGCTCGCGCCCGGTCATCCTGCCGGGCCAGGGGCTTCGGATCGTCTTCCGGAAGGATCTCCGTTCCATCGGTCGTTCCTTTCCGAGCGCGCCGCGCCGGTCTTCGCTCAGCCGTACAGCGGCCCGTAGGCGGCGCAGGCGCGGTAGTCCGCGGACTCCGTCTCCGTCGTGCCGAACGCGGCCCAGGCGTGCGGGCGCACGATGCGCTCGACCGGCACGTTGTGCATCGCCACCGGGATGCGCAGCATGCTCGCGAGCGCGATCAGCTCCGACCCGATGTGCCCGTAGCAGAACGCCCCGTGGTTCGCGCCCCAGTTCGCCATGACGGAATAGACGTCCGTGAATGCGCCCTGCCCCGTCGTCCGCGGCGCGAACCACGTCGTCGGCCAGGTCGGGCTCGTGCGGTCCTGCAGCTTGCGGCTGATCAGCCCCGGCAGCGCGACCGTCTTCCCTTCCGCGAGCTGGAGCACCAGCCCCACGCCCTCCACCTGGTTCAGGCGGACCATGGTCACCGGCATCTCGGCCTTGGTCTCGAATTGCGACGAGAACCCGCCGCCGCGGAAGTAGCCGACGTCCGCCGGACACCACTTCGTCGCCTTGAGGCAGGCGTCGGCGTCCTTCCCGGTCATCGCGTAGAACGGCTTCATCGTGGGCTTTCCGCCCTCGTCGTGCATCGCGCCGCTCCCGTCGAGCGCCGCCGCCCCCGAATTGATCAGGTGGATCAGCCCGCCCGAGGCCGCGCCCGTCGGCGTCCATCCCGTCACCCGCGCGATCGCGTCCGGGCTCCAGTACGTGCGCACATCCGCGAAAACCGCCGCGCGGTCCGTCAGCAGGTGCCCGAACAGCATCGCCATCCCGTTCAGCCCGTCGTTCTCCGTCGCGAGGATGTACGGCTCCCGGATCCCCGTCCAGTCGAACGACGAGTTCAGGATCGCCTCCGAGAAGTCGTGATTCGGGAAGTGGTCCGTCCACTGCCGCTGCCCCTGCACGCCGCCCGCGATCGCGTTGCGGCCGAGCGCCTCCTCGCCGAAGCCCAGCTGCGCGAGCCGCGGGTTGCCCACCAGGATATCCCGGATGACCATCGTCTGCAGGACCACCCGGTCCCACTCCGCGTCCAGCTGCGCCCGCGTGTGCGCGTACTTCTGCCCGACGTTGATGTCGACGCCCTCCGGGCACTTCGCCGCCCGCCACGCCTTCGCCGTGAGGAACTCGGCCGGATCGTAGATCCCCCGCGCGATGCGCCGCTCGATCTCGACCTGGTCCAGCCACTCCGTGCGGAGCCCGAACGTCTCCTGGAACCGCTGCGGGTCGACCACCGACCCCGCGATGCCCATGCAGGGGCCGCCGATGTTCACGTACGACTTGCCGCGCATCGTGCCGACCGCCAGCGCCGCCTTCGCCCACAGCAGGATCTTCTCCCGTACGTCGTCCGGCAGCCGCGTGTCGTCCGCATCCTGCACGTCGCGCCCGTAGATCGCGAACGCCGGCAGCTTCCGCTGCGCGTGCGCGGCCATGACCGCCGCGAGGTACACCGCGCCGGGTCGCTCCGTCCCGTTGAAGCCCCACACCGCCTTCACGGTCAGCGGGTCCATGTCCATCGTCTCGGTGCCGTAGCACCAGCACGGCGTCACCGACAGCGTCGCCGTCACGTTCTCCCGCGCGAACAGGTCCGCGCAGCGCGCCGCCTCCGCCACGCCGCCGATGCAGGTCTCCGCGACCACGCACTCCACGGGCAGACCGTTCGCGTGCCGCAGCGTCGTCGAGATCAGCGCCGCCGCCTGGCGGGCCATCCCCATCGTCCGCTCCTCGAGCGACTCGCGCACGCCCTCGCGCCGCCCGTCGATGCAGGGGCGGATCCCGATTCGCGGCATGCGCCCGATCAGCCGGTTCGCCGGCGCAGGGCCTTCCGTCGCGGGCATCTTCGTCGTCTTCCCGGCAGCCATCCCGTACCTCCTGCAACATGGACGAAGCGGCGGGCGCGGACCCTCCCGCGCGCCGACAGGCACCATTCCAGCCTCATTGTACCCACCTGCGGCAGGGCGAAACATGGACGGGATTGACGCAAGGATGCATTCGCGCTATCAAGGAAGAGGGGCGTGCCCCGGGAGGTGCGGACCATGGACGGACGTACGAAGCAGGAGGCCCTGAAGCAGGACGGGCTGTCCCGCATCGACACCCACGGGATCGCCCGCAACGAGATGTTCACGGCCTATGTGAATCAGTTGCAGATCGAGATGTTCGACCACGGCTACTTCCGCGGCGACCTCTCCTGGAACCGGTACGGCGTCTCCTCCCCGTTCAGCCGCCTCTACTGCATGGTGGCCGACGCGGGATGGCTCGACACGGAGCACGGCCGGGTCGACCTCGTCCCGGGCCGCATGTACCTGATCCCTTCGTACACCCGGGTGGACCTGCGCACGGCCGGGCGGATCGAGAAGTTCTACTTCCACTTCACCGCCAGCTTCTCCGGCTTCGACCTCTTCGAGGGCGTCTCCCGCGTCCTCGAACTCCCCCTGCCGCAGGACCTCCTCGACCGGCTCCTCGCCTCGTTCCGGGGCGTGGAGGCCGCCGACATCCTCGCCTTCCAGGGCGTCGTGCACGAGACGGTCGCGCGGTTCGTCCGCGCCTTCCTTCCCGACGTCGGCTCCCGGATGAGCCTCGCCACGAAGTACCGCCGGCTCCACGACTACGTCGCGGCGCATCTCGACGCGTGTCTCTCGGCCGCGACGGTCGCCCGCGCGCTGGGCCTGTCCGAGACGGCCTGCGCCCGCGCCTACCGGCGCGACACCGGCATCACGCTGAACCAGTATGTCCACGCGCAGCTCGTGCAGCGCGCCGCGAAGCTCCTGCTGCTCACGGACCTCCCGGTGAAGGAGGTCGCGGAGCGGCTGGGGTTCGCGGACGAGTTCTATTTCTCGCGGTTCTTCAAGCGGGAGATGGAGTACAGCCCGCGCGAGTACCGGCGCGTCGGCGGCGTGACCCGACGGCGCTGAAAGGCGAGAGGTCCGGCGCCCCTTCCGCGTCCATAGAGGGCGGCGCTCAGACGACCTCGAGGTCGTCCCGGCTGCCGAGCGGAGGGAACGGGGCCGCAGGAAGCGTCTGGTACCAGAAGGCCGTCGAGGCGATGTCGTCCCGCAGGGGAAGGTAGCGCTCGCCGCTGCGCCATCCCAGCGCCTGGACCGTCACCCGCAGGTCCGAGGCGAACCGGATCGGATCGGGGATGTGCCAGCGGTACAGGCCGAACCGCTGCTGCGACCGATAGACCCCGTCGGGGCGGAGGACCTGCGGGAGCCCCGCATACGGCGTGCAGAACTCCCGGTATTGGCGGATGCGTTTGTCCTCGAAGTTGTACGAGCCGCAGAAGTAGTCCTCCGTGCCGGTCCCGCAGATCGTCGGCCATTCGTCGCCGTCCAGATAGAACTTGACCTCGCCTTCGCCCCACCAGCCGTCGCTGTTCGACCCCCACGCGAGGTAGGTCCCGACGTACTGGCCCGCGCCTCGCACGCCGTCGAGGATCGTGTGCGGCACCGCATAGGGCAGCGGGTTCGAGCGCCGGAACTGCGCGTGGAAATAGGCCGCGTCCCCGGGAACGTCGGTCAACGCGAAATCGATCTGGTAGAAGAGGACCATCGGCTCGTCGTCGCGGTTCTCGACTTCGATGCGGAACCCCTTCCGGAAGGGCATGGGCCAATAGCAGTTGAAGGCGCTGCCCGGGTTCACGCAGACGGCCTGGGACACCAGCGGCGCGAACTCGCCCCAGCCGCAGGCGAAGAAGTCGCCGATCGGGCATTCCACCGAGGGGGACGGGGACCCGTCCCAGTGGAATCGGAGGATCGTGTTCCGCCAACGGCCCGTCGGGGTCATCCAGATGTGCTGGATGACGCCCTCGCCCTCGGCGTCCGCGATGTCGATGCGCTCGCCCGGTCCGACGACGAGGCTCGGGGAGATCTTCCACCCGACGCCGAGGTCCCGTGCGAAGCGTGCGCCCGTGCCGTCGGTCGACCGGCCGCCCTCTCCCTTCCCGCCGTTGCGGTTTTCCGGACTGATCGAGCGCGTCCGCGCCGTGGACAGACGGCTCAGGTTCGTCAGGCCGAGGTCCGGTCCGTTGCAGGCATCCATGCGTCCCACCTCATGCTTCGGGACCGGCGAGGTCCGCTCCCGGTCCATTTCCCATCGTACCGCTTTCCCCCGAAGGACGGTACTCCGACGTGCCGCTGGCGTGCGGGACCAACCGGAAGGTCCGGATCCCGAAGGGCGCCACGTCGAATGCATAGAGCATCCCCGTCGGATCCGGGACCGGGTCGCCCGGCCCCGCGTCCCGTTCCGTCCGATGACCGGCGGGAACTTCGAGCAGAGGGGCCGCCTCGAAGGCGACCGGTCGCCGCGCGAAGGAGAGCGAAGACGTGCCGCCGGCACCGTTCGTCTCGTAGCCCCGGAGGAGGACCGCGGATCCGTCGGCCGGCCGGAGGGAGGTGACGAGGAACCCCTCGGACGCACCGGTCCAGAGTTCCGCCGTGCGCTCCTCCGTGCACTGGAACGCGAAGGGTTGGTGGTTGAAGGCGTGGCCCGCCGCCGCCATTCCGGCCTTCGAGGTCCGGAACGCCAGCGCGTAGCGGAAGACATGGCGTCCCACCTCGGCCGCCTTCGTGCAGTCGCCGGCCGCTTCTCCTGCGAAGCCGTTGGCGGCGCGCATGGCCCGGTAGTCCCTGAAGTCGGCGATCGTGCGCAGGAGAGCCGTCCCGATTCGTCCTTCCGCGGTCCGTCGACCGCAGGTGCCCTGGTCCAGCACGGCGACGACGCCCCCATCGACGGCGAAGCCCGCGGCATGCTCCGATGGGAAGAGACCGTCGGGGCGCTCCAGGATGGCGAACGGCACCGCATGGAGCGCGGCGCGGGCGCCCCGCACCGCGAACTCCGTCCAGACGAGCCGGTTCCGCCGGTCCAGGACCTCGATCGCCGTCGTGAAGCGCACGAGGTCCTCTCCTGCCATGAGGCGGATCTCCTTCTCGACGAGGCACCCGTCGACGCGCTTCCGGACCGAGACCCAGGCGCCTGACGGCGAGGCGCCCTGCAGGACCCTCTCCGGAATGGCCTCGCCGTCTTCCGCCCACCGGCCGATGGAGCCGATCCGCCCCTCCAGGTCGGGATCCGACTCCTCCTCGAAGCGCAGGAGATTGCCGGGACCGTCGAGCAGTTCGCGTCCGGAAGGCCGGTGGAGGATGCGCTGCGGATCCCCGGTCGACGGATCGATCTCCACGAGCAGGATGCCGTTGTCCAGGACCGGAGGGCCTTCCGCTACCGGAGCGGCGGGAGACGTCGCGGCGGGGACCAGCCGGAAGCTCCGGACCGACCAGGGAGGCAGTGCAGCCATGAATTCCACCTGCGCGCGGGCGAGGGAGCCGTCGGCATGCCGTTCGAGGGACGAGAGGGCGCAGGGGTGCGGGCCGTCCTCCCCGACGGCGTCGAAGCCTCCGGAGAATGCGCCCTTCGGGAAGGAAGCCTCCGCCCGGATGGGGGCGATTCGTGCGGCGGACGGATTCAGGACGGAGAGGAAGGGTCCGCCTTCCCGGGCACCGAGCCGCCTTCCGATCAGGCTCACCGCCGACGCCTCCGCCTCGGCCAGCCGCGTCGCGGCATCCTCCGCGACGGCATCGATGCAGCTGCCTCCCAGGATGTCGTGGAACTGGCAGAAGAGGACTTCTTTCCACAGCGGGTCCAGTTCCGCCGCGTCGCCGCCCAGGAGCGCGAGCAGCGCCTCGGCGGCGAGGACCGCGCGCTCGGCGCGGCGGTTCGCGAGCTTGAGGCTGATCCGGTTCGCGAAGGTGCCTCGGAGATCCTGCAGGTGCAGCGGTACGGAGAGGTCCGTCGCCCGTTCCGGGAGGGCCGCGGACCCCGAGTCCGCGGAGGCCTCCACATCGTCGAAGAACGCCGAAGCCGTGGAGACGCGGACCTCCCGGAACGGAACCCCGGCGGCCCGCGCGGCGTCCTCGACGAGCGCGGCGATCTCCCGGGCGGATTGGCGGTGTCGGTACAGGTCCCCGCCGAACGGAAGGAGGAGCGCATCCGTCGTGCATTTCGAGGAGAGGAGCGCCAGCTTCTCCGCGATCGGTCCATGACGGCCGATGAAATACGTGCCCGCCATCCAGTGGCAGAGGATCCGGGAGCCGTCCGGGCCGCGCAGGAGGAATTCCGTCGGCGCCTCCGCCGCCTCGTCGGACGGCATGCCGCGCATGAAAGCCATGCGACGGATACCGCTCTGCAGGGCGAGCTGCGGGAGCTGGGACGTCTGGCCGAAGGAGTCGACGTTCCAGAGGCAGTCGACCGTTCGGCCGAACATCGCCTCGAAGGAGCGGCGTCCGTAGAGGAGCTGCCGCACGAGGCTCTCCCCGCAGGGCTCCGCGAATTCCGGCTGCACGTAGAGGCCCCCGGCCGGCTCGAGGCGCCCCTCCGCGACGAGCGAGCGGAGCCGCTCCCAGCGATCGGGCGGAAGGATGGCCTGGAGCTCTTCGAAGAGGAAGGCCTGGTCCTGCGTGAAGCGGAACGCAGGGTCCGCCTCCATCAGGGGCAGCAGGGCCCCGTCGAAGATGTCCCGGAGGAGGGGCCGCGTCTCCTCCCGGGTCCAGTACCAGGCGAGATCGACGTGCGCGTGGGGTGCGACGTGGATCGTCCGGCCGCGCCCCCGGCCCCTTTCGGGGCTCTCGTGAGGTATAATCGACTGGGTGGCTCCCGTGTGCCGGAGCCCATGCCGCATCGGATCCCCAGGACCCTTCGGAGGTGCCCCATGCCCGACATGCTCGTGAGACTCTATGCGCTTCCTCCCGCTCCGCCGTCCGCCGATGCCGGCGTCGAGATCCGACGCGCCCTGGCCTATGACCGCCAGCCCGTCCTCCGCTGGGTGTCCGAAGCCTTCGGGCCCGGCTGGGAGGGCGAATGCGCCGTCGCCTTCTCCCGCCAGCCGATCACCTGCTTCCTCGCCGTCCGGGAGGACTGCGTCGTCGGCTTCGCGTGCCATGACGCCACCTGCCGCGGCTTCTTCGGGCCGACGGGCGTCGATCCGTCGTGCCGGGGGCTTGGGATCGGAACCCGCCTCCTGTACGCCTGCCTCGAGGACATGAAGTCCCAGGGACACGCCTACGCCTTCATCGGCGGCGCGGGCCCCGTGGATTTCTACGCCAAGGCCGTCGGAGCGACCGTCGTCGAGGGCTCGACGCCCGGCATCTACCGGACTCCGCTCAAGAACTACGTCCAGGAAGGCTGACCTCCTCCGCGGCTTCGCCGCAACCGGCTGCGCCGCACCGCTCGTTCCGATCGCGAGGTCCTCCCCTACCGGAGCGGTTCGCGGCGGTAATGCTCCCGCATCGCGCCGTTCCACTCGAGCGCGAGGATCGCGTCCAGCAGCTCCCTCGCCTGGCGCTCGCTGCGGGTGAACGGATCCATCATCACCATGGCGAGGAGCAGGTCGTAGGAGCCCTGCTCGAAGGCGGCGAGCTCCATCTCGCAGGGTGCGATCTTGTCGCGGTGCACGAAGGACAGGATCTGCCGCGGGAGGGGATTGCACCGGATGCCCTGGATGCCCTTCGCGCTGCAGAGCGCGGGGATCTCGACGGCGAAGTCCCGGGGGAGTCCGGGGACGTACTCCGCGTCGTTGAGGATGTTCACGATGACCACCCGCTCGACGCCGGCATGCAGGGCCTCGATCAGGGGGACGACGGGCTCTCCCGACGCCTGCGGCGGGAATTCCTCCGTCAGCCGCAGGTCGGAGCGCGCCGACGCTTCCCGGATCCGCTTCGCCTGCGACTCCACCCAGCCGAAATAGCCCAGATATCCCTCGATGGGCTTCTCCCGCCACGCTTCGGCGGTCTCGTCGTCCGTGTGGTACCACCACGGCCAGGAGCCGCCTCCCGGCGTCGCGGTGTCCCCGACCGGCCACAGGCCGTACTTCCGGTAGAGGTCGACGACCATGGGGCCTTCGAAATCGGAATACCAGACCTTCGCGAAATGCGCTTCGCTCTTCTCCCGGATCCATCGGTCGAGCAGCGGATAGGCGTCCTCGCCCTTGAACAGGAACCTGTTCAGGAAGACGAAGTGGTTGACCCCGATGCTTTCGAAGGAAATCCCGTCCTTCGGAAGTCCGAGCAGGTCGGCGAGGCGATAGATGGCGCCGAAGCCGTGGCACATCCCGACGATGTTCGAATCCGGATACTTCCTCTTGAGGTACGTGATGCCCGTCACGACGGGATTGGCGACCACGAGGTACCACGCCGAGGGGCAGATCCGCCGGATGTCGAGCAGGATGTCCTCCATGAGGCGGAACTGGTGGAAATTGATCCAGAAGGCCTCGTCGTGGAGGATCTGCAGGCTTCCGCCGAAGCGGTAGCCGAGACGCTCCGCGATGGCCCAGCCCTCGCGCAGCTTCGCATGGGAGGCGGCCAGCGCCGTGTGGACGACGAAGGAAGCTCCTGCGAGCGCCTCCGCGCGGGACAGGGTCTTCGTGACCGAGAGAGGGGCGCCGACCTCCGCCGCGTAGCGGACGCAGAAGCGGTGGATGCCGTCCAGCCTCTCCGGGTCGATGTCCATCAGGCAGACCTCCATCCCGGACAGCCCCGGGGCGAGGCACAGGTCCCGGACGAGGTTCAGGGAGAACATCCCGCTTCCGGCACCGATCAGGGCGATCTTTCCATTCATCGTCGCTCTCCTTCCGAAAGGTCCGGTGGCGCCGCATCGCGCCGGACCAGCGTCATCGCGAGGAACGAGATGCCATGTGGCGGGAGGTCGAGCGGGACGGCCTCCGGTTCCGCACGCACCGCGCCGATCGCCTCTCCGGTCGCCGTCGTCCGCCGGACGCGCCCGACGCGCGTTCCGGGGAACTCCAGCCGCGCGCGGCGCGGCCGGTCCGATCGGTTCCAGACCGCGACCCTGTAGGCATCCCTGTCCGGCATCGCCTCGAGGCGGAGCAGGCGCAGGTCGTCCGGCAGGCGGACGAGGTCCCGGCCGAACGGGAAGTCCATAGGCCCGGCGTCTTCCCGGCCCCGGCGGAACTGCGTCGCCGCGGCCTCCTGCAGCGACCGGGCCGCGCGGTCCGCCTCGGCTTCCGATAGGGGATCGCGGAAGGCACGGAGCGTCCCGGCGAATCCGAAGCGTCCGCTCTGGGTCACGGCGAAGTTCGTGCCGAAATCGTTGTCGAACAGATGCCAGTAGAGCCGTCCGCTCCGGGCGGGACCCTTGAACGGCCGTTCCGCGTCCCGTCGGTAGACGGACCGGTGGGCGAAGGAGACGTTCGCCGGCGTCGGCTCGTCGTAGCCCGCCATCGGGGACAGCGACCCCAGCAGCACGGCATGGTCCGCATCGTTCAGGACCACCCACTCGCCGACCGGGACGGCGCCCGCCCGGACCGGGGCGATCCAGTCGCAGCCGGGCTCCGCTGCGGAGAGGACCCCGTCGCAGAGCAGGCGGGGCGAATCCGCGGCCAGCGGGACGGCCAGCTGGACGTCGAGGAGGGGATCGTCGTCCTTGAGCGCTTCCACGCGGAAGTCGATCCGGTCGAGACCCTCGTGGAGGACCAGCGTCACCGCCGTCCTCGGGTGCCCCGGCGCGGTCCCGTCGATCCGGAGGGCGCGGACCACGGGGGACTCCAGCGTCCGGAAGCCTGTCGCCGCGCCTCGGACGGGCGGGTCGCCTCCCGACGCGACGAGGAACTGGAAGGGCAGGTCGGGGCCGTCCTCCTCCAGCAGCTCCTTCCCCAGCGCCAAGCTGCGGATGCGCACGCGCCCCTCCCGGACCGAGAGGCGATAGAACGCGTTCTCGACCGCCCCCTCCCGGCAGGGGACGTACCGCGCGACCGGCCGGGCTTCCGTCGACGGGACCAGGCGATAGAGCGCGACGCCGCAGGCCGGCAGATCCGTCGCCACGAACGAGAGGTCGACGAGCAGTCCCGTCGCCGTCGGCTGGAAGTCGATGCGGCCGCCGCTCCGCCCAAGGCCCGCCCGCCGGGCGGCGTCCTCGTCCATGCGCAGCTCCTCGGCGAGCGTGAGGGAGAACGGCACGTTCCCGCCGTTCGCGTCCACGAGGCGGAACGCCCCCTGCAGGAAGGCATCCGGCGGGAAGTCGTGCCACCGGTTGCCCAGCGGCACGCCGACGAGAAGGCCCTGGCCGGCCGGATCCTGTTCCGGAGGCACGGCGTGGAGGTCCCCGAGGAAATTGTCGATCTCCCGGAGCGACGTCCGCACCGGCCGCGTCGCCCGGTGCGGCGACGGATTGCGCACGGCCAGCCAGCATCCGTCCGGTACCGGCGGAAGGCCGTCGAGGAGCGCCGCGAACGTCCGGCAGGACGCGTCGTGGACGAGCGCCGCGCTCCGGAGGGCGGCCAGCGACTTCTCCGCTTCGGCGGCGGCGGCGGCCGGTCCCGCCGGGAAATGCAGTCCGAAGGCGTGCTCGTCGTAGGCGAGCAGGTCGTCCCAGGCCTGCCGGACGGTCCCGAGCGGCGGGTCCGCTGCGCCGTGCAGCCGGGCGACGGCAGCGAGGCTTTCTGTTTCCGGGAGGCGGCGCTGCGTGGACCGGTTCACGGTCGTGGCGCGGGCGACGGACAGCAGGCCGGAGGGGTAGTCCTGTCCGGGAAGATCGCCGCGGACCGTCGGCAGCGGATGCGCGAGGCGCTCCTCGAAGTCGCGCAGGAAGCGGGCGTTCGTCGACACGACCAGCCGCGGGGAGGCGTAGCGCTCGTTCCAGTCCTTCACGAAGGCGACATAGCCCGGGATGTACGGGGAATTGTCGCGGGCGGCTCCCTGCACGGCCCACCGGAGGATGTCATGCGGATAGCCGTTCGCCTCGAGTCCGCCGAGATGGTCGGGCAGCGCGTCGATCCGCGTCCGCGCATCCCCGCCGCAGCCCCGATTGCCGCTCCAGAGGAGGACCTGCCCGCCGTCCGGGGCGGCGTACCGCGCGACGGTGGGAACGCCGCGCCCGAAGAGGACGCGTTCGTCCCAGAGCGCTTCGATGCCCTCTCCGCCCCAGAGGTGGTACAGGGGCAGGCCGAGGACCAGCAGGCGGATGCGGGCGGCGGAGAGCGCGGCGGCGAGTCCCCAGGAAAAGCCCGGGATGTCGTTGTGTTCGGCGCTCGTGAGGACGAAGCCGTACCGGCGCGCGAGCGCCGCCGCCGGCTCGAGGCAGCGGAGCATTTCGGCGTGGCCCAGGGACTCGGTCACCATGTTCCCGAACGTCGCGCCGCATTCCAGGCGTCCTTCCCGGAGGCGGCGGGCCATCTCCCGTCGATGCGCGGGGCGGGCGGACGCGAAGAAGGCCTCGAGCGACCACGCCTGCTCGATGACGGCCCGGAACCGGGCGTCCTCCGGCTCCCCGTCGCTCTCCCGGCAGAATTCGAGCGTTTCCTCCAGCCAGCGGACCTGCTCCGCCTTCACGATCGACGGCAGCGACGTGTAGCCCAGGTCATGATGGGAGGCCTGGACGAGATGGACCGACCAGCGCCGCGCAGGGGCGAGCTGGAGATCCAGCGGGACCGCCGGTGCGCCGTCGAGGGAAAGGAAGGCGCGGAGCGCGATCGGCGCCTCCGGCTCCGGCACCTCGGCCTCGAGGAAGGCGCCGGGGCGCAACGGTCCGCGCGTCGCACCGAGCGGTCCGTCGGGCCCGAAGAGGACCGCCTCGGCGTCCCCCGCGACGGTCCGGCTCTCGATCCGAAGGATCCGCTGCGGACCGCGGGCCGACCGTCGGACGAGGACGGTCGGGACCAGCGCGAACGGGGCGGTCGGATCCGGTCCTGCCATGGCGGCGGCGTCAGGCGCCGGCGTCCGGAAGCCGGACGAAGGCCATCGTGCGGCGGGCCAGGTCCGAGAGGGCGGCCCTGCCCATGCCGTCGACTCCCGATAGGACCGTGTCGCGGAGCGGGGCGATCCATTCCGCGGGCAGCGCGGAGGCGCCGCGCATCATCCCGACGAGGCTGCCCGCGGTCGCGCCGTTGCAGTCGGTGTCGAAGCCGCTGGTCAGCGCGATGCCGAGCGTCGTACCGAGGTCCCCGCCGCCGTAGAGCAGCGCCGCGGCGACCACCTGCGCGTTGGAGAGGACGTGGCACCAGTCATGCTCCCAGCTCTCCCGATGCCGCGCGTGGATCCCGTCGACCGTCTCCCGGACGCCTTCGCCCCGGCGATGCGCCTCGGCGATGCCGCGGACGGCCGCCGCGAGCCGGCTCCCGGCCGGAACGACGGACAGGCCGGCTTCGAGCACGAGCCCGGCGTCCTGCGTGACGGCGGCCGCGGCGAGCATCGCGGCGACCCACATCTCGCCGTAGATCCCGTTGCGGACGTGCGAGACGGCGGCGTCGCGATGGGCGGCCGACGCCGCGCGCCGCGGGTCGCCCGGCGCGATGTAGCCGAAGAAGTCGGCGCGGATCTGCGCTCCGATCCATTCGCGGAACGGATTGCGGAAAGCGGCGCTGGCCGGCGGGAAGATCCCGTTCGCGACGTTCCGGTAGGCGACGCGCTCCGCCGTGCACAGGTGGAGCATCGGCAGGTTCTGCAGCCAGGCCTCGGCGACGTCGTCCGACGTGAAGCCGGGGCCGTACGTCTCGAGGATGCGGAGGCCGAGGATCGTGTAGTTCGTGTCGTCGTCCTCGGGCATGCAGGCGACGTTGTTGAGCCAGTTCACGGTCTTCCCGCCGGCCCAGTCGAGCCGGTCGGCGACGCGGTACGTCGCGCGGATCCCTTCGGGGACGTCCGACCGCAGGTATCCGCGGACCGGCAGGTTGCCGGTCTCGCGGCAGAATCCTTCGATCCGCGCGCGATCCCAGCCCTCGACGGGCTGTCCCAGCAGGCAGCCGGCGCAGCGTCCGAGCCAGGCGCCGTAGACGCGGTCGTACCGGAGCCCGTCGTCCGTGTCCGGAGGCGGCAGGTCCGGCGGTGCGGGCGCGAGCGCCAGGATCCCCTCCAGGTCGGAGGGCTCCGCGGCGGCGGCTTCCGGATGCGCCGCCGCGAGGGCGGCGACCTCCTCGTGGAGCGCGACGGCGAGGCGGATCCGCTCCGGGCTTCCGGGCTCGAGGGAGGCCGCCGCCTCGAATCGCGCCTGCATCGCCTGCACCGGCAGGCCTTCCGAGACCGCCTGGGCGTATTCGTACTCGAGCCCGCCGTCCGGGGCGAACCAGGGAAGCTTGCGCAGCATGCGTCTTCCTTTCCGGCGTCAGCCGACGAGTCCGGTCCGCTCCACGGACTGGACGAAGGTCTTCTGCATGAAG
Source organism: uncultured Eubacteriales bacterium (assembly GCA_903919045.1). GTDB lineage: Bacteria > Bacillota > Clostridia > Saccharofermentanales > UBA5734 > CAILLO01. The sequence continues at coordinate 26,439 of CAIXGU010000254.1, read as the reverse complement.
AAATACAGGATGACCAGCGGCAGGATGGTCATCAGCGTTCCGGTCGCCTGCATGATGGAGATGTAGCCGATGTTGCCGGCCGTGCCGCTCGCGTCCATGCTGATGGCGGCCCCGAACGTGTACCCGAGGAGATAGAGGCGCTTGGAGAGGGTGTCGAGGCCGCTGTAGAACATCCCCGTGAACAGCGTGTCGCTGTATTGCCAGACGAAGGCGAACAGGAAGATGGTGACGAGGATGGAGGAGGCCATGCGCAGCATGAGCGAGAAGTAGACCCGGACCGTTCCCGCTCCGTCGATCGAGGCGGCTTCCTCGATCTCCTTCGGAACCCCCCGGAAGAACTGGCGGGCGAGGAAGACGTAGAGCGCGCATCGCGGCGCGGAGGCGGTCAGGGACAGGATCAGGAGCGGCGCCGGATTCCCGACGAGCGCGTCCGCGGGAAGGAGCCCGAAGAGATGGAAGCTCTTGAAATTCAGGTAGAGCGGCGTGATGCTGACGAACGGCGGGAGGACCATGGCGACGAGGACGCAGGCGAACAGGAGGCCCTTCCCCTTGAAGTCGAACTTGGCGAAGCCGTAGCCCACGAGGCTGGACGAGAACACCTGGGCGAGGGCGACCGCGAGGGACAGCCAGAGGGTATTCCCCAGCGCGGTCCAGTATTTCATGTAGCCGATGAGCTCGGGGTAGTTGCTGAGACGCAGCGTGTTGGGGATGAACTTGACCATCCGGTCGAACAGGTCCCGCTGGTCCATCAGCGACATGGAGAACTTCACGATGAGCGGATAGAGGATCGTGAAGCAGATGCCGAGGATGAAGACGGCCTTGGCGAGCGAGAGCGCCCACTTCCCCCAGTGGCGGGGGCCGAGGCGGCGGAGGAGGCTGCGCGGGTCATTCATAGTAGAACACCCTCTTCGAGATGATGGCCAGCGTGACGCCGACGACCAGCAGGATGATGCCGAAGTAGATCCAGGAGACCGCGGAACCGAAACTGAACTCGGAGAACGACATGAGGTAGTTCTGGATGGTCAGGATCAGCGGGTTCTTCACGTTCAGGAAGGAATCGATGATCGTATAGACCGTGTTGAGCAGCAGGTACGGGCCCATCATGGGGAACGTGATCTTCCAGAAGCTCTCCCACGCCGTCGCGCCCTCGATGCTGGAGGCCTCGAAGACGGAGGGGGAGATCGTGTTGAGGCCCCCGATGAAGATGATGATCTGGAGTCCCGAGGCCATGATGATGTCGTAGATGCCGTCGACGGCTTTCCCGAGGAAGTCGAGGACGAAGGCCGGGATCGCGTCGCTGAACAGCGACAGGATCAGCTTGTTCGCCGAGAAGGAGGTGGCCACGCCGTTGACGAGATCGGCCGTGTTCCGGTTCATCATGGTCGCGAGCGTCAGGTTCGAATTGTCGATGCTGGCGATGACGCCCGACACCATGATGACCGGGAGGAAGAAGATCGACCGCGCCAGTCCGCGGCCCGGGAACGGGTTCTTCAGGAGAAGGGCGGCGAAGAAGCTGAACGCCAGGATGACGGGGAGCTGCGTGAAGGTCTGCACGAGCGCGTTGACGATGAGGCGGCGGACGTCCGCGTCGACGAGCAGGGCCCGCTGGTAGCTCTTCAGGCCGGCGAAGGACAGTTCGTAGCCCGTGAACGTGAGCTTCAGGTCCGATAGGCTGAACAGGATGGATTGGAGGATCGGGAGCAGGGTGAACAGCGCGAATCCGATGAGGAAGGGCGCGACGAAGAGATAGCCGTACCGGTTCCTCTTCGCGGCCAGCAGCTGCTTCCGTCGCTTCATTCGCTTCATGCCGTCCCCCTTCGCCCTACGGGGCGACCACCCGGTAGCCGCGGGCCGGGATGCCGTTCCACGGGGTCCGGCCGTAGTTGACCTCGACCGCGTACCCGTTCTCGTACGTCGTGCGGTAGACGCCCTCCTCGAGACGCTCGTGGGCGACGATCCGCCGATTGGCCACCGGTGCGAGCGCCGCGGAGACCTCCGCCGCGACCGAGGCGCCGAGGTCGCCGATGCTCGCGGCGGCCGCTCCGTAGAGCGCGTCGAAATCGGTGTCCTTGATGGCCGACGCCTCGTCGGCGAAGTAGTCGAAATAGACGCCGGACCCCGTCTCGATGGCCTGCAGGGCATACAGGGCGGGATCCGTCGCCCGGTCGAGCTCCGGCATCGTATATGAAACGGACCCGGACAGCGCGATCTGCAGGAACGGCACGCTGCGGGTGAGGATCGGGTGGTTCGACGAGGTGACCGGAAGACCCATCGCATAGTCCAGCGCGAAGAGCGCATAGGCGTTCGCTCCGGTTCCTCCGACCAGCGTCCCGTCCGCGCCGATCCCTTCCAGGGCCTGCCGGAAGTACCCGATCGTGTCGTTCTCGGACAGGACGCGGCGGGCATTGAAATCCGAGTAGAGCTCCGAGGACAGGGCGCCGACGCCGATGCCGCCGATGCCGAGCGCACGGTACCGCTCCATGTAGGAGCCGGCATCCGCCGCAACCAGGTCCGGACGCACGATGTAGGGGACCGGGACGCCCGACTCCATGTAGAAGTTGGCGATGTCGTGGACCGGCTTGTACCCTGTGTCCCGCGTGATGAAGCGGATCGCCTGGCGCAGCGGATTGAATCCTCCGGGCGCGGGGCCGGGGTAGCAGTACTGGGGCTCGATTTCCGGCAGGAGGACCACGCCTTCGGCCTGCAGGGCTTCGGCCAGCTCCGTGAGCCGCCGAGCGTTCCCGAGCTTCGGCTCGACCGCAGGCATGCGCAGGTAGCCGCTCCGCAGGCCGCCCCGCTGCCAGCCGGCGTAGGAGAGGACGACGTCGGCGGAGGGTGCGGCGCTCCGCAGGGCGAGGCCCAGCTCCCTCGCTTCGTCGAAGGACGTCAGCTCCCGGACGATCCGGGCGGGATACCCGAGGATCGAGCGGATCCCGTCGATGGCGCCGATCGCGCGCACGGCCGTCGCCAGCCCGTCGCGCCCGTTCACGCCGTCGAGCGCGCCTTCCGCGATCATGGCGTTCCGGTACGCCACCGCGAGGTCGTCGTACGAGGTCCCGGCCCCGTCGACGAACAGGTACCTCAATTGGATCGGATCGTCGACGGCCTCCCGCGGATAGAGGTTCAGGGCGTTCTTCGCCGAGGATTCGAGGGCGACGAACGCGAACGTGAGCAGCGTGAACCGGGGGGCCACGAATCCATAGCCCGACTCGACCTGCGCGATGCCGGCCGTCACGGACATCTGCCCGTCGTCCTTCTCGGCGATCCCGAGGAATCCGCCGGCGGATCCGTAGGCCCCGAAGACCGGCAGATACGTCTGCTCGCTGTAATCCACCCGGTCGGTCCGGAGGACGCCGTAGTCCTGGCCGTACACCTTCCGGACGTACTCGGCCCAGGGGGCTGGCCGGGCGGAATCGGCGTCGATGATGGCCCCGCTCCCGTCCGGCACGAACAGGGTGCCCCCGCCGCCCGGCTTCTGCGCGCCGAAGTTCCGGAGCACCGTGATCTCGGATACCTTCAGCTTCTCCGTCGCGCGGATCCGCGCGGGATCGACGCGGACCACCAGCGACCCGTTCTCGAGCGTGTAGTCGATGGCCAGCGTGAAGCTGTCGTCGGAATCCCCGGAGCCCGCATAGCCGACCGCGGCCTCGTCGGCCGCGCGCATCTCCGCGGTGTAGCCGGCGCTCTCCAGGGTCGCCTTCAGGTTCTTCTGCTCGAGCTTCGACAGGAGGCTCTTCAGGGCGTACATCTTCCCGCCGAGGTCCGGGTCGAGCTCGGTGAACTTCGCCTTGAGGTCGTCCCGCTGCTGGGCGCTCGGGATCGCGGTGAGATCCACGTGCCCGTACATCCGCTTCAGGTAGCTGCGCTCCTTGTCCGACGGCATCTGGTCGAGCAGCGCCTGGAAGCGCTCCTCGGTCAGTCCGGCCGGGTACAGCAGCTCCTCCTGGCGCTTGCCCATCAGGTATTCGACGGAGATGCCCCCGTCGATCGGCGTCGTCCTGAACTGGCCGTAGGCGACGCTGTCGTCGAACGTGTTCCAGATCCGCGCGACGTCCCGCCGGTTCAGCGTGACGACCACGGCCTGGGCGTTGAGGAGCGCGTCGTCCGTTCCCGCGCGGTCCTGCGGATTCGAATACCATGCCGCGCCCGTGGCCTTGCGGAGGACGGCGATCTCCGTGGTCTTCGGATGGAAGTACAGCGCCGCATCCTCGTCCTCGGCGACGACCCGCATGCTCCCGAGCCCGAGGTCCTCCGCGGAGGGCTTCCATGCCGTCTCCGACGACGGGAACGCCTCGATGCCGTCCTGGGTGAGAAGCGGATAGAAGACGGGAGCCGAGAACGCTTCGCAGCCGGACAGGAGAAGGGCGGCGCACAGGGTCAGCGCCACCAGCGGAAGGATCGCCCGGCCGCGCCGGGACAGGGGGATGCGCATGGCCATCGCTTCAGCTCCTCAGCCGGATTTCGGTGATCAGGCCCGTGACGAAGCCGATCAGCTTGTCGATGACGCTGCCGAACAGCAGGGCCAGGAAGACGATGAAGACCATCCCGGCGACCGTGATGACCAGCGTGAAGAGGGTCTTGCGGACCGTGAAGCGGTGGATCGTCAGGATTCCGGCGAAGACCAGGAATCCGCTCCAGACCACGCCCAGACCGATGAGCATGCCCACGAAGTCCGTTTCATTCTCGACCACGACGTTGGACAGGAGCGTCCCGAGGAAGTTCGCGGCCATCGCCGGCACCAGCGCGTAGCCGAGCGCCATCACGATGTCGACGAAGCGGCCCTCGCCGTCGGTCAGGGCCGTGAAGGACCAGTTGGCGACGCAGAAGAGGACGATCGGCAGGACGATGGTCAGCAGGCTCCGGAGGACATTGTAGGAGCGGGGGTCGAAATCGAACATCAGGAACCCGCCGTACTGCTGCATCGCCAGCACGGATTCCACGAAGAGGGCGTAGAGGAGCAGGACCGCTCCCAGGTTCCCCCGCTTCTCGTGGCGCATGTCATAGAAGCCGTCGAAGGGATGCGCGACGATGTGGAGGGCGTACCGCAGCCCGCTTCCGAACGTGGCCGGCTTCATGGCGCCGTCCCTCCTTTCAGGAAACCCCGCGTCGTCCGGACGAGCTTCCGCAGGAAGAGGAAGAGCGCGAGGGCGAGGACCGCGGCCGCCGGGACGGGGAACCAGGCCGCCACGAGCGCGTTGCGGTATTCCTTGTAGGCCTTCGAGTACCAGGACTTGTCGTTGGCGTCCCGGAAGAAGCGCATCGCCGCCGCGTAGTCGCCCTTGCTGTAGAGCGCCTTGCCGATTCCGGAATAGGCGAGCTCCATGTTGGCGTTCCGCGCGAGGACCTGCTCCCATTCGGCGGCGCTCGCATCGTACTGTCCGGTCTCGTAGAGGTCGATGGCGTTCAGGACGTGCTGTCCGTATTCGGTGACGCGGAAGACCGTCAGGGCGCCCGTCTGCTTGTCCAGGACGTAGTACCGGCCGTCCCCCTGGTCCATGGAGAGGGGCGTGACGAACCCTCCGACGGCGGAATTCGGTCCGCCGAACGCGAAGAGCATGTCCCCTTCTCCGTCGTAGACGAAGATCCGCTTGCGGTTGTTGTCCAGGAGGCTGAACTTCCCATGGGAGGCGCAGGAGACGTCCACGATGAGGGAGGGGCCCTGGTAGGCGCCGAACAGGTTGACGCGGTAGTCGAGGATGTCCACGTCGCCGACCGGCGGGAAGAAGCCTTCCTGCCGCAGGATGTCGTTGCCCAGCATGTTGAGGCGGCGGACCAGGGTGCCTTCCTCCGTTCCGGTCTTCGCCGCGATCTCGCTGAAGAGGATGTCCTTGTCCATCGCGGCCATGGTCGCGTAGATGAATCCTTCGTCATCCAGGGCGAGGTTGTTGTACTCGATCGGAACGAAATCGACCATGCGGGCCCGCTGCGCGGCCGTGGAGATCCGCTTCCAGAAGACCTCGATCGGACTCGGGTTGACCTTGCCCGCCGCGAGGAAGCCCTTGAATTCCCCTTCCGGGGAGTATTCGAGGATCCCCTGGTTGACGAACAGGGAGACGACGAAGATGCGGCCGACCGCATCGACGACGACGCGGGAGGGCTTGAAGACCAGGGTCTCGCTGACGACCGCGCCGGTGGGCCGTTCGAGGAGGCGGACGAGGCGGCCGTCGTCGTCCATCTGCACCACCGCCCCGTTCTCGGTGTCGGCGACGTACAGGTCCCCGTCCGGCGCGACGAAGACGCCCTGCGGCGCGTTGAACAGGTGCGGCGATCCTCCGCCCGGAATCGATGCGCCGAGGTACTGCCGCCGGAACGTGCCGTCCGCTTCGAGCACGACGATGCGGTTGTTGCTGGTGTCGGCGATGTAGAGCGCGCCGTCGTCGGCCACGAAGATGTCCGAAGGGTCGTCGAAGGAGCCGCATCCGATCTCCGCGCCGAGGAGCACCTTCTCGATCGCATAGGGCTGGGGGCCCTCCGCCGGGGCTCCCGTGTACGTCGTCGTGTAGCTCCGGTGGTCGGGCGAGAGGTAGACGTCCTCCGACGCCGCCGTGCGCACCGGCCAGGAGGCGGCCAGCGCCGCCGCGGCGAGGACCGCCGCGATCCGGCCCGGCCAGCGGGACGCCGCCCGTTCCGCGGGTCTTCCCCGCCGCGCGCTCATTCCTTGATCCCCGAGGTCGCCATGGTGTCGACGATGCTGCTCTGGCTGGCGATGAAGACCGCGATCGGCACGACCATCAGGAGGAGCCCCACGGCGGAGCCCGCCCCGGCGCGCGCCACGCCCGCGGACATGATCTGCTGCATGGCGTACGGAAGGGGCTTGAGCGACTCGCTGCGGATGTAGATGTCGCCGGTCGTGTTCCACAGGTTCTGCGCCGAGAAGATGATCAGGGCGAGCCAGGCCGGCTTCACCATGGGCATGACGATGCGGAAGAAGAGGCGCATCTCGCTCGTGCCGTCGATCTTCGCGGCCTCGATGACGCTGTCGGGCACCGTCGACATGAACTGCTTCATCAGGAACAGGCCGAGCGGCGCGCCGATGGCGGGGACGATGATCGACCAGAGCGTGTTGACCATCCCGAGGCGGGACAGGATGATGAAATTGGGGATGCTGGTGATGGTCGCGGAGAACATCAGGGTCGTGATCACGAGCGCGAAGAACGCCTTCGATCCCGGGAAGGGATATTTCTCGAGGACATAGGCCGCCATGCTCGCGAAGAGGACGTGCAGGGCGGTTCCCGCCGAGGTGATCAGCACCGTGTTGAAGAGGTAGCGGGTCACCGGCACCCAGGAGTTGCCCAGGATCGAGGCGAGGTCGCGGAGATTGTCGAGCGTCGGGTTCTGCACGAAGATCCGCGGCGGGAAGATGAACAGCTCGTCCACCGGCTTGAAGGCGTTGTTGACGACGTACAGCATGGGCACGAGCATCAGGACGGAGAAGATCGCGAGCATCAGGAGATTGGCGAGGTTGCCGCTCGCGCTGCGCGTCGCCCGGACGTGGAACGTGCGGCGGATTCCGGACCGGGTGCGGACATAGCCTTCCCCGAGCGTCCGGACGCTCCGGCCGGCCAGGCGGAGCAGGTCCCCGCCGTTCGCCCTGCGTGCGGCCATCTACTTCCCCACCTTTCGAAGCATGGCGTTGATCGCCTTGTTGCACCCGATCATGACCAGGAACAGCACCGTGGCGATCGCCGACGCGTAGCCCATGTCGAAGCGGAGGTATCCGTAGTCCCATAGGTGGTTCACGACGGTGTGCGCCGCGTATTCGGTGCTGGGGAATCCCATGAGCGCGATCGTGACCTCGTGGATGGAGAAGGCGGCCGTGATGCTCAGGATGGCCCCGAACATCAGCTGGGGCTTCATGAGGGGGAGCGTGACGTACCAGAGCTCCTGCCAGCGGTTGCGGACGCCGTCGATGGCGCTGGCCTCGAAATACTGCCTGTCCATGCTGCGCAGGCCGGCGACGAAGGACAGGAACCCGGCGCCCATGCTCGTCCACAGCACGCAGATGACCACGACGAAGGCCATGTACTTCGGGTCCGCGAGCCAGTTGATCGGCTGATCGATGAATCCCCAGTTCATCAGGGTGGCGTTCACGTACCCGTAGAAATCGCCGCTGAAGAGGATCCCGAAGATGATGTAGATCGATCCGGCGATCGACGGCGAATAGAAGATCAGGACGAACAGCGGCCGGATGCGCTTCGGCAGCTCGTTGATGAACCAGGCGACCATGAAGCTGAGGACGTAGCCGAGGGGCCCCGTGAGCACGGCGAAGACGATGGTGTTCTTCAGGGCGATGAGGAAGACGTCGTCGTGGGTGGCGAGCTTGATGTAGTTCGCGAATCCGATGAAGCGGGCCGGCTCGAGGAGGTTGTTGTACGTGAAGCCGTAGAGCATGGAGATGACGACGGGCGCCACCGTGAAGACGAGGAAGACGACGGCGAACGGCAGGAGGAAGAGATAGGCCGTCCGGTACCGCCAGACCCGGGCCAGCAGGCGCAGCCAGGGGTCCCGGGACCGGGACCAGTCCAGCAGGCGCCGGGCGCTTCTCTGGGATCTCGATTCCATGCGCGCTCCTCCCGGACGTCAGCCGCCGTCGACCGGCAGCCCGAACTCGAGGCGCTTCTCGCGGAGCTCCTCGTCGATCACCTTGGCATACGAGATCAGGGCCTCCCGGGGGTCGGCCTTGTCGATCACGACGCTGCGGAAGGCGTTGTTGATGTGGCGCGGCAGGAAGTACCCGCCCGCGACCTCCGGGACGCCGACGGTCCAGCGGCTCTGCTCCAGGATGGAGTCGAGGTCCTTCGTCGCCCAGGGCAGGCGGGAGAACGCATCGACATTGGCGGTCATGTAGCGGGCGGCCGTCCCCATGAGGCTCTCCAGGTCGCGGGCGTAGGCGAGCTGGGTGTCCTCGCCCAGCCACCACCGGATGAAGGTCCAGGCGTCGTCCGGATCGTCGCAGGTCCTCGTGGCCATCGTGTAGGTGGTCGCGGTCTTGACGGACCGGTCCACGGTCCCGTTCCGCGGCGTGCCGGGCACGGTGGTCATGCCCCACAGGCCCTTGATCTCCGGAGCGGAGATCATCAGGGTGTTGTAGAGGCTCATGTCGGAGATGACGAGAGGACTCTCGCCCGTCCGGAACCGGTAGGCCGCATTGAAGGTCGTCGGCAGGCCGTAGTTCGTGTACAGGCGGCACCAGGTCCGGAAGGTCTCGATCGCGGTCTCCTGGTCGAGCAGCGTCCGGATCCCGTCCCCTTCGTAGAACCGGCCGCCGTTCTGGTAGAGCAGCATCGCGTAGGCGGAAAGCCCCAGGGTGTTGTCGACGGTGTTCGAGATGCCCGTCTCGAGGAGCAGGCTCATGTTGCTCTTCTGGAGGTCGGGGATGGCCTGCAGCACCTCCGGCCAGGTCCGCGGGACCGAGACGCCGATCTCCCGGAGGATGTCCGCGCGGTAGAAGAGCATGGGGAACGTCTCGGTCTCCGGAAGGCCGTAGACGCCTCCGTTGAACCGGGCCGGCGTCAGGGCGCTCTCGCGGAACTGGGCCGCGACGTCGTCGAATCCGGGGAAGCGGCTCAGGTCGAGGGCGGCTCCGCGGATGGCGAAATTGACCGGCATCTGCTGGGGAGCGTACAGGATGACATCCGGGCCGTTGCCGGCGACGGTGGACGGGAGGATCGCATCGATCCGCACGAGCTGGATCTGCACGTTGACGTCGCGGTCCGGACGGAAGCCCGATTTGACCAGCTGGTTCAGCACCTGCGCCTGGTCCCGCCCGGTCGTCGACCAGACCGTCAGCGTCTTCGCGGTGTCCGACGTGCGGCCGAGGTCGTCGTAGTTCTCGAAGAAGGAAGAGAAGAACAGCGTCGCGCCATGGGCGATCGTCTCCCAGATGCTCGGCCGCACCCGCTCCTCCGGGGCGTCCGGCGCCGCGACGTCGATGGAGTCCAGCTCGAGCGGACGATAGGCGGCGTCGTTCTTCCAGGCGTTCAGGGACGACATGTCGCCGGTGAAGATCGCGAATTTCGCGGGGATCTCGTACGGCTTCTCCACGAAGTCGCGGAGGGTCATCGCCATGCGCGTGAGGCTGAGCAGCTCCGTCCCCCGTGTGCCCGTGATCGCGCCCATGTCGGCGGCGACCGCGTCCAGGCGGTCCGCGAGGTCCGCCATCTCGACGAAGACGTCCGGCAGCTGCCGGTCGAGCTTGTAGTCGCGCATCGTGTCCGGATTCGCGCCCATGATCATCAGGAACTTGCGGTAGATCGAGCCGACTTCCGCGGCGCACGCATCGACCCGGCCGAGCACGTCGCCCAGGTCGCCCAGCGTCACCCGAAGGGCCAGCTCGTGCCGGCCGGCGCCGAGGTAGACGAAGTACGGATCCGTTCCGTCCCCGAGCGTGACCCGCTGCCAGCGGCTGCTGTACGTGAACCGGACGGACTGGGCCTCCGCGAAGGGGATCCGGCCGTCGACCAGCAGGGTGCGGCTGGAATAGGTGCCCCTCGTGTAGTTCTGCTTGGCCTTGAAGCGGATCTCGTACAGCCCGTCCTGCGGGGCGTCGAAGCTCCAGGCGATGGTCTGCCCGGTCAGGCTCCACCCGTCCTGGCCGATGGTGTTGAGGCTGATCTTCGAGCCCTTGTACGGCTCGGTCAGAGGAGAGGTCCGGTCCGAGGTCGGAACGAGGACCGGATCGTTCGTCCAGGCGGGATGCTCCGCCTGGATGCGAGCGCAGCTCTCGGACGCCATGGAGGCGTCCGCATGCTCCGCGATGTATTCTTCGTAGGAAGGGAGGGCCTCGGGGGCGCAGAGCGCGATCTCCCGGATCCGGATGCTCTCCCGGTTGTCGTGGATCGTGATCCGGTTCACGCCTCCCTCGAGACGGAAAAGCAGCGGCGTGGTCGTGTAGCCGGTGCTGTCCATGGCGCGGAGGGTGCTGTAGCGGGCGTCCTCGACCTCCGTCGGCCGGATGTCGTTCCCGTTGCTGTCCTGTTCGATCGTGCCGGACCGAGGCTTCCAGATGCGGTCCGCGAGGATCGTCGCCGCCTGGCGGTAGGGCACGGCGTCGCCGACCAGGACGGACAGCTCGCAGGCCGCGGACCGGCCGGGCTCGGGCATGTACGTCAACCGGAGCTCGTAGAGGGCGGTCCGCGGGGCGGTCACCTCGACGGTCAGCGAGCCGTCCTCGTCGATGTGGACGGCGTCCGGAAGCGTCTCGAAGACGCCTCCGCCCTGCTCCAGCCGGTCGAACGGGATCGGGAGGTCGGCTTCGGCCGGAGGGATCGCCGTGTTCTCCGCGAGGAAATCGAGGTAGTCCCGATAGGAAACGAGGGAGTCCGCGCTTCCTGCCGAGAGGAGGAGGCCGCCGCCCGGATCGGACGAGCCGGTGCCGGGAACGTACCCCGCATCCGCGCCGACCGCGAGGACCGGCAGCGAAGCGACCAGTAGGGCCAGGATCAGCGCTGCGGAACGACGTCTTGCCATCTCTCCCCCGGGCCTCCCCCGGCGGAGGTCTCCCTCCGCCGGGTTCGGGCGATTCGTTGCTCCGCCTACTTCGCGAGGAAGTCGGCGATCTTGGCCTCCATGACCGGCTTCTGCGCGGCCACGGCGGACTGCGGGGTGTTGTCCAGGGTGGCGAGCAGGTTGTACAGCGCCCAGCTGTCGACGCCGTAGCGGTCGCCCGCCATCATCTTGAAGCGCTGGTTGGCCTGGATGTCCGCGTAGATCGCGGCGCCGTCCTCATCGTGGACGTACTTCTCCGCCATCTGCTTGTAGTAGTCCGTCAGGGTCATCTCGGGATAGAGGTTGTCGAAGATCATGCTGTAGGCCAGCAGCGTGGCGTCCTGCGTCTTCTCGTCGAGATTCGCGGGAATCCAGAACATGAAGTAGCCGGCCGTCGAGACATAGTCGGTGCCCTTCGGCCCCTTGGGGAAGTACACGAAGCCGAACTCCTCCGGCTTCATGGTGTTGATGTAGTCGACGACCCACTGCTCGGCCAGCATCATGGCCACCTCGCCGCTGGCGAAGGCCTTGATGTTGCTCTCCCAGTCGTTCGGGTCGCCGATGCGGACGCTCTTGTCGACCGCGACCAGCTGCTGGTACATGCTGAGGGCCTCGAGGACCGGCTCGGAATCGGCGGTCACGACCGGCGTGGCGCCCGAGCTGTCGACGAGGTCGCCGCCGTTGCTGAGGACCAGCAGGTCGGCGAGGGACTGGGGATACATCGACGAGAGGCCGTACTGCGTGGTCTTGCCGTCCGCGTCGACCTTGGTCAGCAGCTTCGAATAGGCGCGAAGGGTATCCCAGTTCCAGGTGCCGTCCTTGACGTGGTCATACGGGCTCTTGAGTCCGGCTTCCTGCAGCAGGCGCTTGTTGAAGATGAAGCCGCCGTTGACCTCGAGCGGGAACTTGTCGAAGCAGTACAGCTTGTCGCCGTACGTTCCCGCCACGCGGGCCAGCGGATCCCAGGCCGTCGAGCCCATGTCGATCCCGACGCGCGAAGCGATGGTCTTGACGTCGGCGGGCAGACCCGCCTTGATCCAGTCGGGGAAGACCCACGGGAAGGTGAAGTTGACGGTTCCGGGGCTCTTGTTGGCCAGGGTGTTCGTGACCATGTTGTCCCAGAACTCGCCGGCGTCGATCTGCTTCCACTCGAACTTGATGTTGAGCTTCTCCTCGACTTCCTTGACGCGGGCATCGAAGCGGTCCTTGTCCTCGCCCGGTTCCGTGAAGCGCGGACCCCAGCCCCAGGCCAGGCGGACCGTAAGGCCGCCGTAATCATAGGTCGGCTCGGGCGTGAGCGTCGCCGTGGGCACGGGCGTGGATGTCGGCGTCGGCGCAGGGGCGCAGGCGGCCACTGCGAAGACGAGGACGAGGATGAGGACGAGACCAGTCAGACGTTTCATGATTCCTCCTTCAATCTCTCTCCTGGCGATTGCGATATGCCGTCTTCCGACGGCGCCTCACCTCAGTCCTTCAGGTCGAACCAGGACTCGACGTAATGGATGGCCAGTCCATAGCGCAGTCCCGTTCCGTCCATCAGGATCTGGAGCTTCCCCATCTGGTCCACGAGGGCGGCCTTGCCTTCCTCGTAGTACGTGACGAATTCCGGCTCGTCGACCTTCCCGGTCTCGCTGCCGACGACGACCGCCTTGCCCGTCCGCTGCGCGATCCGGAGCATCGGCTGCGCATCCGCGAACTGACGGGCCGCGGTGTCCCGGTAGGCCATGAGCGCCAGCGTGTCCACGCGGCGGGCGATGTATTCCCCGAGGGTCACCGGGTCCTGCGGATCCGGCGTCCCCAGCGCGGGGTCGTCGAGCCACAGGCTCACGTCGGCGGCGAACTCGAGATCCTGCGCGTCGCAGAAGGCCCGCGCCCGGTCGTAGATGCGGGCGACATCGGTCGCCATCGATGCCGGATCGGCGGCGTATTCCGCGTTCTGCAGGGGCTCGAGGTCCAGGTGGATGCCGTAGAATCGCTCCCCTTCGACCGCCGCTTCCTGGTATGCCGCGACATGCGCCAGCCAGCGCTCGTAGGCCGCGTACCCTTCGGCGTTCAGCCAGGCTGCGTCTCCGTCCAGGGCGGAGACCCGGATGCCCCGCGCGGTGCAGTCGGCGATGAAGTCCCGGTACTGCGAATCCCAGACGACGCCGCCGAAGGAGAGGTAGATCTCCGTCACGCCGTTCGCCTGAAGGAAATCGAGCCGGATCTTCCGGTCGGCCGCCTTGCGGATCAGGTCCGCGTTCCACCACCAGGTGCCGAGGACGTGGCTCTCCCTTCCAGCGTAGATCGACGCCAGGGAGGTCGGGGATCCGGGGGCGGTCGGCGCGGCGGTTCCGGCGGTCGGCGTCGCTTCCGGCGGGGTGGGCGTCGGCGCCGCGGCGGACGGGGCGGCGCAGGAGGCCAGCGCGGCGATCAGCAGGATCCCGGCGAGAACGGCCGGCACGCGCTTCATGCCCGGTCCTCCCGGACCGCATGCCGGTCGCGGTACTCGAGCGGCGTGAGCCCCGTCTCCTGCTTGAAGAAGCGTCCGAAGTACGTCGCGTTCGGGTAGCCGACGCTCCGCGCGATCTCGTTGATCTTGATCCTCGTCTCCGCGAGGAGCTGCTCCGCCTTCTTCAGCCGCTCCCCTTTGATGTAGTCGGAGACGGTGCATCCGGCCTTGTTCTTGAAGAGGATGGAGAGGTACGACGGGTTGAGGAACACCTGCTCGGCGAGGAGGATGAGGGACAGGTCCTGGTCCAGATGCGCCGCGATGTATTCCTTCGCCTTCTCGACGCAGGCCTGGGAACGGCCGTCCTTCTTCCGCTCGGTCCGCAGGAGCAGCATCCCCGCCAGTCGTCGGAACGCCTCCGCGGCCTTCTCTCCCGAAGAGAACGCATGGGGGTCTCCCAGCCAGACGAGCGGATGCCTGCGGCTGATGTCGGCGTAGGCGCCCGTCCGGTTCAGGGCGGCCAGCAGGACGCCGCTCACGATGCTGTAGGTCTCGAGGAGCGCCGGGTCGCCGTCGGGTCGGAGCTTCCCGAACGGCGCCAGCATCTCGTCCAGCAGCTCGAGGCTCTCCTTGCGTTCGCCGCGCTCGAGCAGCGAAAGCAGCATGGGCGCGCGACGCAGCGGCGGTGCGGAACGCTCCTCCCCGGGCGTCGCCGCCGCTCCCGCTTCCGGGAGGTCCTCCTCGGCCAGCACGATGTGTCCCTTGCCGTAGCCGAACGCGAGCAGCGGCAGCAGCTGCTGGTAGACCCGTCCCGTCTCGGCGAACGGGAACGGCGCGCTCGAATGGACGAACAGCAGGTCGTGTCCTGTATGCCGGCTGTAGAGCGTCTGCGCTCCCTCGATCACCGCCAGGAGGGGCTCCGGTCCGGCGTCCTCCTCCCTGCGGGGCTGCAGCAGCCACACGAGGCTGTCGTTCTGCATCATGACGCCCTCGAAGACGTAGGAGCGTCCCAGCGCCTCCTCGATGTGCGCGCCCATCTCCAGGAGGAGCCCCGGGACCGGCGGTTCCTCGTCCCGTCCGTTCAGGGCGCAGATCAGCATCCGCGTCCCCTTCTCCGGCGACAGCAGCATCGGGACCTGCGGCCCGTCCGGACCCGGCGCGCCCTGCCCCTGGAGGAGCCGGACCAGGTATTCGCGGCGGATCCCGGTCGGCGCCGCCTCGATCCGCCGGCGCGCGATGCGGACGAGATTCTCGGTCTCGACCTGTTCCTCGATCCGCTTCATGGCGTCGCGGACCGCCTGCTCCAGCATCTCGTCCGGCTCGCCCTTGAGGATGTAGGCCGCGACCTGCGGCGTGATGGCCCGCTTCGCGTATTCGAATTCCCCGTACGCCGTGAGGAAGATGATCCGCGTGCCGATCCGCTTGGCCTCGAGTTCCTGGAGGATGTCGATGCCGGAGATGCCCGGCATGCTGATATCGAGGACCGCGATGTCGAAGAGGCCCGTCAGGAGCTGCCGGAGGGCGGCCGACGCGTCGTTGTGGCGATAGACCTCGACCGCAGGTCCGAAGCGCGTCGCGAGGAGATGGGCGACCCAGTCGGTGATGACGGTCTCGTCGTCCACGACCATGATCCTATAGGTCATCCTCGTCGCCTCCCTTCCGGACCAGCGTCTCCGTCACGCAGACGCCGCCGAGCTCGCTCCGGCTGGCGGAGAGACCGGCCTCCGGGCCGAACACGATCCGGAGGCGGCGGTGGATGTTCATGAGGCCGGTGACCTCCTCGTGCGCGAGAAGGTCCTGCAGGCGGTCGTTCATCGCCTCGATGAGCCGGTCGTCCGTGCCCGTGCCGTTGTCCTCCACGCGGATCAGGACCCGGTCGGCGTCGGCGGCCGCGGTGACGCGCAGATGGAACGTCTTCACGCTCTTGCCGCCATGGACGAAGGCGTTCTCGACGATGGGCTGCACGATCAGGCGCGGGACCTGGAGGTCTCGCACGCCGGCAGGGAGTTCCTCCTGGAATTCGACCCGCACCGTGCCGCTGCGCATGGCCATGATGTTCAGGTAGTTCTCGGCATGCCGCCATTCGTCGGCCAGCGGCACGAGGTCCGCGTCGCTCCGGGTGATGTACCGGAAATAGTTCGAGAGGTACATGCAGAAGCGCTCGGCGTTCTCGTTGTCCCCGATCTTGATCATGGCCGAGAGCGCATAGAGGCTGTTGTACAGGAAATGCGGGCTGATCTGGCTCTGCAGCTGCTTCAGGGAAGCGCGCTGGACCAGCAGCTCCTTCTGGTACACCTCGTTGACCAGCACATGCAGGTTCTCCACCATGTGGTTGAAGGACCGGTACAGCGTCGCGAACTCGTCGTTCGACGTCGGGGCGAGGCTCACCGAGAAGTCCCCCTGCTCGACCGGCTTGAACGCCTGGACCATCCGTTCGACCGGGCGGACGATGCTGTGCCTCAGGTACGCCAGGGTCAGGACGAGCGAGAGGGACATGAGGGCGGTGAAGAGGATGACGAGCCGGGTCTGCCGCGCGAACGGCTCGATGAGGTCGGACGGGCGGACGATGTTCACGACCCGCAGCCGGCTGTAGGAGGAGGAGGCCGACAGCACCAGGTAGCGATCGCCGCCGAAGCGCAGCGTCGCCGGGTTCCCGCTCGCGAGGTCCAGTCCCTCCAGGCGGTCCGCGAGGAACGCATCGGCCTCGCCCCCGAACTCCTCGTGCCGGTACAGGAGGTTCCCGCTCGCCGTGTCGTACAGATAGTTGTTCAGCGGCACCCCCATCATCGCGTAATCCCCGAACGCCTGGTAGCTCCGCTCGAAGGACAGCACCGCGTCGACGCCGTACAGGGCCGGGCCGGCCGTCTGGTAGCGGGTGGTGAGATAGGCGGACCCGTCGCGGTACACGATCTGGGCTCCGACGGAGTTCCGCGGCATGGAGACGCCTTCCCACCGCTCCGCGTCGTAGTCGACCAGCCCGAGGTTCGCCGAGATGCTGCGTCCCCACCGAGGGAAATGGACGACGACCTCGCTCGGGATCTCGCTGTCGTTGACGAGCAGCCGGATCCGGTCCTCGGCGGCCTTGACCTGCTGCAGCACGTCGTAGTCGAGGACGTAGCCGTGCGCCATTGCGAGCGAATTCCAGTCCTGCAGCGAATAGAGGTTGTAGATCGCGCGCTTCGCGTTCGCGATCTGCCAGTCGATCGTCTGGACCTGGCTGCGACCCGCATTCGCCAGCGACGTCGTCTTCTCGCTTTGCAGAAGATTCATGCTCGAGACGTACGAATACAGATAGACGGCGCACAGGATCGCCACGACGGCGAGGAAGACGCCCGTGAGCTTCATGAAGAGGGAGGAGGGGTGGAAGACGCGCTTCACGGCGTCACCGTCGCCGCCGCCACCATGGCGTTCAGCTCGTCCTCGGCCTGCTGGCCGCCGAGCGAATAGAAGGCCCGGACGAAGTCGTCGTAGATGCCGACGTCCGCGTCCCCCATGATGATCCGGGTGCAGGTCTCCAGCCAGCGGCTGTTGAGCTGGCCGAAATAGAGGCCCGCCGATTGCGGCTCCGGCCCATAGTAGTCGGAGAAGAACGGGGTCACCGCGGTCGAGTAGTAGCGGATGACCGTCACCGTGGCGTTTCCCGGACCATAATACTGGTAATCCGCCCACCGGGTCAGGTCGCCCTCCTCGTACTGGATGCACAGGCGGTACTTCTCGGCTTCGCTGCGGGTGAGTCCGGCCGGGTCCCCGGCTTCGACCGCCGCCGCGATGTCGTCGAATTCGGAGAGGTCGTTCGCGACGGACATCCGGAACACGGCGTATCTCTCCACGGAGACGCCGCCGGGGGTCTGCACGAACCGGTCGTAGGAGTCGTCGCTCCGGTCCGAATGGACCTTCTCGGTGTACAGGTCCAGCATCCGGATCGCCGCCTCGGGGTACCTGCATTTCGAGGAGACGACATTGTAGGCCGCCGGACCATGGTAGGAGAACGGGCGCGCCGGCTGTCCGCCGGGCAGCGCCGTCGGGAGGGGGTACGCCTTCCATTCGGCCGTGACGCGGCCTCCGGCGGCATCCTCCTGGATGTGCAGCGGCAGGTACTTGTATTCGAACGCGACGCCCGCCTTGCCATCGGCGAAGGTCCGGTAGTAGCGGTCCGCAGGAAGCACGCCGAATTCGGGGTAGACCAGGCCGGCGCGATAGAGGCGCTGGAGGTAGGCGAGCGCCTCCTTCATCTGGGGGACGAACGAGACGGTGGAGTAGCGGAGCCGGTGGTACCCGTCATAGTACCAGCTCCAGAACGGCTGGGCTCCGAACATGTTGAAGACGGCTCCGAATTCCCACAGGCTGCCGGTGCTGCAGAGACCGAACGTATCCTCGACGCCGTTCCCGTCGGGGTCCCTGCGCACGAAGGCCTCGAGGACGGCCTCGAGGTCGTCCTGCGTCTTGGGGACCTCGAGCCCGAGCTCCCGGAGCCAGTCCGTCCGGATCCACATCATCGGGATGTTGTCCGTATTCCCATAGACGTGGGGCAGCGCGTACAGCTTCCCGTCGATCGTGGAGCTCTGGATCGAATAGCCGCCGTCGCTGTGGAGGATCTCCTTCGTGAGGGGACTCGCGAAGCGGTCGACCAGGTCCCCCATGTCCGCCGCGAGCCCGAGCCGGACCACGAGCTCGAATTCGGCGCGGCCCAGTCCCGGCATCAGGTCCGGGACGACGCCCGCCGCCAGCTGCTCGCTCAGCGTCACGTTCTCCGCGGCGGCGGCGGTCCACTTGGGCACGAGCGTGATTCCGAGCTCGTCCTCGTAGGCCTCGGTCCACGGATTGCGGAAATCATCGTAGCCTGCCGCGTCGCGCACGAGGACCCGGCCGGGGACCGTCAGCTCGATCGCGGGGCGGTATTTCCCGTTCGCGGAGGGTTCGGGCGTCGCGTCGCTCGGCGCGCACTCCGCGCAGCCCGCGAGCGCGAGGACCAGACTGGCGGCGAGGATCCATGCGATCGACTTCGTCGGGACCATTGCGTCCTTCCCTCCCCCGTTGCGTCCTTCCGTTCCAGTATAGACGCACGGATATGTGCATAATACCGAAATCGCATTGGGTCCTGTCCATCCCTTCGCTTTTCTGCACAGATTCCAGCCGCCGCCGAAGGAGTCGTGTATGATGGGTCCATCGATCTCCGATGAATGGAAGGAGCGGCCGCCATGTCCACGAACCACGCGGAACCCTGCGATTTCAACCGGGTCGGAAGAAGAGTCCCCTTCGGCACCTGGGTCTGGCGCGCGGAGGAGATCGGCTGGCCCGAAGAGGTCCTGCGCTTCCTCGTCCCGAACGGCGTCAACGAGATCTACCTGGTCTACGCGCCCGGGAAGAGGAGCGCCGAGGAGTACCGGACCTTCGTCCGGACCTGCCGCGCGGCCGGCGTGCGGGTCGCCCTGATCGGCGCGGACGCTCGCTGGGTGCTGCCGGAGGGCCGGCAGGAGGGAGAGCGGTTCTTCGCGTTCTATGAGGACCACCAGCGCGTCTCCGCCCCCGAGGAACGCTTCTACGGCCTGCATCTCGACATCGAGCCGCATCAGCTCCCCGCGTGGGAGACCGACAACGCCACCGTCGTCGCGGCGTACCGGTCGTTCCTCCTCCGTGCGCGCCAGGTCGCCGACCGCACCGGGACGGCGCTCGAGCTCGACATCCCCTGCTGGTTCGATCGCTACCCGTGCGCCGATGCCGACGGACGTCCGATGGACCTGACGGAGTTCTGCATCCGCCACGCCGACACGACCCTCTTCATGTCCTATCGCGACACCGCGCGCGGCGCCGTCGAATTCGCGAGGACGGGGCTCGCGCTCGCGGAGCGCCTGGGCCGGCGGATCTCCCTGGCATTCGAGACCGGACGCATCTACGAGGAGATCAACATCACCTTCGACCACATCGGGACCGTCCGGCTCTGCGAGGAGCTCCACGCGCTCCGGCGGATCGTCGAGACGGAATGGCGCGTCCCGGAGGCCGGGTATGCGGTCCATCACTACAATTCGTGGTCGATCCTGCCGCCGCACGGGAATCCGCTCGACGACGATTTCCCCTACGACAACCCGAACTATGCCGCGCTGGCGGAGTCGAAGAAGGGCTGAGCGTCCCGACGGAGGACAGGAGGAATCGCAATGCTGCGGATCGCGTTCGATGGAACGGCTGCGCCGGATGGGCTCGAGAGCGGACTGGAAGCCGTGAGGGCGGCGCTTCCCGCAGAGCTGGAGGGGCGGTTGGTCCTCCGGCGCAGGGACGAGCCCGGCGTCCGGGTGACGGTGGCGGGCGATGGCGCGGAGGTCCTCTTCTCCCGCCCGGCGGAGATGTTCCGCGGCATCGGGCTCGCGTCCTCCGCGCTGCTCGCGGGCGGCGCGCCGGAGACGATCCGGCAGGACCGTCCCTTCCGGACGCTGGGCGTCATGTACGACTGCAGCCGGAATTCCGTCCCGACCGTCCGGACCGTGCAGGGCCTCCTCGTCAAGATGGCCCTCATGGGCTACGACACGCTGATGCTCTATACCGAGGACACCTACCCGCTGCCCGGCCACCCCGAATTCGGGCACTACCGCGGCCGGTACACCGCCGCCGAGCTGACCGCGATCGACGATTTCGCCCACGGCCTGGGCATCGAGCTCATCCCCTGCATCCAGGCGCTCGCGCATCTCGAGCGCTTCCTGCGCTGGAACGTGACCGATCCCCTCCAGGACACCTCCCACGTCCTCCTCGCCGGGGATCCCGCGGTCCTCTCCCTGATCGAGGACATGATCGTCTCCGTCAGCGGCTGCGTGCGCTCCCGCCGGATCCATCTCGGCCTCGACGAAGCGCATGGGCTCGGGCTGGGCCGCTATCTCTCGAAGCACGGCTACACGAAGCCCGAGGAGATCATGCGCGAGCATCTCGAGGCGCTCGCGGCCCTCTGCACGAGGCACGGGCTCCGGCCGATGATGTGGGGCGACATGATCTTCCGCATGAACATCCGGGATTCGGGATACTACGACCCGGACGTCGTGCTTCCGGAGGGAACCGGCGCGATCATCCCGAAGGATTACGACGTCATCTATTGGGACTACTACCACACGGACGAGGCCTTCTACCGGAAATACATCGACGAGCACCTGCGCCAGGGGATCCGCCCGCTGTTCGCGGCGGGGGTCTGCAGCTGGATCGGACTGGTGCCGAACCTCGTCCGGACCGCCGCGACCACCCGTGCGAGCGTCGCCGCCGCGCGGGACAGGGGACTCGAGGAGATGTTCCTCTGCGTCTGGAAGGACGACGGCGGGGAGGCGCCGCCCGGCCCCGACCTGCTCGGCATGATGATCTACGCCGAAACCTGCTTCGGCGGCGCCGATGCGGGCGCCCCGAAGAGCCGGAGGAACGCCCGCGTGATGACGGGCGCGCCCTACGAGAGCTTCTGGGCCGTCGGCAGCATCGACGAGATCGAGGACGGCCTGAGCCTGGTCGGACTCGAATCCCCGAATCCGCAGCGCTACTTCCTCTGGCAGGACCTCCTGCTGGGGCAGTTCGACGTCGAGGCCTCCCGAGGCGATTTCGCCGCCGTCTATCGGGCGAAGGCGGATGCGCTGGCCGCCCTCGCCGACGCGGGCGGGTGCGAACCCGACGCGCTGTGGGGGCTGCGCCTGGGCCTGCAGCTGTGCCGCGTCCTCGAGGTCAAGGTCGACCTGGGGCTCCGGCTGAAGCGCGCCTACGACGCCGGGGACCGCGCCGCGCTCTCCGGGCTGCGGGACCTCGTCGCCGGGGAGTACCTCGACCGCGTGACGGCGCTGCACCACGCCCATCGCGACGCGTGGTCGCACTTCTACAAGCCGTTCGGCTGGGAGGTCGAGGACATCAAGTACGGGTTCCTGCGGGCCCGGGCCGAGACGGTGGTCCACCGCCTGGATGCCTACCTCCTCGGAGAGTCATCCCGCATCGAGGAACTCGAGGAGGAGCGTCTCACCTGCCACGGCACGGTCCCCTCGGGTCCCGCGGCCCTTCCCCATTACAACAGCTTCACCCGCACCGCGACCGTCGGTCAGTTCTGAACCGGACGCGGGGCCGCCGGAAGGAGGAGACCATGCTCACGAGCCGCATGAAGGTCGCCATCGTCGGCGCCGGCCTGTGGGGAGAGAACCACGGGCGGCTGTACCAGGACCACCCGCTCACGGAGGTCGTCGCGGTCTGCGACCGCGATGCCGCGCGCGCGGCGGCGCTGGCCGGAACGCTCGGCGTCTCCGGCGTCTACACGGACCACCGGGAGATGCTCGCGCACTCCGGCTGCGACGTCCTCGCGATCGTGACGCCGGACTTCGCCCACGCCGACATCGCGATCGATGCGGCGAACGCCGGCCGGAGCATGATCATCGAGAAGCCGCTCGCGACGACGCGGGAGGATGTGTTCCGGATCCGCGAGGCCGTGGAGCGCAACGGCGTGCGCGCCATGGTCGACCTCCACAACCGCTGGAGCCCCGCCTTCCACGTCGCCCACCAATCCCTCGAGCGCGGCGAGCTGGGCGACCTCGTCAGCGCGTACTTCCGCCTCAACGACGTCCGGTCCGTCGCCACCGACATGCTCTCCTGGGCCGCCCGCTCCTCGATCCTCTGGTTCCTCGGAAGCCACAGCCTCGATACCCTGCGGTGGTTCTTCGGCAGCGAGGTGAAGCGCGTCTTCGCGGTCAGCCGGTCCGGCCTGCTCCGTTCGCTGGGCGTCGACACGGTCGACCTCTACCAGAGCACGCTGGAATTCGGGAACGGCGGCATCGCCCAGATGGAGAACGGCTGGATCACGCCGAACGGCAATCCGAACGTCAACGACATCAAGTGCAACCTGCTCGGCACGAAGGGCATGATCGCCATCGATGCCAGCCACCACACCCTGCTGCAGAAGGTCACGGACACCGGCGTCGAGGTGCCCGACATGCTGGTGAAGCATCGCATCTACGGGGAAGCGAAAGGGTTCGCGTTCGAGAGCATCCGGACCTTCATCGACCGGATGGCCGACGGGAGGCCCTTCCCCGTGACCCTCGAGGACGCGGCGAACACCAGCCTTTCCATCCTCGCGATCATGGACTCCGCGGCGCGCCGCGAGCCCGTGGACGTCGACTACGGCTGAGGTCCGCGCCATGCCGACGGGAGCCATCGACCCCGCCCTCGATGCGGTCTACCGGCAACGGGCCCGCGACCTCGTCGCCGGAATGGAGCTCGAGGAGAAGGTCCTCCAGCTGGTCCACGGCGCTGCCGCGCTCGAACGGCTCGGGATTCCGGCCTACAACTGGTGGAACGAGGCGCTGCACGGCGTCGCGCGCGCCGGGGTCGCGACCGTGTTCCCGCAGGCCATCGCACTCGCCGCGACCTTCGACCCCGCGCTCGTCGGGGAGATCGCCGACGCCGTGGCGACGGAGGCGCGCGCCAAGCACCACGCTGCGGTCCGGCACGGCGACCGCGACCAATACAAGGGCCTCACCTTCTGGGCGCCGAACGTCAACCTGTTCCGCGACCCGCGCTGGGGGCGCGGCCACGAGACCTACGGCGAGGACCCGTACCTGACCTCCCGCATCGGCGTCGCCTTCGTCCGGGGGCTGCAGGGAGACGACCCGGCGGTCCTCAAGGCCGCCGCCTGCGCCAAGCATTTCGCGGTGCACAGCGGCCCGGAGGCGGAACGGCATTCGTTCGACGCCCGGGTCTCCGACAAGGACCTCTTCGAATCCTATCTTCCCGCCTTCGAGGCCCTCGTCCGCGAAGGCCGGGCGGAAGCGGTCATGGGCGCCTACAATCGGGTGAACGGCGAACCGGCCTGCGGGAGCGCGCGCCTCCTCACGAAGCTCCTGCGGGAGCGCTGGGGGTTCGACGGCCACGTGACGTCGGACTGCTGGGCGATCCGCGATTTCCACGAGGGCCACGGCGTCACCGCGACGATGGAGGAATCGGCGGCGCTCGCCCTCCGCGCCGGCTGCGACCTGAACTGCGGGAACGCATACCTGCATCTGCTCTCGGCGGTCCGCGGAGGCCTCGCCGAGGAGCGGGACCTCGACCGGAGCCTCGAGCGCCTCCTGGTCGCCCGCTTCCGTCTCGGGCTCCTCGGGGAGGCGTCCGACGGCCATCCCTACGCCTCGATCCCGTACGATCGGGTCGACTGCGCGGAGCATCGGGCGCTCAACCTGAAAGCCGCGCTCCACTCCCTCGTGCTGCTCGAGAACGACGGCCTCCTGCCGCTCGATGCCGCGCGGATGCGCCGCATCGCCGTCATCGGCCCGAATGCGGATTCCCTCACCGCCCTGCTCGGCAATTACCACGGCACGCCGTCGGATCCCTGGACCATTCTCCGGGGGATCCGCTCCATCGTCCCTCCGACCGTGGAAGTCCGTTATGCGCAGGGATCCCATCCGTTCCGGGATCCGAACCAGTCCCTGTGCGCGAAGGGCGACCTCCTGGCCGAGGCCATGGAGACCGCATCGCTCTGCGATGCCGTCGTGCTCTGCCTCGGGCTGGACTCCACGCTGGAGGGCGAGGAAGGCGACGCCGGGAATTCGTTCGCGAGCGGAGACAAGCCCGGCGTCGAGCTTCCCGACGTCCAGGCGCGTCTCCTCGACGCGATCCGGTCGACCGGAAAACCCATCGCCCTCGTCCTCCTCTCCGGAAGCGCGCTCTCCCCCTTCGGCGAAGGGCCTTCGACCGGCGCCGTCCTCCAGGCCTTCTACCCCGGGGCGATGGGCGGTCTCGCCGTCGCCAAGGTCCTCTTCGGCGAGTTCTCCCCCTGCGGCTGCCTCCCCGTCACGTTCTACCGCTCGACGGCGGACCTTCCGGACTTCCGGGACTACGCCATGGAAGGACGGACCTACCGCTACTTCAGGAAGGAGCCCCTGTACCGCTTCGGTGCCGGCCTTTCCTATGCGCGGTTCGTGCACGACGGCCTGCGGACCTCCCGTGCGGAGGACGGCACGGACCGCGTGGGCGCGACCGTGCGGAACGAGGGTCCGGTCGCCTCCCATCGCGTGCTGCAGCTGTACCTGCGGACGCCCGGCACCGGACCGGACCAGCCGATCGAGCGCCTCGTCGGCATGGAGAAGGTCTTCCTCGAGCCGGGCGCGTCGTGCTCCGTGGAGTTCGCGATCCCTTCCGATGCGAGGCGGCTGTTCGACGGCGCCGGGAATCGCTCCATCGTGCCGTCCGCCGTCGTCTATTCACTTCTGGGAGCGGAACATCCCGATCCGCGATGAAGGGCTCACCGCTTCAATGCGTCGTGGATCGCATCGAAGAGCGTGCCGGTCCGATCGCACCCATGTTCCCAGTACATCATGCCGGCCAGGCCCCTCCGCTTCGCCAGCTCGGCCTTGTGGGCCATCGCTTCCGCGTCGTCGTACGTGAGGAAGCTCTCTCCGTCGAACAACCAGGGCTCCTTCGCCTCTTCATGCCAGTGCCGCGTGAAGCGGGGGTCCGTCTCGTACCGGTTCTTGATCTCCCCATAGCCGGGTCCATAGGAATACGCACCCGTATACGGCTGCCCGTACCCGTTCCCGCCGCCTTGCACGCCGTCATAGCGATGCGAATAGAAGGCCGCCCCGAGGACGATGCCGCCCGGCGGAACCCCGGCTTCCATGAATTTCCCGACGGCCCAGTCGATGCTGGTCGGATCCGGGTCGTCCGAAGGGCTGTAGGTGTTGCAGTGCAGCCCCGTGCGCGGGCCGGCCCATCGGAAATCGTAGCCCATCAGGTTGACGTAGTCGGCGACCTGCGCCAGCTCCCGCACGGCCACGTTCCGGATGTATTCCTCCGTGCACGGCGCCGCGTAGGTCAGCCAGCCCTTCGTCCCCCGTCTCGCGGCGGAAGCGTCCAGGCGGGACCGGAGCGTCCGCATGAGCGCGAGATGCTGGCCCCGTTCCGCGGGGTCGCCGCTCGAACAGGGGTATTCCCAATCGCAGTCGATGCCGTCGAAGCCGAATTCCCGGACCGCCTCCATGGCCGAATCGGCCAGCCGGTCGATGTCGCCCTGCGTCCGCGTCGCGACGCCGAAGGGATGCCGCTGGTTCTCGTCGCCGCCCCCGATCGACAGGAGGATCCGGAGACCCGGATGAGCCGCTCGCAACCTCGGCAACTCCGCGCGGGAGGCGCGGATGCCCTCGATGTCGACGGCGCCATTCCTGACCACGCCGAACGCAACGTTCAGGTGCGTCAGTCCATGCGCCTGCCTGTCGTTCACCGCATGGAGATGCTCAGCGAGGCAATAGCCCATGAAAACCATGATATCTCCGCCTTTCCAGAGGAAGCTTCGTGAAATCCCGGCATCTTCGATTCTAGCAGAAGCCCCGATCCATTCGCCCTTATCGAAGCGAACCGAAGCGAATTCCATGCGGATGATGGAATGGACCGTGCAGCAGGGAGAACATGGATGTCGCCGCAGCGCGAGAGACGAGGTGCCACATGAGGATCCTCAATTTCGGTTCGATGAACCTCGATAGCGTCTACCGGATCGAGCACTTCGTCCAACCGGGCGAGACGATCACAGCACGTTC
>CAIXGU010000253.1 GCA_903919045.1 uncultured Eubacteriales bacterium | reverse complement strand
CGGCGCCCAGGTCCCCGCCGAATCCGGCCTCGGTCACCACGTAGTCCGCGAGCTTCAGGGCCATCCGGGTGGCCATCAGGCTGTTGCAGCCGTGCGCGATGTTCGCGAACGGGCCGCCGTGGATGAACGCGGGCGTGTGCTCGAGCGTCTGCACCAGGTTGGGCTTGAGCACATCCTTGAGCAGCGCGGCCATCGCCCCGTGCGCCTTCAGCTGGCCGGCCGTCACGGGCTGGTCGGCGAACGTGTACCCGACGACGACGCGCGACAGGCGCTCCTTCAGGTCCTCGAGGTCCTTCGACAGGCACAGGACCGCCATGACCTCGGACGCGACCGTGATGTCGTATCCGTCCTCGCGCGGCGTGCCGTTCGCCTTGCCGCCCAGCCCGTCCACGACGAACCGCAGCTGCCGGTCGTTCATGTCGACGCAGCGTCGCCACGTGATGCGGCGCGGGTCGATGCCCAGCGCGTTGCCCTGGTAGATGTGGTTGTCGACCATCGCCGCGAGCAGGTTGTTCGCCGCGCCGATCGCATGGAAGTCGCCGGTGAAGTGGAGGTTGATGTCCTCCATCGGCACGACCTGCGCATAGCCGCCGCCCGCCGCGCCGCCCTTCACGCCGAAGACCGGACCGAGCGAGGGCTCGCGCAGCGCGATGACGGTCTTCTTCCCGATCCGCGCGAGCGCGTCGCCGAGGCCGACCGTGGTCGTCGTCTTGCCTTCGCCCGCGGGCGTCGGCGTGATCGCCGTGACGAGGACGAGCTTGCCGTCCGGACGGTCCGCGAGGCGCCCGTGGAGCAGATTGTAGTCCACCTTGGCCTTGTACCGGCCGTAGAACTCGTACTCCTCCGGCGCGAGGCCGAGGCGGGACGCCACCTTCTCGATCGGGTCGACCGGGGTGGACTGGGCGATGTCGATGTCGCTGCGGATGGCCATGGTGCGCTCCTTATGGCCGGGCGGCGCCCGGCGTGCTCGCTACAGCTTCGGGATCTCGTCGATCAGGGCGGGGACGACCTCGAACACGTCGCCGACGACGGCGATGTCGGCCATCTTCATCATCGGCGTGTCCGGGTTCTTGTCGATCGCGACGATCAGGTCGGAGGACTGCATGCCGACGAGGTGCTGGATCTGCCCGGAGATCGCGCAGGCCACGTACACCTGGGTCTGCACGGTCTGGCCGGTCTGACCGACCTGGTGCGTGTACGGGATCCAGCCGGCGTCCACGGCCGCGCGGCTCGCGCCGACGGCGCCGCCGACGCGGGCGGCGAGGCGCTTCAGCAGCTCGAACCCGTCGGGGCCCTTCATGCCGCGGCCGCCCGAGACGATGATCGGGGCGTCGGCGAGGTTGAAAGCGGCATTCGCGTCGTGGAAGACCTCGACCACGCGCTTGAGGAGCGACGCGTCGCTCGGCGTCACGTCGGCGCGCAGGATCCGGGCGCGGCGGGACGGGTCGGGCGCGGGCGCCTTCATGACGCGCGGGCGGACGGTCGACATCTGCGGGCGGTGGCTCGAGCAGCGGATCGTGGCGAGGATGTTGCCGCCGAACGCGGGCCGCGTCTGGAGAAGATCGCCGTTCTCCGGGTCGATGCCGAGCTCGGTGCAGTCGGCGGTGAGGCCGGCGCGGGCCATCACGGCGACGCGCGGGATCAGGGCGCGGCCGCGGGTCGTCGCGCCGCACAGCACGATCTCGGGGCGGTGCTCGTCGATCAGGCGGCACAGCACGCGCGCCTCGACCTCGTCGGTGAAGCCGGCGAGACGGGCGTCGTCCACGACGACGACCGCGTCGGCGCCGTAGGCCGCGAGGGCCGGCGCGCCGTCGGCGACGCCGGAGCCCAGGACCACGGCCCAGACCTCGGAGCCGCGCGCGTCCGCGAGGGGGCGCGCCGCGCCGAGCAGCTCGTGCGTGACGGGCTGGACCTTCCCCGAGAGCACCTCGGCGACGACCCAGACGTTGCGGAAGCCGGCCTTGTCGGATTCGCTTCGGATCTGCATGGTTCCCTCCTCTGCGGCCGCGGCTACAGGATGCTCCGGCGCCGGAGCTCGGCGACGAGCGCGCGGGCGCTGTCGCGGGCGGAGCCGTCGAGGACGGTCGTCGTACCGCTGCGCGGCGGCGGGGGCTGGGTGCGCACGACGCGCGTGGGGGAGCCGTCGAGCCCGATGAGCTCGGGCGCGCAGCCGATGTCGGCCGGCTTCCAGACCGGGATCTCGGCCTTCTCGGCGGCGAGGCGGCCGCGCAGGGTCGGGATGCGCGGGACGTTGATGTCCTTCACGACGGTGAGGACCGCGGGGAAGTCGACGTCGCACACGTCGTAGCCGTCCTCGTGCATGCGCCGGACGCGCAGGCCCGTCGCGGTCGCGTCGTCGACCTTCATGACGTAGGTCGCCTGCAGCCAGCCGAGGTGCGCCGCGATGCCGGGGCCCACCTGGGCGGTGTCGCCGTCGATCGCCTGCTTGCCGCAGAGGACGAGGTCGACGCCGCCGATTGCCAGAATCGCCTGCGAGAGCACGTAGCTCGTCGCCCACGTGTCGGAGCCGGCGATCGCCCGGTCGGCGTGCAGGACGCCGCGGTCGGCGCCGACGGAGATGCACTCCTTGAGCGCGATCGCGGCGCGCTCCGGACCCATGGTGAGGGCGATCACCTCGCCGCCGAAGCGGGCGCGCAGCTGCACGGCCTCCTCGACCGCGTAGGTGTCGAACGGGTTCAGGACGGCCTTCACGCCCTCGCGGACGATGCGCTTGGTCTCGGGGTCGATCTTCGCGTCGCTGGTCGCGGGGACCTGCTTGATGCAGACGACGATCTTCACTGCGCGCCTCCTTCCACGACCCAGGTGTCCTTGATCAGGTCGTACTGGGTCTTGAAGCCGAGCAGCGACAGGTAGACGCCGCATTTCGGATAGATCAGGTGCAGGGACTTCAGCGTCGCGATCGGGTCGAAGGCCGTGTCCTCGGGGATCGTGTAGCCGACGGCGTCCGACAGCAGGTGCAGCTTCTTCGACATCCACGCCTCGACGATCACCGGCAGGTCCGGGTGCTTCCGAAGCAGCGCGTCGACGCGGGCGTTGCGCTCGATGATCGGCTGCGTGATCACGAACTCGGCGCCGGCGGCGAGCTTGCGCTCCATCTTCTCGTCCTCGTGGTCGGCCGGCTCGTAGGGGTTGAACGCGACGCCGAGGTGGAAGAACGACCCGTGCTCGCGGCGGATGTAGCGGAGCAGCTCGACCGAGGTGACGGCCGCGGTGTCCGTGGCGCCGACGTCGGCCGGCGAGAGCTTCGGCAGGCGGTCGGAGCCGTCGCCGGAGATCACGAGCAGGTTCGCGATGCCGAGCCGCTTGCAGGTCGCGAGGATCTCGTCGAGGTTGGCCTTCGTGTGGAAGGTGTTCAGGTGGATCATCACCTGGTCCGGCTTCGCCTCGAGGCCGAGCTCCTCGATGCACTCGTGGCCCTGGAACGCGAGCAGGCCCATGGCGTTGTCCGTGATGCACGCGCAGTACCCGCTGGCCATCACCCGGTTGAACTTCTCGGTGAAGGCCGCGAGGTCGTCCATGAGCTTCTCGGTGTCCTGCTTGGGCGGCAGGATCTCGACGTGGTAGATGCGGTTCTCGATGTGGTGGCGCATGGGGGCCGCCTTCCTCGGGATGGCCTAAAGGGGCCGTCGTCAGACTTCGAGCTCGCCTTCGCGGAACTTCGTGATGTAGTTCATGCAGAAGTCGTCGACCCCGAGGAGCGCCTCGGAGGCGTACAGGAAGGTCATCAGCTTCTTGTCGAGCGGGTCGAGGATCGCGCCGTCCATGCCGGCGGCCATCGCGGCGACGAGGAACGCCTGGTTCATGACCTTGCGCGCCGGGATGCCGAAGGAGATGTTGCTGAGGCCGCACGCGATGTGCACCTCCGGGTACTCCGTCTTCACGGTGCGGATCGTGTCGAGCGCGACGTGGCCGTAGTGCGAGCCGGTGCCGATCGGGCGGATCATCGGGTCGATGAAGATGTCGTCGAGCGCGACGCCTTCCTTCGTGAGCGTGTCGATCAGCGTGCGCGCGATGCCGACGCGGTCCGCGGCCGTCTCGGGCATGCCGCAGTCGTCCATGCAGAGGGCGATGACGCTCGCCTTGTACTGCACGACGAGCGGGAGCACGGCGTGGAGCCGCTCCTTCTCGCCCGTGATCGAGTTGACGATCGGCTTGCCGTTCTTGTTCGCCGCGAGGCCCAAGGCCATCGCCTTCGCGTTCGGCGAGTCGATGGACAGCGGGGTCTTCACGGTGTCCTGCACGACGTCGATCAGCCACTGCAGCGTCTCGAGCTCGTTCTCGTAGAACATGCCGGCGTTGACGTCGAGGTAGCAGGCGCCCGCCTCGGTCTGCTTCTTCGCGAGGTCCGCGATGACGGCCGCGTCGCGGCACTCCATGGCCGGACGGATGGCCTTGAGGGTGCTGTTGATCTTCTCGCCGATGATGATCATGGCCGAGCGCCTCCTTCTGGAAATGCCGATTCTCCCCCGATTCTGAGGTTCCATGCCGATTGTAGAGGAATCGGCGCCGGGAGGGAACGGATTCCGTCGAAGTGGATAAGGAATGACAACGGACCGTCGGGTTGGTGTTACGGAAGG
>CAIXGU010000252.1 GCA_903919045.1 uncultured Eubacteriales bacterium | reverse complement strand
GGCCTGCGGAACGTGTCAACGGGGCGCCTTCCCGTGCAATCGTTTGCGTTCGCCCGGCGGGAAGGGTATGCTGAGGGTGCCTGGGATGTGCGACCAGCCCCGCCCTTTGAACCCTCATGACATAAACGGGAGCCCGCGTCAGTGCGGAACGACGCCACGCCCCGACCGCCGGCCCTCTTCGGAGCGGCACGGCGGGGGAAGGCGAAGGACCGCCGCAGGGCACCCACCTGGCGATCGCCGGGTGTCAATCGGCGGGGAGTACGGCATCTCGGGTATTCCTTTGCCCCGCGTAACCTCCGCGCCCCCGAAGGGGCCGGAGGTGCTATAATATGGGGCTACACGAGCCGGGCGCCTTGCGCCCGCAGCAGGCCGGACGGTCCGGCCCGGACGGAAACGTCATCGGATGGGAAAGGAGAGGCCATGGGTGTGTGGGCGGATGCGCGCTCGATCGCGCAGCGCGACCCGGCGGCGCGGGGCGTCCTCGAGGTCTTCCTCCTCTACCCCGGCCTCCACGCGGTCGCGTGGCACCGGCTCTCCCACGCGCTCTACAAGGCGCATCTGTACGTCCCCGCGCGCTGGATCTCCCAGTGCACGCGGTTCTGGACCGGCATCGAGATCCACCCCGGCGCGACGATCGGCAAGGAGCTGTTCATCGACCACGGCATGGGCGTCGTGATCGGCGAGACCGCCGAGATCGGCGACCACTGCACGATCTACCACGGCGTGACGCTCGGCGGCACCGGCAAGGCGAAGGAGAAGCGCCACCCCACGATCGGGAACCGCGTCCTGATCGGCGTCGGGGCCAAGATCCTCGGTCCGTTCAAGGTCGGCGACAACGCGCGGATCGGCGCGAACGCCGTCGTGCTGAGCGAGGTGCCGGAGGGCGCGACCGTCGTCGGCGTGCCCGGCGTGATCGTCCGGCTCTCCGGCGCGTCGGTCGGGAACCGCGCGGACGAGCTCGACCAGACCGGCATCCCCGACCCCGTCTACCAGGAATTCTGCAAGGTGATGCACCGCATCCGGGAACTCGAGCGCAGATTGGACGCGCCGGGCGGACCCGATTGCCCGGACCTCGGGAGGAACCCATGAGACTCTACGACACGATGGCCCGCGAGAAGCGCGAATTCGTCCCGGTGCACCCCGGCGAGGTCCGCATCTACGCGTGCGGACCGACCGTGTACAACTACTTCCACATCGGCAACGCGCGCCCGTTCGTGCTGTTCGACGTGCTGCGCCGCTACTTCGAGTACCGCGGCTACAAGGTGACGTTCGTGCAGAACTTCACGGACATCGACGACAAGATGATCCGCCGCGCGAACGAGGAGCACGTGACCGTGCGGGCGCTCGCGGACCGGTTCATCGCCGAGTACCGCAAGGACGCGGAGAAGCTCGGGATCCGCCCCGCGACGCACCACCCGCTCGCGACCGAGTGCATGGACGACATCCTCGCGCTGATCGGGACGCTCGTGGAGAAGGGCGCCGCGTACGAGACCGAGGACGGCGTCTACTTCGACACGTCGAAGGACGAGGACTACGGGAAGCTGTCGCGCTTCCCGATCGAGGACCTCGAGGCCGGCGCGCGCGTCGAGGTGTGCGCGTTCAAGCGCAACCCGACGGACTTCGCGGTGTGGAAGAAGAAGAAGGAGGGCGAGCCCTCCTGGCCGAGCCCGTGGGGCGAGGGGCGACCGGGGTGGCACATCGAGTGCTCCGCGATGGCCCGGCACTACCTCGGCGAGACGATCGACATCCACACGGGCGGGCAGGACCTCGTGTTCCCGCACCACGAGAACGAGATC
>CAIXGU010000251.1 GCA_903919045.1 uncultured Eubacteriales bacterium | reverse complement strand
GGCATCATCAGCTCGCTGTCGCGCCGGATCACGATGGACTCGGACGCCACCATGACCCTCCTCCAGACGGACGCCGCGATCAATCCGGGCAACTCCGGCGGCGGCCTCTTCAACTCCGCCGGACAGCTGATCGGCATCGTCGTCGCGAAGTCGTCCGGCTCCAACATCGAAGGACTCGGCTTCGCGATCCCCATCGACTCCGTCAAGGCCTGGATCGAGAGCACCATCGCAGGAGGGACGGTCTGACATGGAAGGCGGCCGCAGCGAACTGAAGCACTGGATCGGACCGGCCGACGCAGCGGCCCTCCGGCACCGCCTCTCCGCGGTCCTGCGCCGCGACGGGCACGCCGGACCCGACGGCACCTACCGGATCCGCAGCCTGTACTTCGACAACTACCAGGACGAGGTGCTGCGCGAGAAGCTCGACGGCGTCGCCGACCGCGACAAATACCGTATCCGCGTCTACGGCGAGTCCCTCGACGCGATCCGCCTCGAGAAGAAGAGCAAGCGCGGCGGGCTCGGCTGGAAGCGGTCCGCCTGGCTCTCCCGCACCGAGTGCGAGGCCCTCCTCGCCGGCCGCATCGACTGGATCCCCGCCCGCGGGGACGCCCTCCTCGACGAGCTCCGCCGCGAGATGCTGGCCCGCATGCTGCGTCCGCGCACGATCGTCGAGTACCGACGCGAGGCCTTCGTCCATCCGGCCGGCAACGTCCGCGTCACGATCGACTCCGATGTCCGCAGCGGCCTCTTCTCGACCGACTTCCTGAACCCGGACCTGCCGCTCCTCCCGGCCTGCGCGCCCGGAGAGAGCGTCCTCGAGGTCAAGTACGACGCCTTCCTGCCCGCCCTCGTCCGCGACCTCGTCCAGGTCGGCGACCGGCAGTCGTCGGCCGTCTCGAAGTACGCCCTGTGCCGCACCGTCGGCTGAGCCGAACCCGCAAAGGAGGGACCCCGCCATGACCTTCAGCGACATATTCAAGTCCAGCTTCCTCGAGAAAGTGACGTCCTTCTCCGTCCTCGACGTCGGGCTCGCCCTGTTCGTCTCGTTCGCGATCGGCCTGTTCATCCTGTTCATCTACCGCAAGACCTTCCGCGGCGTCATGTACTCGCAGAGCTTCGCGACCAGCCTGATGGCCCTCTCCATGGTCACGTCGCTCGTCATCCTCGCGGTCACGTCGAACGTCATCCTCTCGCTCGGCATGGTCGGCGCCCTCTCGATCGTCCGCTTCCGCACGGCCGTCAAGGAGGCGATGGACATCGTCTTCCTGTTCTGGGCCATCGGCGTGGGCATCGTCGTCGGCGCGGGCCTCATCCCGCTCGCCCTGTTCGGATCCCTGCTGCTCGGGCTGATCCTCTTCCTGTTCTCGAGCCGCAAGACGCGCGAGACCCCTTACATCCTGGTCCTGTCCTGCGACGACGATGCTGCCGAGAAGCGGGCCATGGAGTCCGTCGCGAAGCATGTGAAGCGCTATGCCGTGAAATCCAAGAGCGTGTCGGCCGCCGCCGGCATCGAGACGACGACCGAGGTCCGGGTCCCGAACGATGCGACCGCCTTCGTGAACGAGGTGGCCGCGCTCCCGGGCGTCCGCAGCGCCGTGCTGGTCAGCTACAACGGCGAATACGCCGGCTGACGCGGGCGAAGGCGGAGGCGGAGACGATCCCATGAAGCGCAGCGAGAACACCGCCTTCACCGCGCTCGTCGCGGTCGTGCTGGGGGCCGCCGTGCTGGCCACGGCCGCCGCGGCCGGTCTGCGCGCCTCCGCCGACGCCGGCGGCACGCCGACGCCCGCTCCGACCGCGGGCGCCGCGACGGATTCCGGCATCTCCGCGGCCTACGCCGACTCCGTCTTCGCGAAGGACCGCGTCCACACGCTCGACCTGACCGTCGACCCGTCGGCCTGGCAGGCGATGCTCGACGCCGCCTTGCAGGAGC
Organism: uncultured Eubacteriales bacterium; assembly: GCA_903919045.1. GTDB lineage: Bacteria > Bacillota > Clostridia > Saccharofermentanales > UBA5734 > CAILLO01. Next base: position 1,729 of record CAIXGU010000251.1, on the reverse strand, counting down.
AGTACGTCACGGTCGACGCCGTCTACGACGGCACGACCGTCGCCGGCGCCGCGATCCGGCCGAAGGGCAACTCGAGCCTGAACATGGTCTCGCAGACCGACAGCGACCGGTTCAGCTTCAAGCTCGAGTTCGACCACGACGTCCCCGGACGAACGCTGCTCGGGCTCGACAAGATGGCCCTGAACAATCTGATCACAGACGCCACGGCCATGAAGGAGTACCTGTCGTACGGGATCATGGAGTCCTCGGGCGTTCCGACGCCGCTCTGCGCCTACGTCTGGATCACCGTGAACGGCGAGCCGTGGGGCCTCTACCTGGGCGTCGAGGCGATCGAGGACAGCTTCGTTTACCGCAACTTCGGCGCCGACAAGGGCGAGCTCTACAATGTCAATTCGATGGACGCCGCAGGCGACAAGACGCAGCCGGACGGACAGATGCAGCCGGACGGACAGATGCAGCCGAATGGACAGCCTCGGCCCGGCGGGCAGACCCAGCCGGGCGGCATGGGCGTCCGCGCGAGCGGCGGCGACCTCGTCTATTCGGGAGACGACCCCGCGAAGTATGCGGCGATCTTCGACAATTCCGTCTTCAACGCCACCGAGAAGGACCAGGCGAGGGTCATCGCCGCCTTGCAGGTCCTGTCGACCGGAACCGATCTCGAGACGTCCTTCGATGTCGACGAGGTCCTCCGCTACATGGCCGCGCAGACCGTGACCGTGAATCTCGACAGCTACTTCACGAACATGCAGCAGAACTACTACCTGCGCGAGTCGGGCGGCGTCCTCTCGATCCTCCCGTGGGACTACAACATGGCGTTCGGCGGCTTCCTGCTCACGACCGGCTCCTCCTACGTGAACTTCCCCATCGACACGCCCGTCTCCGGCGTCGAGGCTTCGGCGCGGCCGCTCATCTCGAAGCTCCTCGAGGCGGACGGGTACAAGGCGACGTACCACGGGTACCTGCAGGCCATCCTCGACGGCTTCTTCGCGGACGGCCGGTTCGCGGCGACCGTGGATGCGACCTGGGCGCTGATCTCGCCCTACCTGCAGAAGGACCCGACCGCCTTCTACGCATACGAGGAATTCCAGGCCGGACTCGCGGCCGTCCGGATCGCCGGAGACCTGCGCGCGCGGAGCATCCAGGAACAGCTCGACGGCACCGTGCCGTCCACGACGGCCGGACAGGCGGCCGCGGGCGCGCACCTCGTCGACGCGAGCGCCCTCGACTTCGCCGCGCTCGGCTCGCAGGGCGGGGGCGGCGGGCCGGGCGGGGGCGGCTTCCCCGGCGGCGGCGACCCTCCGGGCGGAGGCGGCTTCCCGGGCGGGGGAGGGAATGCCCCTCCGGGCGGCGGCTGAGCCGAAAAAGAGCTCGCCCCTGCATCGCACGTCCCGGATGGAATGATAGGCCGAAATCGCATGACCCTCAAATTCCTTGAATCCTGTAGATCTACGGAATCTTGAGGGCGATTCGCTTCCACGGATGTCCATGGACTTCTTTCCTTCCCAGGACCGGAATGGTAGCCTAGAAGCGCATCCCACCCGCTTGGGGACCCGGAAGGACCGGCGTCGGCGGAGGGAATCGGCGCAGCCGAGGAGGATCGACGATGTTCTGCACGAATTGCGGCCAGAACCTGGCCGACGGAACGCGGTTCTGCACCCGCTGCGGCGCCTCGCAGCCCGCCTCGGGCGCGTACGCGACCGCCGCCCCGCCGGCCCCGCCGGCCCCGCCG
>CAIXGU010000250.1 GCA_903919045.1 uncultured Eubacteriales bacterium | reverse complement strand
ACGCGCTCGGGGCGAAGCTCCAGGAGCTGCTCGGATCCCGCTACGTCTGGGACCGGTAGGGCCATGCGCATCGAGGTCGAGACGACCCTGACGAAGCGGCTGCTGCGCCGCTATCTGTCCTACACGGTGCACCGGCGCCAGAAGGGCAAGGCCGCGCTGACGCTCGCGGCGTGCCTGCTGCTCGTCGCGCTTTCCTGCGGGATGCTGCTCCTCGATCCGACGCAGCCGCTCGGCTTCATCGGCCTCGCGTTCGCGGCGCTCTTCTTCGTGGGCTTCGTCTCCATGCCCCGCTGGGCGGCGGCGCTCCAGTGGCGCAACGTATCGAAGGACCTGACGACGCAGCGGTTCACGTTCGGCGACGACGCCGCCGAGGTCGCGAACGACGCGAGCGGCCGCGTCCAGGGCCGCTCGACGGTGCGGTACGCCGGCCTCCTGCAGGCCGTCGCGGACCGCGACGCCTTCTATCTCTTCATCCAGAAGAACCAGGCCTTCATCGTCGACCGGTCGAAGTTCCCCGAAGGCGCAGACGCGGAGCTCGCGGCGCGGCTGAAGGAGGTCTGCGGCCGGAAGTGGGTCGACCTGCGCGGCTGACCTCGCTCTTCCTCTACCGCGCCCGGGGCGCCGCCTGTTCCGCAGGACGGCGCCCTTCCTTCGCGCCCGGGAACACGATCGCCCGCTGCGCCCAGTAGCTCAGCAGGTAGAGCGCGGATTCCGCGAGGAGCTTCGCCGGGAGCAGCGGGAACCCCGCGACGCCGGTGAGGACCGCGAGCAGGCCGTAGTTCAGGGCCAGGATCGCCCCCGCGAGGAAGGCGTAGCGCGGCAGGGACGAGGCGACGGAGGTCCCTCGTCCGTAGCGGAAGACAAGCGTCCGGTTGAGCGCGTAGTTCGTCGAGGCGCTCGCGACGCGCGCGCCGACGACGGACAGGAGCAGGTCGCCCGTGAGCGCCTGCAGCGCGAACAGCAGGCCGTAGTCGATCGCAGCGGCGATCAGGGACGAGGCGCCGAAGCGCAGGATCCGGATGGACATGCGGGCGGAGTCGCGGATCGTGCGGAAGCGCGGGGAGCGGCGCGCCGGATCGGCCGTCCCGATCGGGATCGCCACGGCCCCTATTCCTCCTTGATGTACAGGATGTCGCTCACGCCGCGCTCCTGGCCGCGCCCGAGCGGGTCGTTCACGACGGCGCCCTGGAAGTACATCGTGGAGGAGCCTCCGCCGTCGAGGTTGTAGGCCTGGGTGCAGCCGAGGTCCCGGAAGACCTGCGCGAACTTCGCGAGCGTGAGGCCGGCGCTGTAGCCGGGGCTGCGGCCGTCGACGACGACGAAGACGTAGTGGTTGGCGGAGATCATCCCGATGCCGGTTCGCGGGTTCGAGCCGGCGATGCTGGACGCGTTGCCCATGTTCGTGTCGACGCGGTAGCCGGTGAAGTCGGTCTGCACGACGCCGTCATCGACGAGGACCGGGCCGAAGGAGAGGGTCTGCAGGGCGCCGTCCGCCAGCAGCGTCGCGGCGGAGACCCGGGTCTCGTCGTAGAAGTCCATCGTGCCGTCGGCGTAGATCGCGGCGCCGACGCGGGCGGGTTCGTCCCGATAGAGGACGCCGTTGCGGATCTCGACGCCATCGGCGCGGAAGCCGAAGTAGTCGCCGTTGATGGCGAACAGGGCGTCGTGGGCCGCGGCGACGACGGACGTGTCCGCGGTGATGTTGCGGCCGAACGTGTCGTTCGGGAAGGCGGACAGCAGGAGCGAGACGTCGGAGACGGTCACGTCCGCGACATAGTAGGTGACGGTGGCGTTGCCGGTGCCGGTGACGACCTTCGCGATGTGGATCGCGAGGTCGTCGCTGACGTAGTCGGTGGCGGTGGAGACGACGGTGCCGGACGTATCGGTCGCATCGGCGGGGACGGCGGGCGTCGCATCGCCCGACGCCGGGGCCGTGGGCGTCGCGGGGAGCGCCACGGCCTCGACGTGCGGGATCAGGTACCGGTCGGCGAGGGCGAAGAGGATGCCGCCGAGCGCGAGGACGGCGGCGAGGACGAGGACGAGGGCGCGCTTGCCGAACGTGCGGTGTCTCGGATCGCGGGACGTCGGCTGCGGGACGGTCATGTCGGTCCACCTCCGGTACCTGTTCTGCCTCCAGCATACCGGGGGAGTGTGTCGGAATCGTGTGCGCGGGGCGTGCGCTGCGTGCGGGCGGGGTCGGGCGCCGAGCCGGGGGCGTCGGAGGGGATGAGGCCGTCAGGCGCGGCCCATTCCCTCGAGATGCTCCTCGACGTCCATCCAGACGACCTCCCAGAGGTGGCCGTCCGGGTCCTTGAAGCTGCGGCTGTACATCCCGGGCATGACGTCCGGCTCGCGGTAGTACGCGGCGCCGGCGGCGAACGCGCGGTCGACGATCCGGTCGACCTCCGCGCGATTCTCCGCGGACAGGGCGACGATGGCCTCGGGCGCGGCGAGGGGGTCGGCGAGCGGCAGTTTCGTGAAGCTCCGGAAGAACGGCTCGGAGAGCAGCATGGCGTAGAGGTTCTTCCCGAGCAGGAGGCAGGTCGCGTTCGCGTCCGTGAAGCGGGGGTCGACGTCGAAGCCGATGGCCCCGAAGAAATCGGTCGCGCGCTGCAGGTCCTTCACGGCGAGGTTGACGAAGATCAGGCGTTCGCGCTGGGAGAGGGGGAGGGGCTGGGCATCCATGGCGGGGCCTCGGTTCCGGTGCGGCTCCTCCTTCGGGGGAGGAGCGCGGGGGGTTCTTGCAGCCCCATCGTAGCGCCGGCACCGGGAATCCGCGGGCCCCGCGGTGACGGAAAGCGTGCAGACGCGAGCGGGCGCAGTCCGGGGTCGGGGCGGCGGCTACTCCCCGTGGACGATCCGCCGCTTGTGCTCCCGCCCGGTCGGCGTGGCCGCGAGCCCGCCCCGCGCGGTCTCCTTCAGGTCCGGGCTCATGAGCCGCCCGACGGACTGCATCGCGTCGACGACCTCGTCGGGCGGGATGCGGCTGCGGACGCCCGCGAGGGCGAGGTCCGCGGCGGCGACGGCGTGCACGGCGCCCATGGCGTTGCGCTTCACGCAGGGGACCTCGACGAGCCCGGCGACCGGGT
>CAIXGU010000249.1 GCA_903919045.1 uncultured Eubacteriales bacterium | reverse complement strand
GGTGAAGTTCATGACGGTCACGGCCGGCACCACCGTCAAGGCCGGCGTGTTCTCGGTCGAGTTCATCCGCGCCACCCACAGCATCGCCGACGCCACCACGCTGGCCATCCGCACCCCGGTCGGCACGGTCGTCCATTCGGGCGACTTCAAGATCGACTACACGCCCATCGACGGCGGGCCGCCCGATCTCGCGCGCCTCGCGGCCATCGGGTCGGAAGGCGTCCTCCTCCTCCTGTGCGAGAGCACGAACGTGGAGAAGAAGGGCTACACCATGTCCGAGAGCAAGGTCGGCGAGACCTTCATGGACCTGTTCCAGAAGGCTCCGGGCCGCATCATCATCGCCACGTTCTCGTCGAACGTCCACCGCATGCAGCAGATCTTCACCGCCGCCGAGCGGTTCGGCCGCAAGGTCGCCCTCGTGGGCCGCAGCATGCTCAAGGTCTTCGGCGCGGCCGATTCCCTGGGCTACATCAGGATGAATCCCGGCACGCTCATCGACGTCGAGGCCATCGACAACTACGAGCCGGGGGAACTGGTGATCCTCTCCACGGGCAGCCAGGGCGAACCCATGTCCGCCCTCACGCGCATGGCCTTCTCGGAGCACAAGAAAGTGGAGATCGTGCGGGGCGACACGGTGATCCTGTCGGCCAGCCCCATCCCGGGGAACGAGAAGCCGATCTACAAGGTCGTGAACGAGCTGTTCCGCCGCGGCGCCGACGTCATCTACGAATCGTTGGCGGAGGTCCACGTCTCGGGACACGCGTACCAGGAGGAACTCAAGCTCATGCACCAGCTGGTGCGGCCGAAGTTCTTCCTTCCGGTGCACGGCGAGTACCGGCACCTGTCGCGCCACGCCCAGCTGGCCAACCGCATGGGCACCCCCTACGAGAACATCTTCCTCCTGGGGAACGGCGACATCCTGGAGCTGACCGCCGACACGGCGCGGATCGCCGGCTACGTCACCGCGACCGACGTCCTCATCGACGGTTCGGGCGTGGGAGACGTGGGGAATCTCGTGCTCCGCGACCGCAAGCTCCTGTCCGAGGACGGCATCCTCTCGGTCAGCCTCGCCCTGTGGGCCGACGACAGCACCCTGGCGGCGGCGCCCGACATCCAGGCGCGCGGGTTCGTGTACGAAGCCGAGGAAGGCCACGTGATCGAGGAAGTCCAGTCCAAGGTCCTGAGCTTCCTGCAGAAGGCCGCGGCCGGGAACAAGCCCATCGCCGCCATGGTCCGGAGCAATGCCCTCCGCGACCAGCTGCGCGATTTCCTCTACGAGAGGACCCAGCGCCGCCCCGTCGTCATGGTCTCCCTGGAGGAGATCCGCCCGTAGCGGCACGCTCCCCCCGACGGCCTCCGCAGGCCGCCGAGGCGCAGGAAGACCTCCGGTCCCCGCGAGGGAACCGGAGGTCTTCGTCTGCGCGGTCCGCGTGCCGGAGAACTACGCGCGGGCCTTGATGGCGGCGAACGCCGCGTCCGCCGCGGAAGCCGCGTCGGGAGTGTAGAGGTCGGCGCCGATGCTCTTGCAGAACGTCTCGTTGACCGGCGCGCCGCCGACCATGATGATGAAGCGGTCCCGCACGCCGGCGGCCTTCGCGGCCTCGACGACGTTCTTCATCTCGCCCATCGTGGTGGTGAGCAGCGCGGAGCAGCAGATGACCCGCACGTCGTTCTCGATCGCCTTCTGGATGAACGTGTCGGCCGGCACGTCGGTGCCGACGTCGACGACCTCGAGGCCCTTGCCTTCCATCATCATCGCGACGAGGTTCTTGCCGATGTCGTGCAGGTCGCCCTTGACGGTGCCGATCAGGACCTTGCCGATCGCCTTCACGCCCTGGGTCGCGAGCAGCGGCTTGAGGATCTCGGTGCCGGCCTTCATCGCGCGCGCGGCGATGAGCACGTCGGGCACGTAGACCTCGTTGTTCTTGAACTTGCCGCCGATGATGCCCATGCCGACGAGCAGGCCCTTGTTGAGCACGTCGGATGCCGACACGCCCTGGTCGAGCGCGTCCTGGACCATCTGCTTGACGTCCTTGGCCTTGCCCTTCTGCAGCGCTTCCGAGATCTGGTCGAGGATTTCCATGGTGTGCGTTCCTCCCTTTGCTGTCGGGCCCCTTGGCCCGTACGTCCCTGTGCCTGCGTGGTCGTCCGGCCGTCTAGGAGCCGCCGGGGCTCTGGGCCGCGGGTGCCGGCGGCCGGACCTTCCCTCTGGACTCCCGGTACCGGCCCGGGGTCACGCCCGTCATGCGCTTGAACACCTTGGAGAAGTAGCTCTGTCCCTCGAAGCCGGCCAGCGTCGACACGTCGACGAGCTGGATCGTCTCGTTCAGGAGCATCTTCTTGGCGGCCTCGACGCGGATCCGGTTCACGAAGACGTTGAAGTTGTCCTTCATCTCCTCCTTGAACACCCGGCTGAAATAGGCCGGGCTCAGATACACGTGGGACGCCACCTCCTCCAGGGTGATCCGGTTCATGTAGTTCTTGCGGATGTAGTCCACCGCGCGGTAGATCACGTCCGCGTGCTTCACCTCGGACAGGTTGAAGACCTGGTCCGTGAAGCGGGCCATGATGCCCGAGAGCCAGTACGCGAGCTCCTCGACGTTGCGGAAGCCGTTGATGCGGTTCAGGTAGCCGTAGTTGAGGCCGAAGATCTGCTGCGCGTCGGCGCCGCCCTTGATCGCGGCGCGCGAAAGCAGCACGACGAGCTCGAGGACGCGGGCGCGGATGATGTCGAAGCTGCCGCCGGACGCGAAGAAGATGTGGCCCAGGATCTCGTTGAGGACGCGCTGCGCGCCGGGGCGGTCGCCGATCTCGATCAGGTCGAGGAGCTCGCGCTCCTTCTCCATCGGATAGGCCTCCATGCCCTCGGGCTTCCCGACGTCCTTCATGGAGCGGATGTGCTCCCAGATCTCGGCCTGCAGCTCGCCGGAGTCCTTGCGGGCGTCGACTTCGGCGTAGGAGCCTTCGGAGAGGGATTTCGCGACGTGGTAGAGGAGGTCGGAGAGGCTGTTCACGCGCGGCGGCGGGACGACCGGGACCTTCTCCATCTGGCGGCGCAGGGAGCCGATGAACTCCGGTGCGATGCCGTTCTTGGCCATGATCTCCTCGATCAGGAAATCGTCGGGGTCGATCATGTGGACGGGCCCGCCGAGCAGGGCCGCGACGACCGCGCCGTCGGCGAGGACGGGCGAGGCCCAGTGCGTGAGGCCCATGGGGCAGAAATACACGTAGCGGCCGCCGAAGCGCTCGGCCTGATAGCAGCCGTAGAGGTGCGAATTCGTGCAGGCGTCGGCCTCCGTGGAGCCCTCCGGGACGCGGGAGCGGAAGATCGTGGAGGCGAGCTCGCACACCGTGTGGCGGCCGGTCGCGGCGTCGGCGACGTGCAGCGTCTCGCCCATCGCGCTCACGACCTGCACGGGGACTCCCGTCGCGCGCTCGTAATCGTCGGCGGCGCGGAAGAGGCGCTCCATGTCGTAGGACGGCGCGAGAGACGGCGGCGGCACCGCGGCGCGAGGCATGCGACCTCCTTCCGGGACGAACCCACCCCCATACTATGCCATCGCGGGCGGAGGCGATGCAACGATTCCGCGCCGGCTTGCACTTTCTTGCGCAGGGAGAGGGACTCGATCCTTTCTAGTGGCCGCGCCGGACCTCGAGGACGTCGCGGATCGCCTTGATCCGGCCGAAGACGCGGTCGAGCTGGTCCTGGCCGTCGACCTCGACGGTCATCGAGATGCTCGCCGTGAAGTCCTTCGCGACCTTCATCGAGGCCGCGACGATGGAGACCTTCTCCTCGGCGATCGCCCCGGAGATGTCGGCGAGCAGGTGGCGGCGGTCGTTCGCGAGCACCGTCATGTCGGCCTTGTACGAGGCGCCCGTCTCCTCGCCGGCCCAGGAGACCTCGATCAGGCGCGCGGCGTCCGCGTTCTCCTTGCCGGAGCGCTCGGCCAACGGCACGAGCAGGCCGCGGATGTTGGCGCAGTCCGTGCGGTGGACCGCGACGCCCTTGCCGCGCGTGATGAACCCGACGATCGGATCGCCGTGCACGGGGCCGCAGCAGCGCGAGAAGACGACGAGGCAGTTGTCGATGCCCTTCACGACGACGCCGGAGCTCTTCGCCGTGCGGCGGGGCGCCTTCTGCGTGACCAGGGCGGCGGCCGCGGCGGACAGGGCCTCCTCGGTCGCCTTCTGGCCGGCGCCGGCGAGCTCGGGCGGAACGATCTGCGTCGGGACGGCCGCGGAGCCGGGCACGTGCACCAGCTGCCCCTGCGCGTTGACGCGGTAGCCGAGGCGGGTGCGCTCCTCCTCCGGCAGGCTGCGGATGTATTCCTCGCGCAGGCGGGAGAGGATCTTGCCGGCGGACACGCCGCCGTAGCCGATCGCTGCGTACATGTCCTCGACGGTCGCGAGCGAGTAGCGGCGGAGCACCGGCTCGAGCAGGTCCGGCTTCGACAGGAGCTGCGGCGGTGCGAAGCCGAGCTTGCGGGCCTCCTTCTCGAAGGCGTCCCGCCCGCGCTCGATGTTCTCGTCGCGCATCTCCTTCTTGAACCACTGGTTGATCTTGCTGCGCGCGGACGAGCTCTTGACGACCTTCAGCCAATCGCGGGACGGACCGTGGACCTTGTCCGACGTGAGGATCTCGCAGATGTCGCCGGTCTGGAGCTCGTACGCGAGCGGGACCATCTTCCCGTTCACCTTCGCGCCGTACATCCGGTTGCCGAGGCCGCTGTGGATCGTGTACGCGAGGTCGACCGGCACGGCGCCCGACGGCAGCGCCACGACGTCGCCGCGCGGCGTGAACACGAACACCTCGTCGGCGACGAGGCCGTTCCGCAGCGACTCCATGAACTCGCCGGCGCCGCGCATCTCCTTCTGCCACTCGAGCAGCTGGCGCAGCCAGGCGAGCTTCTCGTCGAACGCCTCGCCCTCCTTCGCCGCCTTGCCCTTCGGGCCGGGCACGGGCGCGGGAGCGCCCTCCTTGTACTTCCAGTGCGCGGCGATGCCGTACTCCGCGACGCGGTGCATCTCCTCGGTGCGGATCTGCACCTCGAACGGCACGCCCTTCGGGCCGAACACCGTCGTGTGCAGCGACTGGTACTGGTTCGGCTTGGGCATCGCGATGTAGTCCTTGAAGCGGCCGGGCATCGGCCGGTAGAGGTCGTGGACGGCGCCGAGCACGGCGTAGCAGTCGGCGACGGTGTCGACGACGACGCGCGCGGCGAACAGGTCGTAGATCTGGTCGATCGCCCTCCCCTGCGTCTTCATCTTGCGGTAGATGCTGTAGAAGTGCTTGGGCCGGCCGTCGATGTCCCCGCGGATGCCCATCGCCGCGATGCGCGCCTTGATCTCGCCCATCACCTGCTCGAGCATCGCCTCGCGCTCGGTGCGCTTCTGCGCGATCGCCCCCACGAGCTCGTAATACGCTTCGCGGTCGATGTAGCGCAGGCACAGGTCCTCGAGCTCCCACTTCATGCGGTAGATGCCGAGGCGGTGCGCGAGGGGCGCGTAGATGTCGAGGGTCTCGTGGGCCTTCTCCTTCTGCTTCTCCTCGGTCATGTACTGGATCGTCCGCATGTTGTGCAGGCGGTCGGCCAGCTTGATCAGGACCACGCGGATGTCGCGGGCCATCGCGAGGAACATCTTGCGGAAGTTCTCTGCCTGGACCTCCTCCTTCGAGGAATAGGAGATGCGCTCGAGCTTGGTGACGCCGTCGACGAGCGACGCGACGGTCTCGCCGAACCGCTCGCGGATGTCGTCCAGCGTGCGGCCGGTGTCCTCGACGGTGTCGTGCAGCAGCGCGCCGCAGAGCGTGTCGGCGTCGACCTCGTAGTCGGTGAGGATCAGGGCGGTCTCGACAGGGTGGAAGATGTAGCGCTCGCCGTTCGCGCGGGCCTGCCCCTCGTGGGCCGCCTCGGCGAACGCGAAGGCGGCGCGCAGCCGCTCGGCGCAGCCGGAATCGGCGCTCAGGTACGCCTCCGCGCGGGAGACGACGTTGTCCATGATCTCTTTCAGTTCAGGCATCGGGCTCCAGGATCCCTTCCTCCCGCAGGCGCCGGTACGTGGGCGAGCCCTCGAGTTTCACGCGGTCCGCCGCCGGCAGGAGCACGGCCCGCCGGAGTCCCGCGCCGTCGGCCGCGAAGGCGACGAGAGAGGATTCCTCCAGTATAGCGAGAACCGTCTCCGTTTCATACCCGGAGAGCGGACGGCCGCCGTTCAGCGGGCCGGCCGCGGCGGCCGCCGCGGTCGCGTCGAGGGGCAGGCCCTCCGCGGCGAAGCGCGGGTCGCGCAGCAGGCGGTACACGGCGCCGAAGGCCGAGGCGCGGACCCTCCAGGGCGGGGACGGGCGCAGGGCCCGCAGCGAGAGCTGGGCGCTGCGGGTGCCGTTGAAGTCGTTGACGTCGAGGTGGAACAGGAGGTCGACGGCGTCGCCCGTCGCGAAGGAGCCGGGGCGGGACACGGCGCCGAAGGCCACGCCGTCGGGCAGCGCGGTTCCGTCCTCGGCGACGCAGGAATAGCGCCGGTGGCGGCCGTCGGCGCCCATCGCGCGCTGCCCGGCGATCCGGACGCGGCGAACGGCGAAGAGGGGCCGCGGGTTGCCCTCGCCATAGGGGGCGAGGGCCTGCAGCGCGACGGCGTTCGCGAGCGTGAGCGCGGAGGCGGAGAGCACGGCGTCCGCCTCGAGCGGCGGGGTGTCGGACCCCGCCGCGCCGCCGTCGGCGGCGGACGGGAGCGAGGCGGCGAAGGCCTCGAGCGCGGCGCGGAAGGCGTCGAGGCGGTCGGGCGCGACGACGACCCCGGCCGCCTTGCGGTGGCCGCCGAAGCGCAGGGTCTCGGCGGAGGCGGAGGCGATCGCCGCGAGCAGGTCGAAGTCGCCCGCGGTGCGGCCGGAGCCGCGGAGCTGGCCGTTCTCGGCGGCGAACACGATCGCGGGGCGCGCGAACGCCTCGACGAGGCGCGAGGCGACGATGCCGACGACGCCGGGGTGCCAGTCGGCACCGGCGACGACGAGCGGCGCGAGCGGCGGGAGCGGCGCGGCGGCGGCGGCGGCGCGGGCCGCGAGGAAGTCGCGCGCCTGGGCGGCGGCCTCGTCGAAGATCCGGGTCTCGACGGCCTGCCGGCGCGCGTTCTCGCGCTCGAGCCCGGCGGCGAGTCGCTCCGCATCGGCGGGGTCGGTCGCAAGCAGGAGCTCGACGGCGCGCGAGGCGTCGCCCATGCGGCCCGCGGCGTTGAGGCGCGGCCCGATGCGGAAGCCGATCGTGACCTCGTCGACGGGCGCGCCGGCTTTCGTCGCCGACGCGCGCAGGAGGGCGGCGATTCCGGGCCGCGGGGCGCGGTTCAGCCGCGCGAGGCCGAGCGAGGCCCAGACGCGGTTCTCGCCGAGGAGCGGGACGACGTCCGCGACGGTGCCGATTGCGGCGAGGTCGAGGCCGTCGCGCCAGAGGTCGCCGAGGCCGAGGCGTGCAGAGAGGGCCTGCGTGAGGCGCAGGGCGAGCCCCGCGCCGGAGAGCCCGTCGAATCCGTAGGAAGCCTGGGGCCATTTGGGATCGACGACGGCGTCGGCCTCGGGCAGGCGCTCCTTGCAGACGTGGTGGTCGGTGACGACGACGGCGATGCCGGCGGCCTTCAGGGCGGCGATCTCGTCGAGGGCGGAGACGCCGCAGTCGACGGTGACGACGAGGCGCGCGCCGAGCGTGCGGGCGACCTCGACGCTGCGCTCGGAGAGCCCGTAGCCCTCGCCGAGCCGGTCGGGGATGTGGTAGGCGACGTCCGCGCCCGCGCTCCGCAGGAACGCGACGAGCAGCGCCGTCGCGGTCACGCCGTCGGCGTCGTAGTCGCCGTGGACGAGGATGCGGTCGCGCCGCGCGAGGGCGCGGGCGACCGCGTCGACTGCGCCCGGCATCCCGTCGATGCGCAGCGGGTCGGGCACCCGGTCCAGGGAAGGCGACAGGAAGGCGTCGCGACCGTCCGTGTCCGGCGGGAGCCGACGCGCGAGGACGAGCCCGACGAGGTCGGCGCCGCGGGGCAGCGGCTCGACCGACTCGACCGGCCGGCCGTCCACGGTCCATCGCCTCGGCCACGGTGCGGGCATGCGCGTCCCCCTTCCCCGGATAGGCAAGAGCCCGGACCTCGTCGGCCCGGGCTCCCGGTGTTCGGCGCCTTGGATCTTCAGCCCTCGAGGACCCGCTTCACGACGGCGTTCACGAGCTTGCCGTCCGCCTGCCCCTTGACGCGGGGCATCACGAGCGGCATCACCTTGCCCATGTCGCGGACGGAGACGGCGCCGGACGCAGAGACGGCTTCGCGCACGATTCCCTCGATCTCGGCTTCGGAGAGCTGCTTCGGAAGGTAGGCCTCGAGGACGGCGATCTCGGCGCGGACCTTGGACAGGACGTCCTCGCGGCCGCTGGCCTTGAACTCCTCGAGCATCTCGGCGCGCTTGCGGTGCTCCTTGGCGACCACGTCCACGCATCCGGCCTCGTCGAGCGTCTTCAGGGAATCCTTCTCGACCTGCAGGATACCGGCGCGCACGATCTGGAGCACGTCCTTGCGGAGCGTGTCCTTGTCGCGCATCGCGGTCTTCAGGTCCTCGAGCAGGCGTTCCTTGAGGCTCATCGGGCTCCCTCCCGGCGCGTTCCCGGACTCAGTGCTTCCTCTTGCGCGCGGCTTCGGACTTCTTCTTGCGGCGGACGCTCGGCTTCTCGTAGTGCTCGCGCTTGCGGACTTCCGCGAGGACGCCGGACTTGGCGCACTGGCGCTTGAAGCGGCGCAGCGCACTGTCGAGGGTCTCGTTCTCCTTCACTCTCACTTCGGACATTCTGTTCTCCCCCCCCTCGGCAGTGGATTCGCGCTCCGGCTCGGGGTTCCCGATGCCGGAGGCACGATGAATTATACCGTCCGGCCCCATGGGCGTCAAATGGTGGTATGATTCCCGCATGAGGCTCGACAAGGCCCTTTCCGACTCCGGCTACGGCACCCGCACCGACGTCAAGGCGCTCGTGCGCGCCGGCCGCGTGCGCGTCGACGGAGCGGTCGTCCGCGACCCCTCCCTGCGGCTCCCCGACGGCGGCACCGCGCGGATCGAGGTCGACGGGGCGCCGGCGCAGGTCCAGCGGCACCTCCACCTGATGATGCACAAGCCCGCGGGCTATCTGACCGCACTCGAGGACGCGCGCCGGCATACGGTCGCCGAGCTCGTGCCCGCGCACCTCGCGACCCGCGGACTCTCGCCCGTCGGGCGCCTCGACGCCGACACGACGGGCCTGCTGCTGCTCACGAACGACGGGCTGCTCGCGCACCGCCTCGCGAATCCGAAATGGCACGTCGACAAGGTCTACCACGTGTGGACCGAGGGCGCGCCCTTCGCGCCGGACGACGCCGCGCGCTTCGGGGAGGGCCTGGTGCTCGGCGACGGCACGGAATGCCAGCCCGCCGAGCTCGCTCCGATCGGGCCGAACGAGGCGCTCCTCACGATCCGCGAGGGCAAGTACCACCAGGTGAAGCGCATGATGCTCGCCACGGGGCGCGCCGTCGTGCGGCTGCACCGCGAGGCGATGGGACCGCTGTCGCTCGACCCGGCCCTCGCGCCCGGCGCATCGCGCCTGCTGGACGAAGAGGAGGCGGACCGGCTGTACCGGGCCGCCTCCCTCGAGGACCTGCGTTCGGATTGAGGCTACGCTCCGCCGCGGGGCGGTCGGCGTCGCCTAGGCCGCCGGCGTCGCGGTCGCGGCCGACGTCGGGATCGGCGTGATCAGGGCCTTCAGCGCGTCGGTCTGCTCCAGGTACCGGGTGAGGAAGGCCTTCGTCTCATCCTCGTGCTTCGTGTGCACGCTGATCGTCAGGACGACCGAATCGGCGTAAAGGCCCAACGCGGGCATCGTACCGAGTCCCGTGACGTCGAGGCCGTAGACGTGCGACAAGCCGTCGCCGCCGTCCTCGACCGTCGTGGCGCCGCGCATCGGCTTCACCTCCGCGAGGACGCTTTCGGGCAGCGTCCCCTGCAGCTCCGCCCAGAAGCCGTCGAGGTTCAGGAAGGCGCCCTGCGTGACGTAGACCTTGAAATGCGCGGCATCGAGGGCGACCGTGTCCTCGTCCGCGGCGGCGAGCAGCACGAAGGCCTTCTGGACGTTGACGACGTCGTTCTCCCCGGTGCCGTCGGCCGATAGGTACACGTTGTCGTATTGGAACTTCTTCACGTCGGGGAACTGCGCCAAGGCCCACGCCGTCATCGCATCGGGGCCCGTGGAGACGATCGTCCCGATCGAGACGAATTTCAGGTCGGGGGGGCGGTTCGTGATCACGGACAGGGCCAGCCAGATGACGAGCGCCGACGTCACGGCGATTGCGAAATACTTCGTGCGGCCGTAATGCCAGAGGTGCTTCCACTGCTTCACGGACTTCCCGAGGACGACGCGCTCGTCGCGCGGGTCCGGCGGTTCGGGCACGTAGGTGCGCCCCGTGAGCAGGTTGTAGGCCTCGGTGACCTTCGTGAGCGCGTCCGGGTCGGTCGCCCCCTTCGCCCGCTTGATCAGGATGTCGTAGCGGTGCTCGATTTCCTGCGGAGTCGGCGCGGCCGACAGGCCGAGGATATCGAGCGCTTCCCTGCGGTCCATCACCCGTTCCCTCCTTCGACGCCCTCGCGGCCTTCCGCGGGGCCCTCCCCGCCGTCCTCGCGCCCTGCGTCGCCCGCGGGCAGCGGGCGCATCGTCGGGAACAACAGGACGTCGCGGATCGAATACGAATCGGTCAGCAGCATGACCAGCCGGTCGATTCCGATCCCGAGGCCCCCGGTCGGCGGCATGCCGTACTCGAGCGCGGTCAGGAAGTCGTCGTCGACCTGGTAGGCCTCCTCGTCGCCCTCCGCGCGCCGCTTCGCCTGCGCGGCGAACCGCTCGCGCTGGTCGAACGGGTCGTTCAGCTCGGAGTAGGCGTTGCCGTACTCGCGCCCGACGATGAAGAGCTCGAAGCGCTCCGTGAGATCCGGGCGGCCGGGCTTCTTCTTCGTGAGGGGCGAGATCTCCGTCGGGTAGTCGTGGATGAAGGTCGGCTGCACCAGCTTCGCCTCGACGTACTCCTCGAAGAAGAGGTTCATGACCTCGCCGCGCGTCGCGGCCTTCAGCGGGTCGAGCCCGCGCTCCGCCGCCAGACGTCGCGCCGCGGCGTCGTCGAGCGCGTCGAAGTCGACGCCCGTGTGGGCGAGCACGGCGTCGCGCATCGTGAGGCGCGCGAACGGCGGCGTCAGGTCGACGTCGACGCCCTGGTAGACGATCCGCGTCGTGCCGAGGACTTCCTGCGCGCAGGCCGAGACGATGCCCTCCGCGAGCTCCATCATCCCCTTGTAGTCCGTGTAGGCCTGGTAGACCTCCATCATGCTGAACTCGGGATTGTGCCGGATCGAGATGCCCTCGTTCCGGAACATGCGGCCGAGCTCGTAGACGCGCTCGAAGCCGCCCACGATCAGGCGCTTCAGGTAGAGCTCCGGGGCGATCCGGAGGAACAGGTCGAGGTCGAGCGCGTTGTGGTGCGTCTCGAAGGGCCGCGCCGCGGCGCCGCCGGCGATCGCGCTGAGCATCGGGGTGTCGACCTCGAGGAAGCCGCGCTCATCGAGGTACGTCCGGATCGTGCGCACGATCCGGCTGCGGCGCTGGAACGTCTCCTGCACCTCGGGGTTCACGATCAGGTCGAGGTAGCGCTGCCGGTACCGGACGTCCATGTCCTTGAGGCCCTTGAACTTGTCCGGGAGCGGGCGCAGGCACTTGGCGAGCAGCGTATAGCGCGCGACGCGCACGGAGATCTCGCCGCGGTTCGTGCGGAAGGCCGTGCCCTCCACGCCGACGAGGTCGCCGAGATCGAGCTTCAGCCACTCCGCGTACGCGTCCTCGCCGAGCTCGTCCACCTTCACGAAGAGCTGGATGCGCCCGGACCGGTCCTGCAGGTCGCCGAACGAGGCCTTGCCCATTCCGCGCTTGCCGAGGAGCCGGCCCGCGATCGCGACGGGCTTCCCTTCCATCCCGGCGAACCCCGCGACGATGTCGGCCGCGTGGTGCGTCGCCGGGAAGCGGACGGTCTCGAACGGGTCCTGCCCGGCGGCGCGCAGCGCGTCGAGCTTGGCCTCGCGGATGCGCATCTGCTCGCTGCGCTCGAGATCGGTCTCCGCGGCGCCCTGCGGCGCGTCCGCACGGAAGCCCTGCGTCGTCTCGTCCATGCCTGTCGTTCCTCCGTCCTCGAAAAGGGAGGCACCGTCCGCGGACGGTGCCTCCCTGCGTGGCGACCTCCGTCCCCGGGGCGCGCCCCGGATCACTCCCCGCCGCGTTCCGGCTTGGAGATCTTGACCACCTTGTACTTGATCGTGCCGCTCGGCGTGTGGACGTCGACGACCTGGCCCTTCTTCTTCCCGATGATCGCGGCGCCGACCGGCGAATCGCTCGAGATCTTGCGCGAGAAGATATCCTCCTCCATCGCGGAGACGAGCGTGTAGTCGGACTCCTTGCCGGAGGCCTCCTCGCGGATGCGGACCTTCGCGCCGATCGTGACCTTCTGGACGCTGATGTCGTCCTCGTCGATCACCTTGGCGTGCTTCAGGATCGCCTCGATCTCGGCGATGCGGGATTCGTTCTCGGCCTGGGCGGTCTTGGCGTCGTCGTATTCCGAGTTCTCGGAGATATCGCCGAAGGAGAGCGCCTGCTTGATGCGGTCCGCGATCTCGTTGCGGACCTCGCCCTTGCGGTTGTCGAGCTCCTCCTCGAGCTTGCGGATGCCTTCGTAGGTCATCTCGTAGATCTTGTGGTCCACCATGGGGTTCGGCTCCTTTCGAACGTGTCGTTCGCCCGTAGAATGGCATTATATCACAGGATACCGGCACGACTACGAGCGGCGTTCGCTCTCCTTCAGGATCACGTCGTGCGCGCCGCCCTCGACGATGCTCGTCGAGGAGACGACCGTCAGCCGCGCGCGTTCGCGCAGCTCGGCCAGGCTCGACGCCCCGCAGCTCACGAGGGTCGCGCGGACCTTCGAGACGGTCGCGTCGAGGTTGTCCTTCAGCTTGCCGGCGTAGGGGACGTAGGAGTCGACGCCTTCCTCGAAGGCCATCCGGCCGCCTTCGCCGCCGTCGTCGTACCGCTGCCAGTTGCGCGCGCGGTTCGAGCCCTCGCCCCAGTACTCCTTGACGTAGGACCCGTTCACCATGAGCCGGCGGGTCGGGCTCTCGTCGAACCGGGCGAAGTAGCGGCCCAGCATCAGGAAATCGGCGCCCATCGCGAGCGCGAGGGTCATGTGGTAGTCGTACACGATGCCGCCGTCCGAGCAGATCGGCACGTAGATCCCCGTCTCCTTGAAGTATGCGTCGCGCGCCGCGGCGACCTCGAGCACGGCGGACGCCTGCCCGCGGCCGATGCCCTTCTGCTCGCGCGTGATGCAGATCGAACCGCCGCCGATGCCGACCTTGACGAAGTCGGCGCCCGCGTCGACCAGATAGCGGAACCCTTCGGCATCGACGATGTTCCCGCCGCTCACCTTCACCTCGGAACCGTAGGTCTTCCGGATCCACTGCAGCGTCTCGGCCTGCCACTCGGTGAAGCCGTCCGACGAATCGATGCACAGCACGTCCGCACCGGCGTCGAGCAGGGCGGGCACGCGGACCGCGTAGTCGCGCGTATTGATGCCGGCGCCCGTCATCAGGCGCTTGTCGGCGTCGAGCAGCTCGTCCGGATTCTCCTTGTGCTCGTCGTAGTCCTTGCGGAAGACCATCCCGACGAGGCGCCGGTCGCGCGTGATCACCGGGAGCTGGTTGATCTTGCGGTCCCAGATGAGATCGTTCGCCTCGGACAGCCCGATCCCCTCGTAGGCGTACACGAGGTGGTCGAACGGGGTCATGAACGACCCGACCTTCGCGTCCATGGGCGTGCGGCTCACGCGGTAGTCGCGGCTGGTCACGATGCCGAGGAGGGTGCCGTTCGGCGTCCCGTCGCCGGTGATCGCGATCGTGGAGTGGCCGGTGCGCTTCTTGAGGGCGAGGACGTCCGCGAGGGAGTGCTCGGGCGTCAGGTTCGAGTCCGAGGTCACGAAGCCGGCCTTGTAGTTCTTCACGCGGCGGACCATCTCGACCTGGCTCTCGACCGACTGCGACGCGAACAGGAAGGAGAGGCCGCCTTCGCGGGCGAGGGCGATCGCCATCCCGTCGTGCGAGACGGCCTGCATGATCGCCGAGGCCATCGGGAGGTTGATCCGCAGGGGACAGGGCTCCTCGCCCTTGCGGTACCGCGCCACGTCGGCGCGCAGGTCGATGCGGTCGACGGCGGTGGCCTTGGACGTCAGGTTGGGCAGCAGCAGGTACTCGCTGAAGGTGCGGGACGTGCCGTCAAGGATGGTCGCCATGGGACTCCGCTCCCTTTCTCCGGCCGGAGCCGGGGCGGCGCGGGCGTTCGGACGCCGCGCGCACGAAGTCGAGGAACAGGGGGTGCGGCCGGAAGGGCCGCGACCGGAATTCCGGGTGGAAGACGGTGCCGACGAACCAGGGGTGCCCGGCGAGCTCGACCGCGTCGACGAAATCGCCCGCGGCGGAGGGACCGGACAGGACGAGGCCGCGCGCCGTCATCGCGGGCTGCGGGTCCTCCGCGAGCTCCCAGCGATGGTGGTGGCGCTCCGAGACCTCCTCGGCGCCGCCGTAGGCGGCCGCGAGGCGCGTGCCGCGGACGGGGCGCGTCGCCCAGGTCCCGCGGCGCATCGGCTTGCCGCCCGCCGCACCGGCCGGGGTTGCGGGCAGCGCGAAGACCGGCGTGCAGGGACCTTCGGACTCGGTCGAATGCGCGTCGGCGATGCCGGCGAGGTGCCGGGCGACGTCGACGACGGCCATCTGCATGCCCAGCCCGATCCCGAAGAACGGGACGCCGCGCTCGCGGGCGAACCGCGAGGCCGCGACCATCCCCTCCATGCCGCGCGGGCCGAACCCGCCGGGGGCGAGCACCGCGTCGGCGCCGCCGAGCAGCTCCTCCGCCGGTCGGCGCTCGAGGTCCTCCGCGGCGACGCGGACCGCCTCGACGCGCAGGCCGAGCGCGGTCGCGGCGTGCTCGAGGGCCTGGTCGACGCTGTGGTAGGCATCGGGCACGTCGGTGTACTTGCCGACCAGCGCGACGCGGACGGTGCGGGTCGCGGCGCGGCGCCGGACGGCGTAGGCCTCCCAGGCCGAAAGGTCGGGCGCGACGCCCGCGGCGAGGCCCAGTCGCGCGCACAGCACGCGGCCGAGGCCCTCGGCCTCGAGGGCGAGCGGGACGTCGGCGAGCGATTCCTGGTCGAGGGCCTGGACCACGGCGTCGGCCTCCACGTTGCAGTAGAGGGCGATCTTGGCGCGCACGGACGCCTCGACGGGCGCCTCGGTGCGGCAGACGACGACGTCCGGCTGGATGCCGAGCGCGAGGAGGGACTGCACGCTGTGCTGGGTCGGCTTGGTCTTGATCTCGCCGGCGAACCGGAGGTACGGCAGCAGCGTGACGTGCACGAAGGCGGCGCGCCCGCGGCCGAGCTCGAACGCGAGCTGGCGGATCGCCTCGAGGTACGGGAGGCCCTCCATGTCGCCGACCGTGCCGCCGACCTCGGTGATCACGACGTCGACGGAGGTCGAGCCGGCCTGCTGCAGGATGAAGCGGCGGATCTCGTCGACGACGTGCGGGACGACCTGGACGGTGGTCCCCATGAAGGCGCCGGCGCGCTCCTTGCGGATCAGGGCGCCGTACACGATGCCGGCCGTCAGGCTGCTGCGCCGGTCGAGGTCGCGGTCGGTGAAGCGCTCGTAGTGCCCGATGTCGATGTCGGTCTCGGTGCCGTCGCCGGTGACGAAGATCTCCCCATGGGAGACGGGGCTCATGAGCCCGGAGTCGACGTTGATGTAGGGGTCGAGCTTCTGGTTCAGCACCCGGAGGCCCCGGGCCTTGAGCAGGGCCGCGATCGAGGCCGCCGTGACGCCCTTGCCGACACCCGAGACGACGCCGCCGGTGACGAAGATGAAGCTGGGCGACATGCAGGCCCTCCCCTGGACGCTTCCGCTATTCAGAGCATTCTACGATTCCGGCCGCCGGGCGTCAATTCAGGAGGGCGATCGCGATGCAGATGATCAGGACGATGATTCCGGCGACGAACACCCCGATCCGGAGTCCATGGGCGAAGTCGCCGATGCGGTCGCCGCGGAAGCAGCCCCACGGCTGGATCCGGTCCTTCGGCTTCCGGCCCTCCTCGTCGACCGGATCCTCGTCCGGAACCTCGGCCGGCTCCGCGTCGCCGGACGCGACCAGCGCCTCCGCGGACTCGTCCGAGAGGGGGCGGGCTGCGAGGAGGCGCTGCGCGGTCGGCAGGTCCTCCGCAGCTACGTCGATCTCCAGGGTGAACCGGTTCGACCCGAGGACGACCCCCGTGAAGGCGCCCACGCCGACGTTCCGGCGCCGCGACGGGATGCCGCAGGAGGCGAGCAGCGACTGGACCACGCCGGCCTCCATCTCGTCGGAGACCGTCGTCAGCTTGACGGGCCTGCGCAGCTCCGCTTCCTCTTTCGTGAATCCCCAGCGGTCGGGAACGCGCTCCGGCGACCCGTCCGGATTCCCGGCGTCCTTCCCGTTCCTGCCCATGGTCATGCCTCCGATGCGCCGCCCGCGCGGCCCGCGGGACGGAACGCGACGTCGAGGCGCGAGTGCGTGGACCCGCGCCCGCCCAGCTCCACCGAATACCCGAGATGCACCTCGCCGCCCCGGTCCGTCAGGCCGGCCTGCACGGCGTTCGTATAGACGCCGACGTCCAGGATGCCGAAGGGCATCTCCATGTGCGTGACATGCCGTCGGCCCTCCACGAAGGTCAGCTTCATCCGGGTCGCGCCCGTTCGGATCAGGGACACGGAGGTCGGGTCGTCGACGCGGATCGTCGTGGTCGTGCCCTCGAGGCCGGTCGCCTCGCTCTCCTGGTAGCGCAGCGACCAGGCGGCGCCGTCTTCGCGCCGGAGGACGCCCTCCGTCACGAGCTCGACCGCCTGGGGGGCGTCGGCGCCCTCCCACTGGGCGCTGTGGATGGTGAGGATGACCGGCATGCCGTCTTCCATCGCCGCGCTAGAACCTCTCGATCTCGACCTTGTGGGCCTCGGGGACCTCGTGGCGAAGGAAGGCGCCGCCCAGCTGGCGGAACCGCTCCGCGCTGTCGCTCGTGTAGTAGGCGTGGCGGACGGGGTCGGCGTCGGCGCGCGGCCCGTGCAGGAGCCCGACCTGCTCGAGGCGCGCCTTCGCGGCGCGGGCGACTTCGGCGGCCGAATCGATCAGCCGGACCTCGGGTCCGATCGCCTCCTGGATCACGCGCTTGAGGAGCGGGTAGTGCGTGCAGCCGAGGACGAGCGTGTCGATGCCGGCGCGCTTCAGGGGCGCGAGATATTCGGCGGCCACCCGGCGGGCGATGTCGTTCTCCCACCAGCCCTCCTCGGCGAGGCCGACGAAGAGGGGGCAGGCCTGCTGGTGGATCACGACGCCGAGCGGCGCGAGCGTCTCGACGGCGCGCAGGTAGACGCCGCTGTCGACGGTCGCCTGCGTCCCGATGATGCCGATCCGGCCGGTGCGGGTCGCCGCGGCGGCGGCTCGGGCGCCGGGGCCGATCACCTCGAGGACGGGGATCCCCGCCTCCTCGCGGATCGGGTCGAAGGCGTGCGCGCTCGCCGTGTTGCAGGCGATCACGATCGCCTTCACCCGGTGCTCGAGCAGGAAGCGCATGTCCTGCAGCGCGAACTTCACGATCGTGTCGTGGGACTTCGTGCCGTAGGGGGCGCGGCCGCTGTCGCCGAAGTAGACGGTGTCCTCGTCCGGCAGCAGGCGCATGACCTCCTTGAGGACGGTCAGGCCGCCGAGGCCGGAATCGAAGATGCCGACGGGAGAGCGGAGGGACGGGATCGCGTCGGGGTTCACAGCAGCTCCTTGCGGGCCTTCGCCTTCTTCTCCTCGACCGCGAGGCGGACGAGGCGGGCCGCCAGCCGGTCGACCGGGAGGCCGGCCGCCGCCCACGCCTTGGGGAAGACGCTGATCGCCGTGAAGCCGGGCATCGTGTTGATCTCGTTCAGGTAGACCTTGCCCGTCCGCGGGTCGAGGAAGAAGTCCACGCGCGACAGGCCCGCGCAGCCGAGCGCCTTGTACGCGCGGACGGCGAGGCGGCGGATCCGGACGGCGACGTCCTCGGAGAGCGGCGCGGGCACGAGCACCTGCGCGTCGCCAGCCTTGAAGTACTTCGCCTCGTAGTCGTAGTAGTCCACGCCGGCCGCGGTGACGACCTCGCCGAGGACGGCCGCCTTCGGCCGCTCGTTGCCGAGCACGGCGCATTCGATCTCGCGGCATTCCACGAACGCCTCCACCACGACGGTGCGGTCGTACGCGGCCACGTCGCGCAGCGCGGTCTCCAGTGAAGGCAGGTCGGCGGCCTTGCAGGTCCCGACGGACGAGCCGCCGTTCGCGGGCTTGAGGAAGCAGGGCAGGCCGACCCTCTCCGCGATGCGCTTCGCCGCCTTCGCCGCATCCCGGCGGATCTCCGCGCGGGTCGCCGACGTGTACGGGACCTGCGGGAGGCGCGCTTCGTGGAACAGGCGCTTCGCGTAGAGCTTGTCCATGCAGGCGGCGGACGCGAGGACGCCGCTGCCGACGTACGGGATGCCGGTCAGCTCCAGGAATCCCTGCAGAGTGCCGTCCTCGCAGTTGATGCCGTGCACGGCGGGGAACACGGCGTCCACCTCGCAGCCCGCGACGGCGCGCAGGAAGTCGCCGGGGAGGATGCCCAGCGGGCCGGCGTGCAGGAGCGCGGGGTAGCCGTACTCGACCAGCCCCTGCTCCCAGGTGCAATCGCGGATCGTCTCGTCCGGCCCTTCGTAGCGCACCCAGCGGCCGCCCTTCGTGATGCCGATCGGGACGGTCTCGAATCCGGCCTCGCGCAGGGCCTGGAGGATGTTGTAGGCCGACCGGCCCGACACGAGATGCTCCGTCGAGACTCCGCCGAAGAGAACGGCCACCGTTCGGACCGCCATGGATGCCTGCCTTCCCGGACCGCCGCTCCGCGGTCCGTCCCGGGCCGTTCCCGGCCCGATTCCATTCTACTTGACCGCGTTCCGGACGGGTACCTTGCGGACCCGCACCGTGTCCTTCCAACGCGCGACTTCCTCCGGATCCACGACGCCGACCTCGACGCGCGTCGCGTTCGAGGCCGCGCACGCCGTCGCCAGCGCGAGGGACCGCTTCCAGGAGAGCTTCCGGTGCATTCCGAGCGCGAGACCGGCCACCAGGCTGTCGCCCGAGCCGATCGTGTTCGCGACGTCGACCGGCAGCGCCGAGGCGTGCCAGGCGCCCTCCGCCGTGACGAGCAGCGCCCCCTCGGCGCCGAGCGAGACGACGGCGCGGGCGATGCCGAGCTCGCGGACCGCGGCGACCGCCTCCGCCTTGCGGCGGACCGGGCGCCCGACGAGGGACGACAGCTCGCGGAGGTTCGGCTTCACGAGGTCCGGCTTCTCGGCGAGGGCCGCCCGCAGGGGCTCCGCGCCGGTGTCGACGACGCACCGCGCGCCCTTCGCGCGCACGATGCGGGCCATCCGCGCATAGAGGTCGACGGGAGCGCCCGCGGGCAGTCCGCCCGACATCACGACGAGGTCGCCGGATTCGATCGTGTCCTCGAAATGGAAGAGGAACTGGTTGAGCGATTCCTCGGAGACGGCCGGCCCGGCCTCGGTGATCTCGGTCTCCTTGCCGGCCGCGCGGTCGAGCAGGTTCAGGGAGTAGCGCGTGCTGCCCGTGACGCCGGTGAGGTGCGTGCGGACGCCGACCCGCTGCATCTCGCGCAGGAGGAAGCGCCCGGTCTCGCCGGCCGCGAAGCCCAGCAGCAGCGGCTTCTCGCCCAGCATCGCCAGCACGCGGGCGACGTTGACGCCCTTGCCGCCCGCCGTGACCGTCGGGTTCGCGGCGCGGTGGAGCGTGCCCGGCACGAGGCGGTCGAGCACGTAGTTGCGGTCGATGGCGGGGCTGGCGCAGACGGCGACGAGACGTCCCAAGCGATCACCTCCAGGGAGCGGGTGCCTATTCCGAGATTATAGCATGCGAGGGGCCGCAATCACGGTATAATGGGGCCGGGCCGGGCGCGGAAACGCGCCGCCGGAGCCGGAAGGGAGCCGCACGTGAAGGCGTTCGTCGTCGAGGACCGGATGGAGGGCCGCGGGCTCGTGCGGGCCGTGTCGATGGCCTTTCCCGAAGCGCCCGTCGCGGCCGTCCAGCGCGCCCTCCGCCAGCGGGACATCCGCGTGAACGGCGCCCGCGTCGCCGCCGACCGGCCGGTCAAGGCCGGCGACCGCGTCGAGGTCTATCTCGCGGACGCGATCCTCGACGGCAAGGCGACCTTCGCGAAGAGCGGAGATGCCGCGGCGGATCCCGCCGCCCCCGGAGCCCGGCCGGCCCGTTCCGCGGCCGTCGCGTCGACGGCTCCCCCGCCCTACCGCGTCGTCCACCGGGACGCCCGCCTCGTCCTCGTCGAGAAGCGTCCGGGCCTCGCCGTCCACCCCGGCGAGGGCATCCCCGGCGGCACCCTCGTCGACCTCGTGCGCGCCGACCTCGGGAACCCCCGCATCGCGCTCTGCCACCGCCTCGACCTCAACACCGGCGGCCTCGTCCTGCTCGCCTGCGACGACGCCGCGCTCGCGGAGGCGCTCGAGGCGATGGAGGGCCGCCACGTCGCGAAGCGCTACCGCGCCCTCGTGAAGGGCGTCGTCGACCCGGCGCTCGGACGCACCGTCCTGTGCGGCGACGGCGTGAAGCGCGTCGAGCTGCGCGCCTGGCTGGAGAAGCCCTCGGGACGCGGCGTCTTCGTCCACGACGTCCCCGAGGAGGGCGACCGCGACATCGTCACGCGCTTCCGGACGCTGCGCACCCTCCCCGCCCCCGATCCCGAGCCCGGCGCCGAAGCGTTCAGCGAGATCGAGGTCGAGCTCGTGACCGGACGCACGCACCAGATCCGCGCGCACTTCGCGCATCTCGGGCACCCGCTGCTCGGCGACGGCAAGTACGGGCGCAACGCCTACAACAAGCGCTTCCTCGGCCGCGGCGGCAAGCCGCTCGCGCGCCAGCAGCTCTGGGCGGTCTCGCTGTCCTTCGCGGCCGACCTGCCCGGCGCCGCGCTCGCGGGCTGGCGCGGCCGGTCGTTCACGGTCGATCCGCAGTACGACCTCGCGCTGCCGGATGAAGTCCCGCACGCGGAGAAGGAGCCGGCAGGCTGACCTGCCGGCTCCGCCGATCCTCACGGGAAGCGGTTCGGGACGCCCTCCCTACTCGGCGCCCTCATGATCCGTCGGATCCGCGACGAGGCCCGCGAACAGCGGCACGCCCTGCAGGTCGACGATCGCGAACGCGAACGGCCGGTCGAAGGACAGCGTCGCGGGCAGCGCCTTGTCGCTGATGCTCACGGCCGTCGCGGCGCCCGCTTCGGTACCCTTCTCGTTCACCGCGATGAACGTCTTCTGGACGGCGGCGGAGATGAACAGCCCGTCCTGGAGCGCGGCGTCGGACAGGCCGGAGAAATCCGCCTCGTCCGCGAGGAAGGCCTTCTTCATCCCGAGCGCCTGCATCGCGACGGCGAGGTCCATCGTCGAACCGAACGTGAACTTCGGCAAGCCGAGCCGCGTGCCGTTCGAGAGCCAGCCGCTCCACTCCCGTGCGTCCGCGGCGAGCAGGGCGTCCGCGGCGTCGAGGGCGCTCCTCCCCTCCTTCGGCAGCGCGAGGATCATGGCGTCTTCGCCCTTGTAAGGCACGGCGACCAGCGTCGCGGCGTCCGCGTCGATCGTCCGGAACTCGCCGGTCCTCCACAGGAAGTCCGTGGAGACGGTCGTGCCGTCCGCCTTCGTGAAGGTGCCGGACTTCGTCTCCTCGGTCCCGAACGGCGTCTCCCAGGCGCCCTGGAAGTACAGCGCGTTCACGAGGACCATGACCGTGTTGGGCTCGAGGTGCTCCATGAGCTTCGGGATCTTCCCGTTCGTGTGGTCCGACGCCCAGGCGTTGATCAGGGCGAGCGGGCCCGTCCCGTCGCCCGTGGAGACGCCGCGCACGGACGCGAAGAAGTCCTTCTGCGCCGCATCGAGGAAGTCCTGCCGGAACGGATAGCCGTCGAAGACCCAGACGGAGTTCGCGAGGAGCACCTTCAGGCCCTCCTCGTTCCGGTACAGGTTCTCGAAGGCCAGGCGGTTCTGCGCGACGATGTCCGCGAGCGGCATCGCGCCGAAGCGGAGCGCGGCGAGCATCTCGGCGAGCGTGTCGCCCTTCGCGCCGGACGCGGCCATGGTGAAGGCCATGGAGGCGCTGAACGGCGAGACGAGCGCGTTGCGGCCGGCGGCGCCCTGCGCGAGCAGGTCGGCGCCGAGCGCGCGGAGCGAGGCGACGTAGGCGGGATCGAGCGTGTTGGTGCCCGCGGCGAGCGGGTACGTGGGCTCGAGCTTCGTGGTCAGCAGCTTCTCGTTCGGGGAGGCGCAGGCCGTGAGCGCGACGGCGACCGCAGCGAAGAGCGCGAGGAGCAGGACCGCGGTGCGGGCGGGGGAGCGTCGGACGAAGGAAGCGCGGTCGTTCAGCATGGCGGATCCCTCCTTTTCAGGTCATCCGGTGTATAGACGAAAACGCGGGTCCTCCGGTTCCGGAGGACCCGCGCGTCGGGGCGAGGGGCGTCGCGAAGGGTCGCGGGCCCAGCGGCTCCCCGCGTTACAGTGCGCCCTTCGCGGCGGCGACGGCCTTCGCGAAGGCGTCGTCCGGCGAGAGGTCGACCGGTTTCTCGGCGGCGCGCTCCTTGTACTCCACGAAGCCTTCGGCGGCCTTGCGGCCGACCGTGATGCGGATCGGGAAGCCCATGAGGTCGGCGTCCTTGAACTTCACGCCCGGCCGCTCGTCGCGGTCGTCGAGCAGGACCTCGACCCCGGCCGCCTCGAGGCGGTCGTGCAGGTCCTTCGCGAGGCCCATCTGCACCGGATCGGTCGCCATCACCGGCACCACGGCGACGTGGTACGGCGCGACGGACATCGGCCAGACGATGCCGTTGGCGTCGTGGCGCTGCTCGATCACGGCGGCGAGGGTGCGGCCCAGGCCGATGCCGTAGCAGCCCATGATCATGGGGTTCTCGGCGCCCTGCTCGTCGAGGAACGTGCAGCGCAGCGCCTTCGAGTACTTCGTGCCGAGCTTGAAGATGTGGCCCACCTCGATGCCGCGGCACTGGGCGAGCGGCTTCCCGCAGGTCGGGCAGGCGTCGCCCGCCTCGGCGTTGCGCAGGTCGGCGACGGCCGCCGGCGCGAAGTCGCGGCCGACGTTGCAGTTCT
Source organism: uncultured Eubacteriales bacterium (assembly GCA_903919045.1). GTDB lineage: Bacteria > Bacillota > Clostridia > Saccharofermentanales > UBA5734 > CAILLO01. The sequence continues at coordinate 7,413 of CAIXGU010000249.1, read as the reverse complement.
CGAGGTGCAGGTCGGCGGCGTTGGCGCCCACGTAGAAGTTCTCCATCTCCGCGACCTCGCGGTCGACGTAGACGGCGACGGGCTCCTTCAGGCCCACCGGCCCGGCGAAGCCGACCGGCGCGCCCGTGACGCGCTGGACCTCCTCGGGCGACGCCATCTCGATCTCGACGGCGCCGACGAGGTTGTGGAACTTGGTCTCGTTGAGCTCTCGGTCCCCGCGGACCATGGCGGCCACGATGCGGCCGTCGTCGGTCCGGTAGAGCAGCGTCTTCGCGAAGCGCTTCGGCGACGTCCCGAAGAAGGCCATCAGCTCCTCGATCGTCCGCACGGCGGGCGTCGCGACCTTCCCGAGCGGCTTCGGCGCGCCCGTCTTCGGCTCCGGCGCCGGCACGGCCACGGCCTTCTCGTCGTTCGCCGCGTAGCCGCACGCATCGCAGTACGCGACCACCGCCTCGCCGACGTCCGACTTCACCATGAACTCCTGCGAGCCCGAGCCGCCCATGGCGCCCGAGTCCGCATCGACCACGATGTAGTCGAGCCCGCAGCGGTCGAAGATCCGGCGGTAGGCGCGGTGCATCGCCAGGTAGGAGGCGTCGAGCCCCGCCTCGTCGCGGTCGAACGAATAGGCGTCCTTCATGACGAACTCGCGCGCCCGCATGAGCCCGAAGCGCGGGCGCTTCTCGTCGCGGTACTTGTGCTGGATCTGGTACAGGGTGAGCGGCAGCCCGCGGTACGAGCGGACGTCGTTGCGGACCGTCTCGGTGAAGGGCTCCTCGTGCGTCGGGCCGAGGCAGAACTCGCGCCCGCCGCGGTCCTTGAGGCGGAACATCTCCGGCCCGAAGACGCTCCAGCGACCGGACTCCATGTACGTCTCGGCCGGCAGCACCGCCGGCATGATCAGCTCCTGCGCGCCCGCCCGGTCCATCTCCTCGCGCACGATGCGCTCGACCTTGCGGAAGGCGCGGTACCCGAGGGGAAGGAAGGCGTAGATGCCCGACGCGACCTTGCGCATCAGGCCGGCGCGGAGCATGAGCTGGTGGCTCGGGATCTCGGCCTCGGCCGGGACCTCGCGCTGGGTCGGCAGGAACAGCTTCGAGACGAGCATGGGGGCCTCGTTTCTCGAGGGCCGCCCCTCCGCTTCCGCGGGGAGGCGGCCCTCCGCAGGGTCGAACGGCGGGGGCCTCCCCGCCGGACGGGACGCTTACTTCTGGCCGAGGTTCTCGCCCTTCGACAGGGCGGACTGGGCGGCGGCGAGGCGGGCGATCGGCACGCGGAACGGCGAGCAGGACACGTAGGTCAGCCCGATCCGGTGGCAGAAGTCGATCGACGACGGGTCGCCGCCGTGCTCGCCGCAGATGCCGAGCTTGATGTGCGGGCGGGTCTTCTTCCCGAGCTCCACGGCGGTCTTCATGAGCTTGCCCACGCCGATCGTGTCGAGCTTCGCGGTCGGGTCGGACTCGAAGATCTTGGCCTTGTAGTAGTCCTCGAGGATCCGGCCGGCGTCGTCGCGGGACAGGCCGTAGGTCATCTGGGTGAGGTCGTTCGTGCCGAAGCTGAAGAACTCGGCCTCCGTCGCGATCTCGTCGGCGGTGAGGGCCGCGCGCGGGATCTCGATCATCGTGCCGACCATGTACTCGAGCGTCACGCCGCTCTTCTTGATGATCTCGTCGGCCGTCTTCACGATCGTGTTCTTGACGAACTTCAGCTCCTTGATGTCGCAGACCAGCGGGATCATGATCTCGGGGACGATCGTCTTGCCGGTCTTGCGGATCCTGATCGCGGCCTCGATGATCGCCCGGGTCTGCATCTCCGCGATCTCCGGGTAGGAGACGGCGAGGCGGCAGCCGCGGTGGCCCATCATCGGGTTCAGCTCGTGCAGCTTCTTGATCGTGTCCTTGAGGGACTTGATCGTGACGCCGAGCTCGGTCGCGAGCTTCTTGATGTCGGCGGCCTCGGTCGGGAGGAACTCGTGCAGCGGCGGGTCGAGCAGGCGGATCGTGACCGGCAGCCCTTCCATCGCCTTGAAGATGCCCTCGAAGTCGGCGCGCTGCATCGGCAGGATCTTCTCGAGCGCGGCGCGGCGGGACGGCTCGTCCTTCGCGACGATCATCTGGCGGAACGCGAAGATGCGGTCGGCCTCGAAGAACATGTGCTCCGTGCGGGTCAGGCCGATGCCCTCGGCGCCGAGCTTGCGGGCGTTCTCCGCGTCGGCCGGCGTGTCGGCGTTGGTGCGGACCTTCAGGGTGCGGACCGCGTCGGCCCACTCCATGATCGTGTGGAAGTCGCCGGCGATGTCGGCCTTCTGGGTCGGGAGCTTCTCGCCGTAGACGTTGCCCGTGGAGCCGTCGAGGGAGATCCAGTCGCCTTCGACGTAGCGCTTGCCGGAGGCGTCGGTCATCGTCTTCCCGGCCTCGTCGATCGTGACGCTGGAGCAGCCGGAGACGCAGCACTTGCCCATGCCGCGCGCCACGACGGCCGCGTGCGAGGTCATGCCGCCGCGCCCGGTCAGGATGCCCTTCGCGATGTTCATGCCCTCGATGTCCTCCGGGGAGGTCTCGAGGCGGACCAGGATCACGGGCTTCTTCGTCGCCTCGTGCACCGCGACGGCGTCCTTCGCATGGAACACGATCGTGCCGGTAGCGGCGCCCGGGGAGGCCGGCAGGCCGGACGCGATCGGCTTCGCGGCCTTGAGGGCCTTGGGCTCGAAGGTCGGGTGGAGCAGCGCGTCGAGCTGCTTCGGGTCGATCTTCATGAGCGCCTCTTCCTTCGTGATCATGCCTTCCTTCACGAGGTCGACGGCGATCTTGAGGGCGGCGAACGCGGTGCGCTTGCCGTTGCGGGTCTGGAGCATGAAGAGCTGGCCGCGCTCGATCGTGAACTCCATGTCCTGCATGTCCTTGTAGTGGCGCTCGAGCTTCTTCGCGATGTCGGCGAACTGCTCGTACACCTTGGGCATCGTGCCCTTGAGCTGGTCGATCGTCTGCGGGGTGCGGATGCCGGCCACGACGTCCTCGCCCTGGGCGTTCATGAGGAACTCGCCGTACAGCTTGGCCTCGCCGGTGGAGGGGTCGCGGGTGAACGCGACGCCCGTGCCGGACGTGTCGCCCATGTTGCCGTAGACCATCTCCTGCACGTTGACGGCCGTGCCCCAATCGCCCGGGATGTCGTTCAGGCGGCGGTACACGATCGCGCGCGGGTTGTTCCACGAGCGGAACACGGCCTTGACGGCCTCGAGCAGCTGGACCTTCGGCTCCTGCGGGAACGCGACGCCCTTCTCCTTCTTGTAGAGGACCAGGAAGCGCTTCACGACCTCCTTGAGGTTGTCGGCGGTGAGGTCGGTGTCGTACTTCGCCTTGTTCTCGTGCTTCACGGCGTCGAGGATGTGCTCGAACTTCGACTTCGGCACTTCCATGACGACGTCGGAGAACATCGCGATGAAGCGGCGGTAGGAGTCGTAGGCGAAGCGCTCGTTGCCGGTCAGCTTCGCGAGGCCCTTCACCACCTCGTCGTTGAGGCCGAGGTTCAGGATCGTGTCCATCATGCCGGGCATCGACGCGCGGGAACCGGAGCGCACGGACACGAGGAACGGGTTCTTCGGGTCGCCGAACGTCTTGCTGACGGTCTTCTCGGTCTTCGCGAAGGCCGCGAGGATCTCCTTCTCGATCTCGGGGGCGATCTTCTCGCCGTCGTCGTAGTAGCGGGTGCAGGCTTCGGTGGTCACCGTGAAGCCGCGCGGGACGGGCAGGCCGATGCCGGTCATCTCGGCGAGGTTCGCGCCCTTGCCGCCGAGCAGGTTCCGCATCTTGGCGTTGCCTTCGGAGAACATGTACACGTATTTGGTCATGGAACCGATCCTCCTCTTTCTACGGGCGTCGCCCGTGCCGAAGCGATGGGTCTTCAGGACTGGTCAGAAGTCGAACCGCCCGTCGAACCAGGCGGCGAGACCGTCGATGGGGATGCGGACCTGGGCCATCGAATCGCGTTCGCGGATCGTGACGCAGCGGTCCTCCTGGGACTGGAAGTCGTACGTGATGCAGTACGGGGTGCCGATCTCGTCCTGCCGGCGGTAGCGCTTGCCGATCGACTGGCGGTCGTCGAACTCGCACGGGAACCGCTTGGTCAGGTCGCGGTAGAGGGCTTCGGCCTCCTCGGACAGCTTCGCGGACAGCGGCAGCACGGCCGCCTTGATCGGCGCGAGCGCCGGGTGGAGGTGCAGGACGGTGCGGACGTCGCCGGGGGCGATCTCCTCCTCGTCGTACGCGTCGCACAGGAACGCGAGCGCGACCCGGTCGGCGCCGAGCGACGGCTCGATGCAGTACGGGACGTACTTCGTGTTCGTCGCCGGGTCGAAGTAGGACAGGTCCTCCTTCGAGTGCTCCATGTGCTGCTTCAGGTCGTAGTCCGTGCGGTCGGCGATGCCCCAGAGCTCGCCCCAGCCGAACGGGAACAGGTATTCGAAGTCCGTCGTCGCGTTGGAGTAGAACGACAGCTCCTCGGCCCCGTGGTCGCGCAGGCGGAGGTTCTCCTCCCGCATCCCGAGCGAAAGCAGCCAGTTCCGGCAGAAGTCCTTCCAATAGGCGAACCACTGCAGGTCGGTGCCGGGCTCGCAGAAGAACTCGAGCTCCATCTGCTCGAACTCGCGCGTGCGGAAGGTGAAGTTGCCGGGCGTGATCTCGTTGCGGAACGCCTTGCCGATCTGCGCGATGCCGAACGGGATCTTGCGGCGCGTCGTGCGCTGGACGTTGCGGAAGTTCACGAAGATGCCCTGCGCGGTCTCGGGGCGCAGGTAGAGCTCGGCCTTCGAGTCCTCCGTCACGCCCTGGAAGGTCTTGAACATCAGGTTGAACTTCCGGACGTCGGTGAACTCCTTGGAGCCGCACGACGGGCACGCGACGCCCTTCTCGCGGATCCAGGCCACCAGGCGCGCGTCGTCCCAGCCGTCGACCGACGTCGGGTCCCCGTTCGCGAGGTTCCACTCGTCGACGAGCTTGTCCGCGCGGTGGCGCGTCTTGCACTGCCTGCAGTCGATCAGCGGGTCCGAGAAGCCGCCGACGTGGCCCGAGGCCACCCAGACCTGCGGGTTCATCAGGATCGCGCAGTCGACGCCCGCGTTGTACTCGTTCTCCTGGACGAACTTGCGCCACCAGGCCTTCTTGACGTTGTTCTTCAGCTCGACGCCCAGCGGGCCGTAGTCCCACGCGTTCGCGAGGCCGCCGTAGATCTCGGAGCCGGGGAACACGTAGCCGCGGTTCTTCGCGAGCGCGACGACCTTGTCCATCGTCTTCTCGAAGGCCATCACTCGGAATCCTTCCCGGGCGCCGGCTCCTCGGCGGGCAGGTCGTCGGCCTCGACGGCCTCGATCAGCTCGTCGGCCTCCGCGACGGCCTCGGCGACGGCTTCCGCGCTCGCCTGGACGGCCGTGGCGGCGGTCGCCTCGAGGTCCTCGCCGAGCTCGTCGGCCAGGTCGTTCGCGCGCGAATCCGGATCCTGCTGCTGCATGCGGGCGGCGATCACCTCGGGGCGCAGCCCGACGTACACGCCGTACGAGAACTGCTCGCGGCTGTGGACGATCGGCAGGTCGCCGCGCACGAAGGCGAGCCGGTCGCCGGCGAGCTCCTCGCACGCCTGGGTGACCGTGTTGGGCGAATCGCACGAGACGAGCGCCTGGCCGCCGATCACGAGCTGGCGGGCCCGCTTCGCGACGAGGATCGCCAGGGTGTAGCGGCTGTCCACCTTCGGCAGGAGCGATTCGATCGAGGGCTTGGTCAGCATGGGGGTCCTCCTTCCGGACCGCTCGCGGTCCGTTGGCGCCGGGCTCCCGCCCGCGCCGCACCTGGGTCGCGGGCATCCGCCCGCGCCTCCGTCTACGTATCCAGGACGCGCTGCTCGATGCCGGCGACGCGCTCGTAGCGGCACCGCTCGGCTTCGAGGATCGACAGGATCGCCCGCGCGCTGCGGTCGACGTCGTCGTTCACGATCGCATAGGCGAACCGGGAGGTCCGTCCGACCTCCTCCACGGCCTTCGCGAGCCGGGCCTCCATCGCCTTGTCGTCCTCCGTCCCGCGCTTGCGCAGCCGGGACCGGAGCTCGGAGAAGGACGGGGGCAGAAGGAAGACGCCGACCGCCTCCGGGAAGCGCTCGAAGACGGTCAGGGAGCCGGGCACGGTGATGTCCATCACGACGTCGTGGCCCGCGCCGATCGCGTCGACGACCGGGGCCTTCGGCGTCCCGTAGCAGTTCCCGCAGTACTCGTCGTGCTCCAGGATCTCGCCGCGCGCGAGCATCGCGTCGAACTGCTCCCGCGTGCGGAAGTAGTAGTCGACGCCCTCCTTCTCGCCGGCGCGCATCGGGCGCGTCGTGACCGAGACGGAGTGCAGGACGCTCGGCGCGAGCTCCTGCAGGCGGGCGATCACGGTGCCCTTGCCGACGCCCGAGGGGCCGGACACGGCCACGACGACGCCGCGCCGGGGGTGCTCCGAGGCGCTGCGCGGCTTGTGCGCCGCGCGGTCCGGGGTCTTCGACTCTCCGCCCATCACACGCCCGCCTCCGCGAGTTCCTTCTCCAGGTCCTCGACGGCGAGCGCCGAGAGGACGACGTGGTCGCTGTCCATCACGAGCACGGCCCGGGTCTTCCGGCCCGAGGTCGCGTCGATCAGGGACCCGCGGTCGCGCGCGTCCGCGACGAGCCGCTTCACGGGCGAGGAGTCCGGACCGACGACCGCGATCACGCGCGCCGCCGCGACCAGGTTCCCGAAACCCACCTTGAGGAAGCCCATCGCGCCGTTTCCCTCCCTGCCGCTCATTCGAGGTTCTGGACCTGCTCGCGGATCTTCTCGAGCTCGCTCTTCATCTCCACGACGAGGCGCGTGAGCGCGAGGTCGTTCGCCTTGGATCCGGTCGTGTTGGCCTCGCGGTTGAGCTCCTGCAGCAGGAAGTCGAGCTTCTTGCCGACGGGGACGTCCTGGCGGAGCGTCTCCTCGATCTGGTCGAGGTGACTCGCGAAGCGCACGAGCTCCTCGTCGACCGAGCAGCGGTCCGCGAAGAGGGCGACCTCGGCGGCGAGGCGCTGCTCGTCGAAGAAGACGCCGGCCTTGTCGCCGATCAGGTCCTGCACCCGCTGCGCGAGCTTCGCGCGGTACTCCGCGGGGACGAGCGGCGCGCGCTCCCTGACCTGGGCGGCGAGCGCCCGCAGTCCTGCGGCCTTCGCGCGGATATCGTCGGCGAGACGGCGTCCCTCGGCGGCGCGCATCGCGCGCAGCGCCTTCAGGGCGGCCGAGAGGGCCTCCTCGAGCAGCGCCCAGGTCTCCTCCTCGGCGGGTTCCGACGCCTCGGGGCGCAGCACGTCGCCGAAGCGGGCCACGTCCGACGCGGCGATCCGCTCGTCCGCCCCGGTCTCCCGGGCGATCGCGCGGAG
>CAIXGU010000248.1 GCA_903919045.1 uncultured Eubacteriales bacterium | reverse complement strand
CTCGCCGGCGACGCGGGCGCGGGGAGGGCCGGCTGATGGCCGACGGGGACCTCGGCGGGCTGCGCGAGCGGATCACGGGGATCGACGCCCGCATCCTCGCGCTGTTCGAGGAGCGGATGAAGGCCGTGGAGGAGGTCGCCGCCCGCAAGGCGGTGTCCCGGCAGCCCGTCCTCGACGCGCACCGGGAGCAGGAGATCGCCGACTGGGCGCGCGGGGCCGTCCCGGAGGGGCTCGGCGCCCCGGCCGAGGCGCTGCTGCGCACCCTCACCCGTCTCTCCCGCGAGCGCCAGTACGAGGAAGTGCTTCCGCTCGACTTCCTGTGGGACCTCGGCCGCCGCATCCGGACGGCGCCTGCCGCGCCGCCGCGCACGGCGCGCGTCGCGGTGCAGGGCAGCCAGGGCTCGTATGCCGCGCAGGCCGCGGCGGCGATGTACCCGGACGCCGCGCTCTCCCACGCGCCCACGTGGGACGCCGCCTGTCTCGCCGCCGTCTCCGGCGACGCGGACCTCGCGGTCCTGCCGATCGAGAACACCACGGCCGGCACCGTGAACGAGGTCTACGACCTGCTCCTCAAGCACGACCTGTGGATCGTGCGCTCGGCGACCGCCGCGATCCGGCACTGCCTCGCCGGCAGGCCCGGCGCGCGCACCGAGGACATCCGCACCGTCGTGTCGCACCCGCAGGCCCTCTCCCAGTGCGCCGGCACGATCCGCCGCCGGGGCTGGGCGACGCGGACCTGCGAGAACACCGCGTTCGCCGCGGCCGAGGTCGCGGCCTCGGCGGACCCGTCGGTCGCCGCGATCGCCTCGCGCGAGGCCGCCGCGGTCCACGGCCTCGTCGTCCTCCTCGACGACGTGAACGACGTCGACTGCAACCGCACCCGCTTCGTCGCCGTCTCCCCGACGCTCGCGATCGCCCCGGACGCGGACCGCGTCGGGCTCGTGCTCAAGACGCCCCACCAGAGCGGCGCGCTGGCCTCCGTGCTGTCGGTCTTCGCCGACCGGGGGCTGAACCTCGCGAAGATCCTCTCGCGCCCGGTCCCGGACCGCCCGTGGGAGTACCGCTTCTACGTCGACTTCCAGAGCCCGCCCCGCGACCCGCAGGCGATGCGCGCGCTGTACCAGTTCGAGCAGGAGCTCCCGTTCCTGCGCTTCCTCGGGTGGTACCGGGAGGAGGCGCTGGAATGAGCGGCCCGCCCGTCGCCCTCGTGACGGGCGCCACGGGCGGGATCGGCCGCGCCTTGTCGCGTGCGCTCGTCCGGAAGGGCTACCGCGTCGTCCTCGCCGTCCGCGACCCCGGAAAGGCGGAGCCGCTGCTGCAGGCCCTCCGCGCGGAGCCCCGCGATCCGCCCGCCGCGGAGACGCCCGCCGCGGAAATGCCGACCGGCCCCGAGACCCTCCTCCTCGACCTCGCCTCGCCCGCCTCCGTCCGCGATGCGGCCGACGCCTTCCTCGCCCGCCACGACCGGCTCGACCTCCTGGTCCTCAACGCCGGCACCTTCTCGTGGAGCCGCGCCCGAACGGCCGACGGCCTCGAGCGCACGCTCGCCGTGAATCTCCTCGGCCCGGCCGCGCTCGCCGACCGCCTCGTCCCGCTCCTCGCCGCCACCGCCGCCCGCACCGGCGACGCCCGCATCGTCTCCACGACCTCCGTCGCCGCGTCGTGGGGGATCCCCGCGCGCTCCGCCGGCTTCTTCCGGCGCGCCCCGGGCTTCCTGTTCGCGTACAGCGCCTCCAAGCTGGGGCAGGTCCTCCACATGCGCGCCCTCGCCGAGGAGCTCGCCGGGACCGGCGTCTCCGCGGCCTGCTTCGACCCGGGGCTCGTCGCGACCGGCATCTTCACGGGCCGCACCCTCTTCTCGAAGGCCATCGACGCCTGGATGCGCCGCCATGCCGCCTCGCCCGAGGAAGGCGCCGCGCCGGGCGTCCGTCTCGCGACCGACCCGTCGTACCGCGGGCGGAGCGGCCTCGTGCTCCGCCGCGACGGCGAGAAGCGCCTCCCGCGCCGGATGCGCGACCCCGCGTCCGCGCGCCGCCTCCTCGCGGCGGTCCGCGCCGCGATGACCGCGCCGCTTCCCGGCGCGCCGCCGGATCCGACCGGCCCTCGCCGCGACGGAGCGCTTCTGCTATAGTCCCTTCCATGAAGCGGACGCCCTGCCCCCCGACGACCGACGAACCGACGACCGCGGATCCGGCGCCCGACCGCGGCGCCGCGTCCCGCGCCTCCTGGCTCGCCGCCCTCCGCTGCCGGACCGAGGACCTGCGCCTGCGTGCGGCGTCCGCCGCCGCGACGCTCGCGGACAAGGAGGAGTACGCCGCCAACCGCCGGGCGATCCTCGGCGACAACTACTTCTTCAACATCGCGGCCAACCTCGCCGGCGGCGGCTTCCTCACCGGGTACCTGCTGCTCCTCGGGGCGGACGACTCGTTCCTCGGGCTGCT
>CAIXGU010000247.1 GCA_903919045.1 uncultured Eubacteriales bacterium | reverse complement strand
TGCCTCGGTCGCCTGCGGCGATTCCGATATCGCAGGGTCGCTTCATGCCCTTTCCAGAGGACCCCAGGAAGGGGTGTAGACACAAAATAGACACAACTTGTGGATTCGGGAGTCGTCATCGCCAATCTTCGGCCATCGGTTGCGGGAATCTGGCGAGCGCCGCCGGCGCCTCTCCCCTACACTCGATCCATGGCAAGAGTGGCTCCCAGGGCCGTTTAGGACAAGCAGAAGCCCCCGTGACCTTTCAGTCACGAGGGCTCCTTCTTCGTGGCGCGCCCGGCAGAGATCGAATCCACAACCTTCTGATCCGTAGTCAGACGCTCTATCCAGTTGAGCTACGGGCGCACGTTTCGGGCATGGTGATTATAGTATCCGGCGGGGGCGGTGTCAACCGCGGGAAGCGGCCGCGCCGCGCGGTCCGGCGGTCATCGCGCTCCGCTCCGCGACCGGCTCCCGCGGCGCGGGGTACCCCGGGGCGAATGCCCCGGGGTACCCGCTGCGGGTCGGTTCCGGACAGGGTCGAGGTCCTACTTGACCTCGACGACGGCGCCGGCTTCCTTGAGCTTGTTCGCGATGGTCGTCGCGTCTTCCTTGGAGATGTTCTCCTTGACGTTCTTCGGCGCGGTGTCGACCAGGTCCTTGGCCTCCTTGAGGCCGAGGCCGGTGAGCTCGCGGACCGCCTTGATGACGTTGATCTTGTTCGCGCCGGCTTCCTTGAGGATGACGGTGAACTCGGTCTGCTCCTCGACGGGGGCGGCGGCGGCGGCACCGCCGGCGGCGGGCGCGGCGGACACGGCCATCGCGGCGGCGGACACGCCGAACTCGGCCTCGAGGGCCTTCACCAGGTCATTGAGCTCGATGACGGTCAGGGTCTTGACCTCTTCCAGAATCTTCGCGATCTTGTCGCTGGCCATTTCTTTCTCCTCCTTGGATTCTCAGGATGCTTCGTTCCGGGCCCCGAATGCGGTTCAGCCTTCGGCGGCGGGGGCGGTCGTCGTCTCTGCGGTGGCGGCTTCGGCTGCGGGAGCGGCTTCCGGGGCGGCTTCGGCCTGGGGGGCCTCCGCCGGCGCCTGGCCTTCGCCCTGCTTCTCGGCGATCGCCGCGAGGACCATCGCGAGCTTCGTGATCGGGGAGATCAGCGTGAAGACGACCTTCGCGTACAGGACGTCCTTCGGCGGGATCGCGGCCAGCGCCTTCACTTCGTCGAGCGAAAGCATCGAGCCGTTCATGACGCCGCCGCGGATCTTGTACTTGTCGTTCTTGTCCGCGAACTCCTTCAGGACCTTGGCGGGAGCGACCTCGTCGGTCGTGCTGTAGGCGATCGCGCTCGGTCCGGCGAGCATCGGGGCGAGGCCCTCGAGACCCGCGTCCTTCGCGGCGATCGACGCCAGCGTGTTCTTCACGACCTTGTAGGTGATGCCCGCCTTGCGGAGGTCGACGCGGAGCTTCGTGTCCTGCTCCACCGTGAGGCCGCGGTAGTCGGCGACCACCAGCGTCTTCGCGCTGCGGAGCTCGGCGACGAGGCCCTTCACGACCTGCTGCTTGGCTTCCAGGATCTTCTTTGCCGGCATGTTTCGGTTTCCTCCTTCTTCCGAAAATGGAATACCCCCCGTGCCGAAGAGCCCGAGGGGTACGCGGTCGGTCCGGTTCCGGCGCGTTCGCCGGTCGCGGTCCGCCATTCGCCTCGGCAGGACGGCGTTCCCGTTTGCGCCTTGCGGCTCCTGCTGTCTTCGGTGAAGGCTATTCGGTTGTCAAGGGGGCCGGGGACGTCCGGGCCGCGCCGCCTCCGCGAGGCGGGCGCCGCCGCCCTACATCAGGCGGGCGGGATTGATCCGGATGCCGGGGCCCATGGTCGACGTGATCGTGACGCTCTTCAGGTACTGGCCCTTCGCGGCGGCCGGCTTGGCCTTCACGATCGCGTCCATCAGCGTCTGGAAGTTCTCCTCGAGCTTCGTCTGGCCGAAGGAGACCTTGCCGATCGGGCAGTGGATGATGTTGGTCTTGTCGAGACGGTACTCGATCTTTCCGGCCTTGCTCTCGGCGATCGCCTTCGCGACGTCCATCGTGACCGTGCCCGCCTTCGGGTTGGGCATCAGGCCCTTGGGGCCGAGGATCTTGCCGAGACGTCCGACGACGCCCATCATGTCCGGGGTCGCGATCACGACGTCGTAATCGAACCAGTTCTCGCCCTGGATCTTCGCGACCATGTCCTCCGCGCCAACGAAGTCGGCGCCGGCGGCCTGGGCCTCGTCGGCCTTCGGTCCCTTCGCGAACACGAGCACGCGGACGGTGCGGCCGGTGCCGTGCGGGAGCACGACGGCGCCGCGGACCTGCTGGTCGGCGTGGCGGGAGTCGACGCCCAGGCGGACGTGCAGCTCGACGGTCTCGTCGAACTTCGCCTTCGCGGCCTTCTGGACGAGCTCGACGGCCTGCGGGACGTCGTTGAGGACGCTGCGGTCGATGAGCTTCGCCGACTCCTGGTACTTCTTGCCTCTCTTCATGTCGGTTTCCCCTCCCTCCGCGTCAGTCTTCGACGACGATGCCCATGCTGCGGGCGGTCCCGGCGACCATGCTCGCGCAGGCCTCCAGGCTGGCCGCGTTCGTGTCGACCATCTTGAGCTCGGCGATCTTCATCACCTCGGCCCGAGAGATCTTCGCGACCTTCTCCTTGTTCGGCTTGCCCGATCCGCTTTCGATCTTGCAGGCCTTCTTGAGCAGCACCGGCACCGGGGGAGTCTTCGTGATGAACGAGTACGACCGGTCCGAGAAGACCGTGATGACGACCGGGATGATGAGCCCGACGTCCTTCGCCGTCCGTTCATTGAATTCCTTGACGAACATGGCGATGTTCACGCCATGCTGGCCAAGGGCAGGTCCCACCGGCGGCGCCGGCGTCGCTTTGCCCGCGGGTATCTGAAGCTTCACATACGCCACGACCTTCTTCGCCATGCTATCCACCTCCCTGGTGTATTGCGCTCGCGCGCCTCATCGTTCCACCCTCGCGGGTGCGACAAGCAAGTAGTGCGTCGCGGATCAGATCCGCATGATCTGGGTCAGCTCGAGCTCGACGGGCGTCTCGCGCCCGAACATCGAGACCAGGACCCGGACCTTCTTCTTCTCGAGATTGATCTCCTCGACCGTGCCGATGAAGCTCTCGAGCGGGCCGGCGATCACCTTGACGCTGTCGCCGGTCGTGTAGTCCACGACGGGCTCCCAGCCGGTCTCGACGCCCATCAGGGTCAGCTCTTCGTCCGTCAGCGGGACCGGCTTGCTGCTCGGGCCCACGAAACCGGTGACGCCGCGGGTGTTGCGCACGATGTACCACATCTCGTCCGTCAGGATCATCTTGACGAGGACGTAGCCGGGGAAGATCTTGCGCTTGACGGTCTTCTTCTTCCCGTCCTTGATCTCGACCTGCTCCTCCTCGGGAACCTGGACCTCCTGGATCAGCTCCTGGATGCCGCGGTTCTCGACGACGCGCTCGAGGGTCGCCTTGACCTTGTTCTCATAGCCCGAATAGGTATGGATCACATACCAGCGCGCTTCGTTCGCGATCGGGTCCATCGCTTCGCTTCCGGTCATCCGCGGGCTCCGATCAGGCGGCCGGCGTCGCGGTCGGGGCGACCGTGACGGTGACGGTGGGCGTGGCGCCCGGGGTGACGGAGACCGCCGAGGTCGGCGCCGGCGACGGCGTCGCGGTGACGACCGTGCCGTTCGAGCTGAAGAAGCCGACGCTCTCGAGCACGGAGCCGAGGACGAAGTCCACGACCCAGATCACGACGCCGAAGAAGAGGCAGATCAGGACGACGGTCATCGTGCTCGAGCGGAGCTTCTGCCAATCCGGCCAGACGACCTTCTTGAGCTCGGAGCGGATATCGAGGAACGTCTTCCCGATCTTCGCGCCGATGCGCTGGAAGAATCCCAGGATGCCCTTCTTCTGCGTGCTGTCAGCCATGTCGGTCCACCCTCGTGCGTTCGCCGCCGCGTGCGGTCACTTGGTTTCCTTGTGGTTCGTCTGCTTGCGGCAGAAACGGCAGTACTTCTTGAGCTCGAGGCGCTCGGGGTCGTTCTTCTTGTTCTTGGTCGTGTTGTAGTTGCGCTGCTTGCAGACCTCGCACGCCAGCGTGATCATCTCTCTCGCTCCAGCCTTGGCCATTTCCGTTCCTCCGCCTGCCGCGTGCGCGCTTCGTCGCACAAAAAATAAGCGCTCCGTCGAGAAGCATAGTGATGCTATCACGCGGGTCCCGGCTTGTCAAACGGAATCGGCTCTCCCGGGAAGAGGAGCAGGAGCGGATTGACGCGGTAGGCGAAGGCCACGAGGGTCGAATTCCCGACCGCCTCGACGGCGTCGGGGATCCACGGGGCGGCGAGCGCGAGCATCGCCAGCGCGAGGAGGACCGTCACGACGCCCTCGGCCAGGCCGAGGAGGCCTCCGACCGCGTGGTTCACGCCGTCCAGCGCCTTCGCCTTCCTGAGGCCGGCTTCGATCGCCGCGGTCAGCAGCCAGAGGACGATTCCGACGACGACGAGCAGCGCGACGCCGACCGCGGCCGTCAGCGCGAACAGGAAGATGCGGTCGGCGAGCGCGTCCGCGAAGTCCTTCAGGGCGGCGCCGGGGTCCGGCACCTGCGCGAGCAGGACGGCCTGCAGGCGCTCCGGCAGCCCGAGCCCCTGCACGGCATCCGCCGCGGTCGTCGCTCCGGAGCCGCCGGCGCGTGCGAGCAGGAAGCGCGCGATCTCCGCGCGCGGACCGTCGAACATCGGCCAGGGGCTCATCCAGGCCGCGATCGGCGGCGCGGCGAACAGGAAGACCAGGAAGGACGCCACGAGCGACGCGAACCGGTACAGGATCCGCACCAGCCCCTGGAACGCTCCGATGAGCGCGCAGATCGCGAGGAACGCGATCAGGACGATGTCGAGGATGTCCATGGTTCTCCTTTCCGACGGACGTCGGCCGTCAGCCGGCGTCCCCCTCCGCGAGGACGCTCCGGGGGTTCTCCTCGAACAGCAGGGCGGCGGCGCGCGCTCCGTACCGGAGGTCGACCTCGCGGCGCGCGCGATCGAGCACGGGCGGACGCGACGTCGCACCGTGCGTATCGGAAGCGACGGCGAAGACCGCGCCGGCGTCGAGCAGGCGGTCCGCGGCCGCCTTCCGGCGGCGGTGCGCGTCCCGGCGCTCCGGCGGGAGCGCCTCGGGCGGCAGCAGGGCGACCGCGTTGAGGAGCAGCCGCACGCGGTCCTGCACGGCCCAGGAGGCCAGCAGGTCGAGCTCGTTCGGGGAGAGGTTCATGCGGTCGGGATGCGCGAGGACCGGCATCGCGCCGGCGAGCTGGATGCGGAACAGCATCCGGTCGGCGGCCCGGAGCGCGCCGGGCGCGTTCATGGGCGTCTCCACGAGGAGGTGCGTCGAGCCGGCGAGCCCGCAGGACCGGAGGCAGGCGTCGAGGAGGCCTTGGAGGCCGGACGAGAGCAGGATCTCGGCGCCGGAATGCAGTCGGATCCCGGGGTACGGCTCCGCCGCGGCGGCGCGCAGCGCGGCCAGCGCGGCGTCCCGGCGCGCGAGGAACGGGGCGTAGTCCTCGGGCCGAGCGTCGGGAGCGTCGGGGGGCGGCAGGTGCGGCGTGCAGACGACATCGGTGACGCCCTGGGCGGCGTAGAGCGCCAGGAGCGCGAGGGAGGCGGCGGGATCGGGACAGCCGTCGTCCAGTCCCGGCAGCACGTGCGAATGGAGGTCGATCATCCAGCCCTCCCCGGGCGGAGCCGCCCGGCCGTGGCGGGCGCCGCGGCCCGACCCGCGGCGCGGCCTACCGCTGCGGCGCGCGTCCCGCCGACGGGTCCGGAGCGTCCGGGGCGACGGTTCCGTGCGTTCCGAGTCCGGAGACCTCGCGCACCTGCGGCGCGGCCTCCTCGGAGGAAGCGCCCTTCATCCGGCGCACGCGGCGCTTCCGTCGCGACGGCTCCTTCGACGAGGGCCCGTAGTAGTTGTAGTAGTAGTACTGGTAGTAATAGGCCTCGTTGACCCGGTTGATGCCGTTGACGACGACGCCGAGGATGTTCGCCTTGACCTGGTCGAGCAGGGCCATCGCCCGCTTGAGCAGCCGGCGGTCCACGGTGCCGGAGCGCACGACGAGCACGGTGCCGTCGACCTTGGTGGTGAGGATCGCGGCGTCCGTGACGATCGTCACGGGCGGGGTGTCGAAGACGATGTGGTCGAACTGCGGCTTCACCGACTCGAGGAAGGCGGCCATCGCCGACGTCATCAGCAGCTCCGACGGGTTCGGCGGGATCGGGCCGGACGGCAGCGCGAAGAGACCCGGGACGGCGGTCGGCCGCACGTACTCGAGCGGGTTCCCGTGCTTCAGGAGCGACGTCGTGATGCCCTGCCGGTTGTCCAGGCCGAAGACCATGTGGACCATCGGGCGGCGGAAGTCGGCGTCCACGATCAGGACGCGCCGGCCGAGCTGGGCGAACGCGGCGGCCAGGTTCGCGGAGACGGTCGTCTTGCCCTCGCCTTTCATCGACGAGGTGACGAGGATCGTCCGCATGTCCTTGTCGACGCCGGAGAACTCGATGTTGGTGCGCGCCACGCGGAAGGCCTCCGCGACGGGCGAGCGGGGATTCGAGACGATCTGGAGGGTCCTGTCGTCGATCATGCGCGCGCCCCCCCTAGTCCTCGGTCTCGAACTCGGGCACGACCCCGAGCAGCGTCTTCCCGGTGATCGACTCGATCTCCTCGATCGACTTCACCGTGCGGTCCAGGAAGTCGATCAGGAAGGCGAGGCCCACGCCGGCGGCGAGACCCGCGACCAGTCCGATCAGCAGGTCCATCGGCTTGTTCGGCGACGACGGGACGCTCGGGATCAGCGCCGTGTCGATCACCTGGACGTTCTCCGCGCCCATCTTCTCGACGACGACCTTCATGAAGACCTGCGCGACGGAGTTCGCGATGTTCGCGGCGAAGACGGGGTCCTGGTCGGTCACCGTGATCAGCAGCAGGCGCGTGTTGCTCTTGGTCGTCACGTCGATCTTCGCGCCGAGCGCCGCGGCGGACGAGGCCGACAGGCCGTTCGCCTCGGCCACCTGCGAGATCACGTTGCGGCTCTTGCACAGCTCGCGGTAGTCGCTCACGAGCTTCTCGTTGAAGATCAGGTCGGAGTAGGTCATCGCGGGGTCCTGGCCGGGGTCGATCGTGCGCCAGACGAAGAGCACCGTGTTCGCGGTGTACTGGGGCCGGGCGAGGACGAACGCGTAGACGGCGGCGCCGCCGAGCGCCACGGCGACCGTCAGGACGACGACGAGGGCGCGCTGGCGGGTCCTCCGTGGA
>CAIXGU010000246.1 GCA_903919045.1 uncultured Eubacteriales bacterium | reverse complement strand
TCTCGGGGCGCGAGCGGATCCTCGCGGCCTACCGCGAGGCGATCGAGCGCGAATACCGATTCTTCAGCTTCGGAGACGCGATGCTCCTCGAGCGCGATGAAGAGGCCCCGAACGCCCCGGAGAAAGGGGAAGGGAAGGAGACCCGCCCATGACGGACCCCGTACCGGCCCCCGCGCCCGCACCCGCACCGGCCGCCGGACTCCCGCCCGTCCGCTACGAGCTCCTCCATGTCTGCCGGCAGTCCGGCGCGCGGCTCGGCCGCGTCCACACGCCGCACGGCTCCTTCGACACGCCCGCTTTCATGCCCGTGGGCACGCAGGGCACGGTGAAGGGCATGTCGCCCGCCGAGCTGAAGGAGATGGACGCGGGGATCATCCTGTCCAATACCTACCACCTCTGGCAGCGGCCCGGCATGGAGACCATCGGCGCGCTCGGCGGACTCCACAGGTTCATGTCGTGGGACCGCCCGATCCTGACCGACAGCGGCGGGTTCCAGGTCTTCAGCCTGTCCGACCTCCGCCACATCACGGAGGAGGGCGTCAACTTCCGCTCGCATATCGACGGCACGAGGCAGACCCTGTCGCCCGAGCTCTCCATGGAGGTCCAGAACGTCCTCGGCTCCGACATCGCCATGGCCTTCGACGAATGCACGCCGCACCCGGCCGACCACGCCTACGCGAAGCGCTCCCTCGAGCGGACCGCCCGCTGGCTCGAGCGCTGCCTGAAGGCGCACCGCCGCCCGCACGACCAGGCGCTCTTCGGCATCGTCCAGGGCGGCACGTACGCCGACCTGCGCATCCAGAGCGTCCGGGAGACCCTCGCCTTCGACCTGCCGGGCTATGCGATCGGCGGCCTGTCCGTCGGCGAGCCCGCCGAGGACATGTACCGCATGCTCGAGGCCGCCGTCCCGCTCCTGCCGGCCGGCAAGCCCCGCTACCTGATGGGGGTCGGCACGCCCGACTACCTGATCGAGGGCGCCGTCCGCGGCATCGACATGTTCGACTGCGTCCTGCCGACGCGCATCGGCCGCAACGGCACCGTCCTCACGTCGCAGGGACGCGTGATCATCCGCGACGCGAAGTACGCGCGGGACCCCGGGCCGCTCGACCCGGCGTGCGGCTGCTACGCCTGCCGGAACTTCAGCCGCGGCTACATCCGCCACCTCGTGAAGGCCAACGAGCTGCTCGCGCTGCGCCTCGCCTCCTACCACAACCTCTGGTTCCTCCTCGACCTCATGAAGCAGGTCCGCCGGGCCATCGCGGAGGACCGCCTGCTCGACTTCCGGGCGGAATACCTGGAGCGGACCGGCTACCACCTGCGCCGGAAGTAGCCCCGGGGCGGCGCGGCGCGCGCCGTTCCGACATCCGCCTCCCGCCGCTTGCGCCCGGACTCGCCCCGATGGTATGATGCGCTGGAAAAGAAGGAGGGCTACCGCCCATGCTGCATTCCCTGACGTTCTCCCTCGCCACCGCCACCCCGACCGGCGCGGCCGCCGCGGACCCGGTCCAGGCCATTCTCGGGCTCGTCCTGCCGATCGCCCTGATGTTCGGCGTCATGTGGCTGATCGTGATCCGCCCCCAGCGCAAGAAGGACAAGGCGCTCAAGAGCCTGATCAGCTCGATGGCCGTCGGAGACGACGCGATCACCATCGGCGGCGTCGTCGGCAAGGTCGCCAACATCAAGGACGACGAGGTCACGCTCTCCACCGGTCCCGCGAAGACCCTCGTCACCTTCAAGAAGAGCGCGATCCAGCAGGTCGTGAAGCCGCTGTCCGACTGATCGGACGCCGCGAGGAAGGGAGACCGAATATGGTCCACGTCAAGACGATCGCCGCCTCCTCCATCCGCGTCCCGAAGGACGGCCGCGCCTGCGGCGAGTGCCAGACCTCCTGCCAGTCCGCCTGCAAGACGAGCTGCACGGTCGCGAACCAGAAGTGCGAGCACCCCACGAAGTAGTCCGGACGCCCGCCCCCAGGCGGGGATGACGGTCCGACGGTCCGGAGCGGAGGCGCCTCGTGCGCTCTCCGCTCCTTCTTTCCCGGAGGGAATCCCTTGGTCCATCTCTTCGAGCTCCTGGGCCGCCACCTCGCGTTCGACGTCGAGAGCGGCTCCCTTCATGAATTCGACGCCCTCGGCGCCGCCGTCCTCGCGGCCTACGTCCGCGACGGCGGCCTCCGCCCCCCGCCGGACGGCCTCCCGGACGACCCCGAGGCCGCGGCCGCGGCCGACGAGATCGACCGCCTGATCGCCGCCGGCACGCTGTTCGCCGCCGACGCGGTCCCGGTCGTCGAGGACCTCTACCCCGAGGACTCCCCCGTCAAGGCGATGTGCCTGCACGCCAGCCACGACTGCAACCTGCGCTGCTCCTACTGCTTCGCCGGCACCGGGGACTTCGGGACGGGGCGCCGCGTGCACCTCGACGAGGCGACCGGGCGCAACGCCGTCGAATGGCTGATCCGCGCCTCGCAGGGCCGCCGCAACCTCGACGTCGACTTCTTCGGCGGAGAGCCGCTGCTCAACATGCCCGTCGTGGAATCGCTGACCGCCTACTGCGAGCGCCGCGCCGAGGAGACCGGCAAGCGGATCCGCCTGACCCTCACGACGAACGCCGCGCTGCTCGACGAGCGCCG